>JAFQVL010000060.1 GCA_017408045.1 Clostridia bacterium | reverse complement strand
TTTGCGTTCGGTATGGGCGTGGAGCGTATCGCTATGCTGAAATACGGCATTAACAATATTAAAACGCTCTTTGAAAACGATTTACGTTTTATTTCGCAGTTCGAAGATTAAAACGGCGGATATACTTCGCAATACGGCGTTGCGCTGTGGCAACCTTCGGTCATTTACGCATAGTAAACTCCCTTAGGTTTTCCTCGCGCGCCTTGTCTTGCTCGCATCTGCGCCGTTTTCGGCTTGAATAAGATAAACAATATTTAGGAGAAAAACATGAAAGTACCTTTCAGTTGGTTAAAAGATTACGTAGATATTGACGTTTCCGCGCAGGAGTTGGCGGAAAAGTTGTTTTCCTGTGGTTTTGAGGTAGAAGAACTTTCCTACCTTGGCGAAAAAATCAGCCGCGTTGTGGTGGGTGAAGTAAAGGCTTTGACCCCGCATCCCGACAGCGACCATATGCAAATTTGCGTGGTGGACTGCGGCGAAGAATACGGCAGAGAGCTGCAAATCGTGACGGGTGCGCCCAACGTTTACGTGGGGATGAAAACGCCCTGCGCGTTGGACGGTTCTACCGTGGTAGAGAGCGACCCTCGTCAACTCGAAAAGAACCCCGACGGCGTGAAGAAGATTAAAAAGGGTAAGCTTCGCGGCGTGGAATCGTGCGGTATGCTTTGCTCTGGGGAAGAGCTGGGTATCAACGACGATTATTACGAGGGCGCGGAAGTAAACGGCTTGCTCGACCTTGCAAAGGACGTACCCGTGGGCGAGGATATTAAAAAAATCGTCGGCTTGGATGACTGGATTTTTGATATTTCCATTACTGCCAACCGCCCCGATTGTCAGAGCGTTTTAGGTATCGCGCGCGAAGTGGCGGCGGTGCTTTGTCAGCCGTTGAAACATCCTGCAATTTCTTTTACGGCACATAAGACGAACGCCGCGCCCGTGGCGGTAGAGGTGCTTGCGCCCGACCTTTGTCCTCGCTACGTAGGGCATTACGTGGAGAACGTGCAGGGGGGTAAAACGCCTGCTTGGATGCGGAAGCGTTTGGCGCTTTCGGGCATTCGTTCCATTTCGCCTATCGTCGATATTACGAATTTCGTACTCCTTGAAATCGGGCAGCCGATGCACGCTTTTGATGCGGACGAGATCGGGGGAAGAAAAATCGTTGTAAGACGTGCAACGGAAGGCGAAAAGATTACCACTTTGGACGAAAAAGAGTTTACGCTCAACCCTGAAAACCTTGTCATCTGCGACGGTGAAAAGCCGGTTGCGCTGGCTGGGATTATGGGCGGTTTAAACAGCGAGATTAAGGATAGCACGAAAAACGTTTACTTTGAATCGGCGAAGTTTGCCCGCGACAGCGTTAGAAAGACTTCGAGGGCGTTGGGACAATCCTCCGATTCCTCTTCTCGCTTTGAAAAAGGGGTGGACGCGTACACCAACGGCTTGGGTATGGCGCGTGCGCTGCACCTCATTGAGGAGCTGGGCTGCGGTGTGATCACGGACGTTTGCGCAGACGTTTGCGCGGCGGACTTGACCGAACGTACGATGACGGCAAGCGTATCGAAAATCAACGCTCTGCTCGGGATCAAAGTCCCTGACGAGGAAATCGTCGCAATCCTGACGAGGCTGCAATTCCGCCCCGAAATCCACGGCGACGAACTGACGGTGGTTATCCCCGGCTATCGCGACGACGTGGACGGGTATCCCGACCTTGCGGAAGAAATTATCCGTATGTACGGCTACGACCACCTCATTCCCACTTTCTTGGAGAAAGCATCGGTGACGGGCGGCGGCTTGACGGAAAACCAGAAAAAGGAAATGCACGTAAAGGCCTTGATGAAAACGCAGGGCTATTACGAGGCGTACAACTACTCCTTCTATTCGCCAAAGGATTTAGACTTGATGCGCATTCCTGCGGACGGCGTAGAGAGAAACGCGGTGAAAATTCTCAACCCCATCAGCGAGGAATTGTCGATTATGCGTACCTTCCTTGCGCCTTCGATGCTGGGGAACGCGGTTCGCAATATCCGCAGAGGCAACGACGAGGGCAGAGAATTTGAGATTGCGAATATCTACCTGCCTCGCGACACGGCGGCAAGCGAACAGCCCGAGGAACGCAAGCATCTCGTGTTTGCAGTCTGGGGTGCAAAGTGCGATTTCTTCGATATTAAGGGCACGGTAGAGGCTTTGGCGGAAGCGTTCCACTTGCCTTTGACCTACGTTCGTGCGGAAAAGACGTATCTGCATCCTGGCGTTTCGGCGAGCGTATTGCTCGGCAAGACGGTGGTGGGCGAAATCGGTGAGCTTGACCCTGCTATCGCTCTTTCGCTTGGTTTGGATAAGAAGGTGTACCTTGGCGAACTGGATCTTTGTACTTTGTCCGAGGGTATGGACGATGCAATCCGCTACACCAACCTGCCTAAGTTCCCTGCAATGCAGCGCGACTTGGCGTTGATTGTCGATGAGAAACTGACTTGCGGAGAAATCGAAGAGGTATTGCTCCATTCGTGCAAGTATTTGACGAAGGCGACCTTGTTTGACGTATACCGCGGCGGACAGTTGCCCGAAGGGAAAAAGAGTATGGCGTTCAGCCTTACCTTTACCCCCGATGCGCAGGCGGAAAAGGGATTTACGCCCGAAAACCTTGACGGGTTCGTTAAGAAGATTTTGGGCAACTTGAAATTCAAGTTGGGGATTGAATTGCGCTAATGGGCAAGAGAACGCCAAAAATTCAAGGCAGCGGCTTTTTCAACGTCGATAAACCGTCGGGGATTGTTTCCTCGGCGGTTGTCAACAAGCTAAAATGGCTGACGGGAATGCCCTGCGGACACATGGGTACGTTAGACCCTTTGGCATCGGGCGTGCTGCCCGTTGGCGCAGGGAATGCTACACGGCTGTTCGACTACTTTTTAGAAAAGGAAAAGGAGTACGTTGCGGAGTTTACTTTCGGGGTAAGTTCGGATACCTTAGACAGCACGGGAACGCTGATTTGTGGGGGGCGTGTCCCTGATGAAAGGGAGATTGCCGAGGTCTTGCCGACGATGTGCGGCGAGGTCATGCAGTTGCCGCCAAAGTACAGCGCAAAGAACGTGGGCGGCAAGCGTGGCTACGAGTTGGCGCGTGCAGGCGTGGAATTTGAATTGCAACCCAAAAAAATCGTCATTCACGATATGTCGGTGCTTGGGCAGGTGAACGAAACCACTTTCCGTGTAAAAATCCGTTGCGGCGGCGGTACTTATATCCGTTCGATCGGCAGGGACTTGGCGTCGGCGCTAGGTACGAACGCCGTGATGAGCGCTCTGCGCAGAACGCAGAGTGGGATTTTCACCGAGGGGAACGCAATTCCTTTCTCGGTATTCGAGGCTGACCCTACGCCTGAGGAGATAGAAAGATACATTCTTCCTACCGACAGCGTACTGCCGTATCCGATCCTTGCCGTATCGGGCAAGAACCACGCAAAACTGTTAAACGGCATGAAGGTGGCGTCGGAATCCGAGGACGGATTGTATAAGTTTTACAACGAGGACGGCAGTTTTTACGGGATTGCACAGGTGCAAAACGGGCTGGCGAAATTAAAAACGAAACTTTGCTAATAGAGGAAATATGTTTAGGACAGTACGGCTTACACAAAAGGTGAGTATGCGCGGCGGCGTAATGCTTTTGGGCGGGTTTGACGGTTTGCACGTCGGACATCGCCTGCTTTTGGCGCGCGCGAAAGAGTACGGCCTGCCCGTCGGTATCATGACCATTGCCGGGGGCAAGGAAGGCTGTTTATTCACGTTTCCGGAAAGGGAAACCATTTTTTCTGCCGCGGGGGTGGATTTTGCAGCTGAATTTCGCTTTGAGGAAATTAAGTCGCTTTCGCCGAAAGAATTTTTAGAAATTCTGGAAAGTCGATTTGCGCCCGTGGCGTTTGTCTGTGGCGAGGATTTTCGTTTCGGGAAGGATGCGGCGGGAACGGCGCAGGGCTTGCAAGAGCTGACCACCGCCAAGGTTGACGTAGTGCCTCTGTTAGAGCTTGAGGGGGAAAAGATTAGCTCTTCCACCGTCAAGAAATTGCTGGCGCAAGGGAAGTTAAAAGAGGCAAATGCCCTTTTGCTGCAGCCTTTTTTGCTGTCGGGAACGGTGGTAAGGGGCAAAAGGTTGGGCAGGACGATAGGCTTTCCCACGGCGAATTTCCTGTACCCCAAGGAAAAATTTCATCTTCCTCACGGCGTTTACAAAACGCAGGTATCGGTGGACGGGGATAGGTATTTTGCCATCACCAACTTTGGCGAGCAGCCAACGGTTGACGGTAAGTACGCATACGTGGAAACGCACTTGATTGGCTTTTCGGGGGATCTATACGGACAGAAATTGACCGTTCAGTTCTTGGAAAGAATCCGCGATATCCAAAAATTTGAAAGCGTAGAGGCTCTGCAAAAACAGCTGCAAGAGGACGTGAAAAAAATCGGGTAAATCCTATGATGACGGACGGATTACAGCTTTGCTGTAATGGCGAAAAAAAATTTATCCAAAAATGCTTACGATTGATAAAAAATTTAAAGGGGAAGAAAATGATAAAATTCGGACCGAGTGGAAACTGTGAAGATTTTTACGCGGCAGGGTATTCGCATACCGAGCAATCGGCAGGCTTTGTCAAAGGCTTAGGGCTGGATTGCTTTGAGTATTCCTTCGGCAGAGGGGTGCGTATGACGGACGAAAAAGCCCGTTCAATCGGCGCGGCGTTTGCGGCGGCGGGGGTGGAAATTTCCGTGCACGCGCCGTACTTTATCAACTTTGCCAACCCAGACGACGAAATGGCGGAAAAATCGTACGGATACGTGCTGGATTCCGCGCGTATGGCAAAATTGATGGGCGGCAGACGCGTGGTGTTTCATCCTGCGGCGCAAGGCAAAGCGCAACGCTTTGAGGCGGTGGAAAAGACCATACAACGGTTGCGTATTTTGCGCGATTTGATTTACGAAAACGGCTTTGAAGATATGATATTCTGCCCCGAAACGATGGGCAAACTTGCGCAGATCGGCACGCTGGAAGAGGTGGTCGAATTTTGTAAAATCGACCCCGTTTACACCCCCTGCGTGGACTTTGGGCACATCAACGCAAGGGAGCAGGGCTCGTTAAAATCGGTGGACGATTATAAGGCGCGCTTGCAGTATATGATTGACGAGCTGGGCTTTGAAAGAGTAAAGCATTTCCACGTGCATTTTTCCAAGATTATGTATTCGGTGAAAGGGGAAGTCAAGCACTTGACCTTCGAAGATACCGTTTACGGACCGGAATTTGCTCCGCTTGCTAGGGCATTGAAAGAATTGAAGTTAGAGCCTTATATCGTCAGCGAATCCTCGGGAAAGCAGTCGAAAGAGGCGCAAGAGATGAAAAAAGTGTATTTTGCACTATAATTATGTATTTCTACCACTTGACGAAAGAAAAAATATTTGGTAGAATATACAAGAGGAGATCGTTATGGTTTTGACGAATTGCAAAAAATTGTTTGCAGCGGCGAACGTCGATGCGATTTATACCGAGTGTGAATTTTTGATGCGCTATGCAACGGGTATGGGGCCTGAAAACGGCGGCGTGCTCATTGATAAGGATGGCGCGACTCTCTATACCGATTCACGGTACATCGAGGCAGCGAAGAAGTTTTTTGAGGGCTCGGACGTCGTACCCGTGCTTTGGGGCGGCAAGAAGTTAACGGAAATTCTGGGCGCATATCAGCGCGTAGGGATTTCCTATTCGCAGACCAGCCATGCACGGTTTTTGGCGTTGCAAAAATCGGGCGCGGAGTTTGTCGATGTTGATACAGTCTTTACCGAAAGTATGATTGTGAAAAACGAGTGGGAACTTGGCAATATTGCACGGGCTTGCTCGATTGCGGAGGACGCCCTGAATATGCTGCTCCCTGAAATCCGCGAGGGTATGACGGAGACGGCGTTGGCGGCGCAACTTGAATACAATATGCGAAAGCTGGGCGCGCAGGGCTTGGCGTTTGAAACGATCGTTGCTTTTGGCGCGAATGCAGCCGTACCGCATCACGAAACGGGCTTGACGACCTTGAAATTCGGAGATGAGATTTTGGTGGACTTTGGTTGCCGTGTCAACGGCTACTGTTCCGACATTACCCGTACTTTCCTGTTTGGCGACGACGGCAAGCACGAGGAATTTAAAAAAGCATATTCACACGTTTTGCGTGCGCACGAGCTGGTGCAAGAAAGGGCGGTTTCCGGTATGACGGGTATGCAAGTGGACGCGATTGCAAGGGATTACTTGCAGGCAAACGGCTACGGAGAGTTGTTCACCCATTCCTTGGGCCACGGCGTAGGCTTGAACATTCACGAAGCGCCTTCGGTAAGCGTTCGCGGAGAAAAGACCTTGGCGGACGGCATGGTGTTCTCGGACGAGCCGGGCGTTTACGTCGAGGGGGAATACGGTATTCGTATCGAAGATACGGTCGTCTTGCAGGACGGAAAAATAAAAACCTTTATGGGCAAAACAAGAAAGGATTTGCTCATTTTGTAAAAGGCTTGTAAAAGCCCTTTAAAAACAAAAAAAGAAAAAAGTCATAAGGAGATATGTACTATGGCACAAATTTTAGCAGGCGATATTCGTAAAGGGGCTACCTTTGAATACAAGAGTGGCGTTTACACCGTAACGGATTTCCAGCACGTAAAACCCGGTAAGGGCGCGGCGTTCGTTAGAACGACCTTGAAGAACGTTGTAACGGGACAAGTATTGTCCAACGAAACGTTCAACCCCACCACGAAGTTGGAAACGGCTCAGGTAGAAACGAAGAAGATGACCTATTCCTACTTCGACGGCGAATTCTACGTATTCGTAGACGAGGAATGGAATCAGGAACAGCTCACCTACGATCAGGTGGAAGATGCGCTCAAGTACATCAAGGAAAACGATACGGTTACCGTAAAATTCCTGTATGGCAAGGCGTTCTCGGTAGAGCCTGAAAACTTCGTAGAGTTGAAGGTTGTAGAGGCTGAACCCGGCGTTAAGGGCAACACGGCAACCAACGTTATGAAGGCTGCTAAGGTGGAAACGGGCGCTACCATTCAGGTACCTATGTTCGTCGAAGAGGGCGATACCATCCGTATCGACACCAGAACCGGCGAATACATGAGCCGCGTTTAATTACGTTATCGAATAACAAGCAACCAAAATGCAGGATTGGGTTTCCTATCCTGCGTTTTGTCGTACAATGAGGAGTTTATTATGCGTGCAGTCGTGCAGAGAGTGAAAAACACCTGTTTAAAGGTGAACGGCGAATGGATTTCCGAAATTCCGTTTGGATTGACGGTCTTTTTGGGAATAAAAGTAGGCGACACAAAAACAGAGGCAGATTACATCGTCAAAAAGATTGCAGGGCTTCGCATCTTTGAGGACGAAAACGGGAAGATGAACCGTTCGGTACTCGACGTAGGCGGCGAGGTTTTGCTCGTTTCCCAGTTCACGTTGTACGGCGACGCTTCGCACGGCAATCGCCCCAGTTTTACTTTGGCAGAGCGTCCTGAGCTTGCAAACGAGCTGTACGAATATGCCGCAGAGGCGTTGCGCGCTTACGGCATAGTCGTCAAGATGGGCGTGTTTGGTGCGGATATGCAGATTTCGCAGACCAACGACGGACCTGTCACCATTTTGTTGGAGAAGGAATGAATTTGCGGCTCTAACTAAAAAGTATGCCATTTCAGGCAAAAAATACATCGAAAATAAGCGGTTTTACCCAACTCTACTGTGGGTAGACCGCTTTTTTTGTCGGTAGAATTTGCGAAAAAAGCAGTAGAGAGGAAAGGCAAAGCAGTAGGTTGTCATTTTTTGCTAAACTGGATACAATGGGATTGTCAAAGGAATGGAAAGGGCAGTTTTTGCCTTGACAATATGCTTGTGGGAGAGAAAGAAAGGCGTATATATTTCCGCTTTGGCAATCCAAAATCGAATGAAAAATAGGCAGGAGTTTTATGAAAAGTATATGGTTGAACGCCGAGACGAACGGCGTGGGTAAATCAAAAAGTGAGAATATGAACAAAAGAAAATTTCACGTTCTAACCGATTCTGGCAGCGACTTGCCGCAGGAATACTTTGCGGAGCATAACGTGGAATGCGTCAAACTTGGCTTTATTATGGACGGCGTAGAGTATTTTGGGGAGAACGGGCAGGATATTGGCTTGCAGGCGTTTTACGAAAGATTGCGCGCGGGCGCAAAGCCTACGACCTACCAAATTACACCTGAAATTGCGCAGGCGCGTATGCGCAGCGCGCTAGAAAAAGGCTTGGATCTTTTGGTGATTGCCTTTTCTTCGGGACTTTCGGGGACGGCAGATAGTTTTTTTGTCGCGCAAAAAGCGTTGTCAAAAGAGTATCCGAAGCGCAAAATTTTCGTGGTGGATTCCTTGTGCGCATCGCTTGGGCAGGGGTTGCTTGTCAACTACGTCGTGGAAAAAGCAGACGAAGGAGCAACGATTGAAGAAACGTACGAATATGCAGAGAGCTTGAAACTTTCCATCAATCATCAGTTTACCGTAAACGACCTTTTTCACTTAAAGAGAGGGGGCAGGGTTTCGTCTGCGACCGCAATCGTAGGGACGATGCTGAACGTAAAGCCGATGTTGCACGTTTCCGACGAGGGGAAACTGACCACGACGGGCAAGGTGATGGGCAGACAGAAGTCGCTGAGAAAGCTGGTGCAAAATATGCAGGAAAGCGCGGACATTGGGGAGAGTGATCCCATTTATATTAGCCACGCCGACTGCTTAGAGGACGCAAGGTTCGTGCAAGGATTGTTGCAAAAATCCTATCCCCAAAATCCGATTTTTATCAGTTATATAGGACCTGTCATCGGCAGCCATTCAGGCGGTGGAACGGTGGCGGTGTTCTTTAAATCACGAAAAAGATAAGAGAAAAATTGACGGGCGAGTGTTAGCTCGTCTTTTTTTTGCATAAAAAAGAAAAATTTTTATACTTTTTTTCTAAAGAAAAAAGGATTTTACGATTTCGCGTCGAATAATATAATAAGCGGGAAAATGGACGCAATCGTCGAACGGAGATGGAAAATGGTAAAAATGACGGTAAGAGAACAGATTTGGCAGACGGAAGACGCTCTTCTTGCGCCTTACGCTACGCGCGCGCAATTTACGCGCGGGAGAGCGCGTGAGGAGAAACAATGCGATTTTCGTACCGCCTTTCAACGGGATAGGGATCGCATTATTTACAGCAACTCGTTCAAGCGATTAAAAAACAAAACGCAGGTGTTCTTTGCGCCCGAAGGGGATCACTACATTACCCGTATGACCCATACCTTGGACGTTTCGCAGATTTCCCGTTCGATTGCCCGTTCGTTGCGGCTCAACGAGGACTTGGCGGAGGCGATTGCGCTCGGGCACGACTTGGGGCATACGCCGTTTGGGCATGTGGGGGAAAAGGTGCTGAACAAGCTGGCAGAGGCTGGGTTTTGGCACAACGAGCAATCCTTGCGCGTGGTGGACGTCTTGGAAAAGGGCGGCAGAGGCTTGAACCTGACCTTTGAGGTGCGCGACGGAATCTTGGAGCATAAGAGCAGCGGCAACCCCCAAACGTTGGAGGGGCAAATTGTATCCATTGCAGACCGTATCGCCTATATCAACCACGACATTGAGGACGCGATCCGCGCGGGGATTTTGACGAACGAAGACCTGCCCGCCCGTCCCATCAGCGTGCTTGGACAAGGCACAAAACAGCGTATTCATACCGCAATTGCAGACATTTACGAAAATTCGTACGGCAAGCCCGTGATCGCGATGTCGAAAGAGGTGGAAAGTTCGATTCGAGAGCTGC
The DNA here is from genome assembly GCA_017408045.1 of Clostridia bacterium. GTDB lineage: Bacteria > Bacillota > Clostridia > Christensenellales > Borkfalkiaceae > Scatosoma. Next base: position 12,186 of record JAFQVL010000060.1, on the reverse strand, counting down.
GCGCGTTCATGTTTGAACGGGTGTATAACTTGACCAACAAGGTGATTTTGGAGCGTGCGGAACGGATGCTTACGGAGTTATTCACCTACTTCATGAAAAATACGGACAAGCTCCCTGCGCCGTACAAGGCGCTTTTGGAAACGTGGGGAACGGAACGCGCGGTATGCGACTATATATCGGGAATGACCGACCAATACGCAATCACCGTATTTGAAAACATTTTCATTCCCACAACGTTTTCATTAGGCAAAGAATAAACACGGAGGAAAGAATGGCAGATTTTGATCGCTTCATGCAGGAGCTAAAAGCGAAAAACGATATCGTAGACGTCATCGGCAGCTACGTTGCGCTCGATAGAAAAGGCGGCAACCATTGGGCTTGCTGTCCCTTTCATCACGAGCGTACTCCTTCCTTTGCCGTCAATCAATCGGAGCAGTTTTATCATTGTTTTGGTTGCGGCGAATCGGGGGACGTCGTCAAGTTCGTCAAGGAAATCGAGAGCACCGACTTTATGGGGGCTGTTCGCATTTTGGCGGCGCGCGCAAAAATGGAAGTGCCTGAAAGCAACTTAGACACCGAGGAATCCATCCGCAAGAAGAAAAAGCGGGACGCTATGGCGGCGATTTTGTTGGATACGGCACGGTTCTATCGTGCAAACCTGTTCAGCGGCGACGAGAGGGCAGACGCGCACTTGCAGTATATCGCGGACAGAAAAATGCTACCGTCCACGGTCAAGCAATTCGGGATCGGGGCTTCGCTGGATTATCGCGAACTTGCGGAATATTTGGCAGGAAAGGGCTACCGTAAAGAGGATATCTTGGATAGCGGCGTGCTGATTGAAAGCAAGAACGGCAGACTGATTGACGCGCAGGCAGAACGCCTCATCTTCCCTATCATCAACAATATGGACGAGGTCATCGGTTTTGGCGGCAGGTTCTTAGGGAAGACGGACTTTGCTAAGTACAAGAACACCAAGGAAACGATGCTGTTCAACAAGCGCAACACCCTGTATAACGTCAACCTTTTGAAAAAGCTGAAACGAGAACAGCCGATCAGCAGCGTGATCGTCGTCGAAGGGTATATGGATACCATTTCCCTCTACCAAGCAGGGTTTAAAAACGCCGTGGCGTCCATGGGTACGTCGCTGACGAAGGAGCAGGCGCGCCTCATAAAGCGGTATACGGAAAACGTATATATCAGTTATGACGGCGACTTTGCAGGGCAAAAGGCAGACCTCAGGGGCTTGGAGATTTTGGACGGCGAGCATTTGAAGGTGCTGGTCGTGCCGATGCCCGACGGATTAGACCCCGACGACGTGGCAAAGCAGGGCGCGGAGGCGTATCAAAAATGCTTGGATGCGGCGATGCCCTTGGTCGATTATAAATTGCACGCAATCGAACGCAAATACGACCTATCGCGTACGGACGGCAAGCGCGCTTTCGTCAAAGAGGCGTTGCAAATCGTTTCCGGAACAGACAGCTCTGCTGTGCGCGAGGATTTGCTTAAGAAACTGCGGGATAAGACGGGCTTGACCTATCAATCGCTCGAACGCGACCTCGAAAACCTGCGCAAGGAAAACAAGGCGGACGCTGCCGATACGGTGGGGGCAAACGTCAAGATTGCAGAGGTGGCGAGAGGCTCGGATAAAACGGAAAAAGCAGAACGGTTTATCTTGGCGGCAAAACTCTTCGGCGCGGATTACGCAAAGAACGTATCCATCGAGAAACTGCATTTTGAAAATTCCGTCCACGCAAGGATTGCGGCGTATATCACCGTTTGCGAGGCGGAGGGCGCGCGGATACGACCTGCAGAACTGTTTGAGATCTTCGACGAGAACTGTCCTGCGTTCAACGAAATCCTCGACTTAAACTATGAGGACAAGCTCGCAGGCGAGGTGGCAAAGCGGTTCTTTACGGACAGCGTGGCAACCTTAGAAAGGGAAAGTATCGACCGAGAAATCGCGCTGTTGCAAGAGGAGCTTGCAAAGACGGATGAACAATCCCGTCGGGTGGAGATACTCAGCAGCCTACAAGACGCTCTGCGCCGTCAAAAGAAACGCAGATAATCAAGGTGAAATATTGCTTTGACCAACCAAAGAGAAAAAGAATAAACGGAGGAGAAAATAGTGGCTATTTCCGAACAAAAATTAAATGAAATCTTAGGCGGAATCGTGGCGAATTACAGAATGAAGGGTTGCATTTCGACGAATGCGCTCTGCGACATTATGGAAAAGTACGATACGAACCCCAATCAAATCGACTTTATCTATAAGTCGTTGGCGGAAAACGGGATTCAGATTATCGACGAGGACGCAAGGGATAAGGAGCTGTTTGAGCAAGCACTTTCCGATATCGGCTTGGACGATCCCGTCAAGCTGTATTTGAAGGACATCGGGCACGTACCCCTGCTGTCTGCAGACGAAGAGGTGGAGCTCGCAAAGCGTATGCAGGAAGGGGACGAGCACGCGAAAAAACGCCTTTCGGAAGCAAACTTGCGTTTGGTCGTTTCGATTGCAAAGCGTTTCGTGGGTCGCGGTATGCTGTTTTTGGATTTGATTCAAGAGGGCAACCTGGGGCTTATGAAGGCGGTGGAAAAATTCGATTATCAGCGTGGCTTTAAGTTCTCTACCTATGCGACTTGGTGGATTCGTCAGGCGATTACCCGCGCGATTGCAGACCAAGCAAGAACGATTCGTATTCCCGTGCATATGGTGGAAACCATCAATAAGTTGACGAGAGTACAGCGCATGCTGTTGCAGGAACTGGGCAGAGAGCCTACTCCTGCGGAAATCGCGGAAAAGATGGGCGTAAGCGAAGAGCGTGTTTGTGAAATCCAAAGAATTGCGCAAGACCCTGTATCCTTAGAAACTCCCATCGGCGAGGAAGAGGATAGTCATTTGGGGGACTTTATCGAGGACGAGAAGACGATGACCCCCAGCGATTCGGTTACCTTTACTATGCTGAAGGAACAGCTGCTCAGCGCGCTGGATACTTTGACGCCGCGTGAAGAGAAGGTGTTGCGCTTGCGCTACGGCATTGACGACGGCAAGCCTCGTACCCTCGAAGAGGTGGGCAAGGAATTTGACGTCACCCGTGAGCGTATCCGTCAGATTGAGGCGAAGGCTTTGAGAAAGCTTCGTCATCCGTCCAGAAGCAAAAAGTTAAAGGACTTCTTGTATTGATGTCGGTCAGCAAACGGATACGGACGCTGTGCGGTCTACTTGCGCCTGCAAAGACGTTTGCGGACGTGGGCTGCGACCACGGCTATTGCACGCAGTATATGCTGGAAAACGGGCTTTGCGAGCAGGCAATATTCTCCGACGTCAGTAAGGGCAGCCTGCAAAAAGCAGAGGTTTTGCTTGCTCCGTACGTGGCGGCTGGCAGAGCGACGGGGGTGCTGGGCGACGGCTTTTACGGCGTGCCTTCCACCGTGGACGAGGTGTTGATTGCAGGTATGGGCGGCAGCGAGATTTTGTCCATTTTGACGGACGAAAAGCACGGCTTTTTGCCCAAGAGTTTTGTCTTTCAGCCGATGCTGAACGCCGATAAGCTGCGGCGGTGGCTGATTGAGAACGGCGCATGTATCACGAGGGATTTCACTTTTCAGGACGGCAAATATTACGACGTAATCTGCGGTAGGCGGCTTGCGGACGGCGAGGCAAAGCAGACGTATACCGAAATGGAAATCGAATTCGGGAAAGAGAACTTGGCAACGCTGCCAACGGCATTTGTCGGACGGGTGGAAAAACAATTGCGCGACGTCGAACGATATTTGCAGAGCAATTTACAGGAGGACAGCCGCGCCGAGCTTTTGAGGCGGAAGGCAAGGCTGCAAGAGGCGATACAAAAATGACCGTTTTAGAAATATATAAAATATTAGACGAGGCTGCGCCTAAGGCGCTCAGCGACGAATATTGCCGTAATTTTGGCGCGTACGATAACAGCGGTGTGCTGGTCGATTGCGGCGGCGAAATTACGGGCGTGCTGTTTACGCTGGACTTGACCAACGCCGCGATTGAAAAGGCGAAGTCGGTGGGCGCAAATCTCATCGTCAGCCATCATCCCGTCATCTATGGAAAGATCGGGGACGTGCGCTTGGGGACGCCGCTGGGCGGCAGATTGATTGCTTGTATTCAGGCAGGGATTTCGGTGATTTCCATGCACCTCAATCTTGATTGCGCAGAGGGCGGCATTGACGATTGCCTTGCCGACGGCGTATACCTTTCGGCGTTGAATGGAAAGACGGCAAAAACAGCTCGGAGGAACGAGGCAAGACAGCACCTCTTGTCGGCAGGCGGCTACGGCAGCGTGTACGAAGTAGAGGAAATTTCCGCAAAGCAGTTGCAGGAAAATCTGGGGAAGACCTTTTCCACCCAAGTACGCTTAGTGGGCGATGAAGCCCGCACCATTCGTAAGGTCGCAAGTTTTTGCGGCGCGGGCGTGGACGATGCCTCGGTGGCGTTTGCAATCTCTTGCGGCGTAGACGGGATGATTTCTTCCGACTGGAAACACCATTTAATTTTGGCTTGCCACGAGGCAGGCGTTTGCGTATTCGAACTGTCGCATTACGCGTCCGAGGAATACGGGTTTGAAAAATATTACGAAAAAATGTGTAAAAGCATTGCGCTTCCTTGCACGTTGCATCGGGAAGATGGATTGCTTTGAAGGAGTATAGTATGTTGAAGGCTATTTTGAACTATCAAGAAATTGACAGAAAGTTGTACCAACTGGAGCGTGAACTTGCAGGCAGCGCGGAAAGAAAAAAGTACGCAAAGTTGAAAAAGTACATGGAAACCGCTTCGGAAAAGTTAGACGCTCTGGACGCTAAAGCGGAGGCGTTGAAGGCGGAGTTGACCACTTTGGAAGAAAAGTACGCAATCACCGCTGCGGCTTTGGAAGAATTCGACCATTTGGAAGAACTGGTCGAAAACGGCGGCGCGGACCTGTCGTTCTATAAGAAGAAGGCGATGATGCACCTCGACCGTATGAAAAAACTGAAGGCGGATATTGCCGCTTTGGAAGATGCGGTGAAGGCGACGGACAAGGAATACAGAGAGCTCAAGGCAGAGGTTATCTCCAAGCAGGCGGAATATAAGACGGCAAAGGAAGAATACAACGTCTTAAAGGAATCGAAGGAAGGAGAGAAGGCGGCAATCGAAGCGGAGCTGAAAAAAGCGGCTGTGGGTATCGACGCAAACGTTTTGACCGTTTACAAAACCAAACGCAAGGAAAAAATCTTCCCCGTCTATTCGCAGTTGTATTCGGGCAGATGCTCCTGTTGCAGTATGGAGCCGCCCCTTGCCGCGCAAAATAAATTGGAAGGCGGCGCAACGATTGAGTGCGATCATTGCCACCGTATCTTGTATAAATAAGAGGGCTGAAAAGGGCAAAATGATAGGTTTTCTGCATACAATACGGTATGCAGGAAACGATTTTAGAAATCCATTTACAAAGGATACGGGAGAATGCGCTTGCCTTTAAGCGCTACACCGACCGATTTTTATATGCGGTGGTGAAGGCGGACGCTTACGGGCACGGTGGCTTGGAAGTAGTGAATGCTTTGCAGCCGATTGCCGACGGGTTTGCCGTGGCGTTAATCGACGAGGGACTGGCCGTTCGTCAAGCCGCAGGCGGTAAGGAGATACTGGTGTTTACGCCGCCGACTTCTGAAGAGGAAGTGGTGGTTGCCGCAAGGAGCGGATTGACTTTGACGGCGGCAGATTTGCGCTCGGCAAAGCGGATTGTCTGCGCGGCGGAAAAGTATCGCTTGCAGGTCGACGTACAGGTTAAAGTGAATACGGGAATGAATCGCTACGGCGTGTACGGTTCGATCTTGGGCAAGGTGTGCGCTTTGCTAAAAAGGTCGGGGCGGGTATGCGTTCGGGGGGTGTATTCCCACTTCTATTCCCACGACAAAGAGTTGTGTGAAGGGCAAAGACTTCGGTTTTTGCACGGCGTAAAAATCTGTCGAAGATACTTCCCTTTGGCGCGTGCGCACCTTGCCTCTACTTATGGGGCGACGCTCGGGCGTGAATACCTCTTTGACGGTGTGCGGATAGGGCTTGGCTTGTACGGATATTTTCCCGAAGGGGATAGTCCGTTTGCCTTGCAACCTGCGATGCGTGCGTATGCAAATTGCGTTGCCGTCCATAAGGTTGCGTTCGGTGGCGCTGGGTATGGAACGGCGCGAGCCGACCTCAAAGGAAAACGCTTGTCCGTGCTACGATGCGGCTACGCCGAAGGGCTTGGCGTTTCCGCAGAAGACAGCGGCTTATTGCCACCCGTGCAGGGGCAAATTTGTATGGACGTTTGCCTTGCGGAAACAGAATATCGGTTGGACGATAGAGTGTGTTTGTTTGAGGATGCGGCGGCGGTGGCAAGCAAGCGTGGCGGCTCGGTGTACGAGGTACTCTGCCGTATGGCGCTACGGGCAAAAAGAATATATATAAGTGGGGAAACCCACTCAAAAAAATGATGATAAGAAAACGGACGAAGTCCGAGGAGTGAGTATGTCAAAAGCAAAAGAAAAATGGAAGAAATTTTGGGCAAACGTTTGGGAAACGATTAAGTCGTCCTTTATTTTGGTGACCTTCTTTGGGATTCTCAGCGGCATTGCGTTTATCGGCACGATTAATACGGATTGGTGCGGACCGATTGCAGAGGGTTTTAACGGCAAAAGAATCGCCTTTTTGGTGGTGATTGCGGTATTGTTGGCTGCGTATGCAGGGGCTATGGCATTCGGGTTCGGCGGTAAAGGGTATCAAATGCTGGTGTCGGGCAATATGAAGCGTATGTCGGCAGAGCAACTCGGTACGCAAATGAAAATTTCTTCCCATAAAGAAGAGATGGAGTATCGGGAATGGAAGGGCTTTGCAATCGGCGGCGTGGTTGCGTTTTTCACCGTCCTGTTCGGGATTTTGGTGGGCATCTACGGCGATGGAGTCAACGAGGCTTTTCGCGCGATTTCGGTGGAATCGGAAGACGCTGCTCCCTTTAATAACAGAGGGGTGGCGATCTTGACGCTCGTTAGTATGCTTTGTTGCGGTTGGTCGCTGTTGCCGTTTGCGTATTTGAATATAAGCGGCGTTGCAGTTAGTTATTTTTGGTCTTGCTTGTTTGGCTTACTTCCCATTATTGTTGCAGGGATTTTCTACATCGTCGGGGCGTACGCGGCTCGCGGAAAATCGGTGAGAGCGCAGGAGAATGCAGACCGCGCGGCGGCAGAAGAAGCGAATAAGCCGAGAAAAGTCAATTACGGCGGCTTGCCCGGTACGAAACCGAAAAAGAAAAAGTAAAGATGCGTATTATCGGTGGAAAATATAGGGGGCGCGTGTTGGCGGCTTTCGATGGGGAGGCGGTGCGGCCTACCGCCGACCGAGTAAAGGAATCTCTGTTTAATATCCTTGCCTTACGCTTTTCGGGGGCAAGGGTGTTAGACTTGTTCGCAGGCAGCGGCGCGTTGGGTTTAGAGAGCCTTTCCCGTGGTGCGGCAGAGGTTGTGTTCAACGACAAGTCGAAGGACAGCCTGGCGATTTTAAGAAAGAACCTGCGAACGCTAAAAATAGACGAAGGAAAAGAGGCGAAGGTCTACAATGTAGACGCGCAGGCGTATTTGGACTACGAGCGCCGCCCGTTCGATATTATTTTCATTGATCCGCCTTATGCTTTGGAGGTAGGCGTGCGCGCCGTGCAGAAGATCGCAAAAAGCGGTCTGCTTGCAGATGGAGGTGTTTTGGTCTTAGAAAGGGACGTCCCCTTTGAAGGGGAAATGGACGGGCTAGAAAAGTATGACGAACGTCGCTATGGACGGACGATACTCACCTTTTTCCGCCCGAAAGTGAGGGAAGAAGCATGAAAAGAAAGTGTGTGTTTGCAGGGACGTTTGATCCCTTGACGAGAGGGCACGAAACGTTGATAGGTCAATGCTTACAGCTGTTTGACGAGGTGGTGGTGGCGATTTTGCGCAATCCTGCAAAAGCCCCTCTCTTTACGGTAGAGCAACGCAAACAAATGTTGCAGTTGGCATTTGGGAACGAACCGCGTATTCGCGTGGTAGAATTTTCCGGCACGGTTGCGGAATTGCTGGAAAAGGAGGATACTCCTTTCTACGTTCGAGGGATTCGCAATACCGTGGACTTTGAGTACGAAAACGCAAACTATTTTGCTTCAAAGCGATTGAACGAGGGGATTATCCCCGTCTATTTGCCCTGCCCGCAGGAGCTTTTACACGTCAGCTCTTCGATGGTGCGCAGTAGCCTGCAATTTAAGACCCCCATTTCCGATTACGTTTCGGAAAAAGTGGAAGAATATATACGTTTATTAACGAAGGAATCACTTTTTTAAGGAGATATTGATATGTTGCAAAAGCAAAATTACATTCCAGAGCCGGAGGAATTTATCGCGGAAACACCGCTGACGGCGGAGATGAAAAAGATTAAAGCGGAGCGCGACGAGGAAATCCGCGCGGTGCTTTCAGGGAAAAGCGAAAAAATGTTGGTGGTCGTCGGCCCGTGCTCTGCGCACGAATCCGCGCCTACCTTGGAATACATTACCCGCTTGGGAAAATTGAACGAGCAGGTAAAGGACAAGCTGGTGATTATCCCTCGTATCTACACGAACAAGCCTCGTACGAAAGGGGTAGGCTACAAGGGAATGTTCCTGCAGCCAGATCCTGACGGAGAGGCGGATATCGTGCGTGGGATTCGCAGCATTCGCGCGTTGCACCTTGCGGCAATTGAAGCTTCGGGCTTGACTTCGGCGGATGAGATGCTCTATCCCGAAAACACGGCGTACGTAGAGGATTTGCTTTCCTACCACGCGGTAGGCGCAAGAAGCGTAGAGGATCAGCTGCACCGTCAGGTGGCAAGCGGCGTAGACGCGCCCGTTGGCTTGAAAAACCCGATGAGTGGGAATATCCCCGTGCTGATCAACTCTATTTTTGCAGCGCAGAGTCCGCAAATCTTCAAGTACCGCAACTACCAAGTGCGTTCGGACGGAAACCCTTACGCGCATGCAATTTTGCGTGGCGGCGTAGACGGAAACGGGCTAGACGTACCCAACTTCCATTATGAAACGGTTATGCACTTGGAAGAAATCTATCGTGGCAGCAAGTTGAAAAACCCTGCCATCGTGATTGATTGCAACCACTCGAATTCAGGGAAAAAACACCGCCAACAAATCCGTATTGCGCACGAAGTTATGCAAAATAGACGCTTTGACGAAACCTTCAAGGGGATTGTCAAGGGCTTTATGTTAGAGAGTTTTTTAGTCGAGGGAAACCAAGCCCACGACGAGGTATTCGGTAAGTCGATTACCGACCCTTGTATCGGCTGGGAGGACACCGAGCGTTTGTTGCTGGATATTGCAGAAATGGTTTAACGGCAGAAGAGAAAGGAGAAGAATATGAAAATTGCGTATTTAGGCCCAGAGGGCAGTTATTCACACTTGGCGGCGCGCGCCTTCCTAGAGCAGGAAACGCCGACGGAGGGAAACTGGAATGAATGTATGCCGTTCCGTAATTTTTCGGAGGCATTGAATGCGGTAGCATCGGGGAAAGCAGACGCTTGCGCCATTCCCATTGAAAACAGCTTGCAGGGAAGCGTAGCGCAAAACCTCGATTTGTTGCAGGAATTGCACGATTTGTACGCCGTAAAGGAATACGTGTTGCGGATTGACCATCGCTTGGTTTACAAGGAAGGGGTCAGCCTGTCGGAAATCGGCAGAGTGTATTCGCACGGGCAGGCGCTTGGTCAATGCTCGGAATTTTTAAGCAAGAGAATGCCGTTTGCGGCGCTTCGTGAAACGGAGTCTACGGCGTTTGGTTTGAACAAAGCGATGGAGGACGACAGCGGCAGAAGCGCGGCGATTGCAGGCGCGCACGTTGAAAATTTGCGCCCGGGATTTGTTATCGGGGAGGAGTGTCTTTCGGACGAAAAGCATAATTTTACCCACTTCCTCTTGGTGCGCAAAGGGAAGGAACAGTTGCCTTCCGTTTCCAATAGGCTGTTTTTCTCGGTTGTTTGTCCGAACAAACCGGGCAGCCTTTTATCCCTTTTGAAAATCATCGCCGACTATAACGTGGATATGACGAAACTGGAAAGCCGTCCCGTTAAAAATAGCCCCGGTGAGTTCCGTTTCTTTATCGAAGCGGCTTGCAACGTCGCAGATGAGAAGTTCTTGCCGTTCTTTGCGAAGATTCAAGAGAACACCCTCGAATGTAAAATTTTGGGAGTATACACCCATTAAGAGTGGGTGGAAATGGAGAAACTTGCGTTTAGGAGTACCTTAAAAAGGGATTAAGCCCCATCTATACATATTTGCCATCTGGCAAGGGAGAAAAAAGGAAAATGAAAACTTTGGGTTTGGCTTTGGGTAGCGGCGGTAGCCGTGGAATTGCACATATCGGTTTTTTACAAGCGTTGGAGGACGCGCATATTCGTCCAAGTTATATCAGCGGCTGTTCGATGGGCTCGGTGGTGGGCTCGGCGTACGCCGCAGGGCTTTCCCCTGAATATATGCGCCGCGCGGTCTGCTCGTTGCGGTTTTTCGACTTGGTAGATATCACGAATAAACCAGGTGGTGTGTTGGATACTCGAAAGATACGAAAATTGTTGGCGCGCTATATCGGAGAGAGGGACTTTGCCGATTTAAAAATCCCCTTCTCGTGCGTGGCGGTGGATATGCTCCGTCAGGAAGTGATTGAGTTTTCTAGCGGCAGCGTCATAGACGCCGTGGTGGCGTCCTCTTGCATTCCCTCGGTGTTTAAGCCGGTGGAGGTGGACGGAATGCGCCTCGTGGACGGCGGTGTTTTGAAGCGCGTGCCTGTTGAGGAAGTCAAGCGAATGGGCGCGGACGTCGTGGTCGCTGTGGACGTTTTGGGGAAGAGGCTCTGTAAAGACCGTTGTCCGAATGCGTTGACAGTCTTGCTGGAAGTGGTAGATATTATGGATAACGCGCGCACGCACGCGTATAAGACGCGTATGCGTAAACAGTATGACCTTTGGTTAGAGCCTGAGCTTGGGGATATGAGTCAATATTCCTTCCGCAATTTTAATTTTGCGTATCTTCAAGGCTATGAATTGGGTAGAAAAAACGTGGATAAAATCAAGCGCTTGCTGGAAAAAGAATAGGTGAGCAAGAGAAAAGAATAGGGGCAGGTATGGATTTATTTGATTTTAACAACCATAATCACGAAGAGCAGGCAAAGCCGCTTGCCGAGCGTATGCGCGCCAACTCTTTAGACGAGTTTATCGGGCAGAAGCATATCGTTGCGGAAGGCTCGCTGTTGCGCCGTGCGATCGCTACCGATCGTTTGGGTAGCTGCATTTTCTGGGGGCCTCCCGGTTGCGGAAAGACCACCCTTGCCAACATCATCGCCCTTAGGACGAACGGGGAGTTTATCAAACTGAACGCCGTCAACGCAGGTGTTGCAGACGTCAAGAAAGCGGTGGAAGAGGCGCGTGATAACTTGAGAATGTACGGTAAGCGTACCTACTTGATGTTGGACGAGTGCCATCGCTTCAGCAAGACGCAGAGCGATTCGCTGCTGCCTGCCATCGAACAGGGAACAATCATTTTCATCGGCTCGACGACGGAAAACCCGTACGCCTCTATGACGCCTGCTATCGTTTCTCGGTGCAGGGTGTTTGAGTTCAAACGTTTAAACAAGGACGATATTGCCGAGGCTTTGCAAAAAGCGATTTCCAGCCGTCATAAGGGCTTAGGGAAATTGCCTCTCGAAGTGGACGAAAAGGCGATAGAGCATATTGCCCGTGTTGCAGGCGGGGACTTGCGTACGGCGTACAACGCCTTGGAATTGGCGGCGCTGACGACAACCCCCAACGAACAGGGCGTGATACATATTACGCTGTCAGATGCGGAACAGTCCATTCAAAGAAAGGCGCTCTCGTATAACGAGGACGATTATTACGATTTCTTGTCGGCGTTTTGTAAGTCGCTCAGGGGTAGCGACGCCAACGCGGCGCTCTATTACGCGCAACGCTTAATCGAGGGGGGCTGCGACCCGATGTTGGTCGCTCGTCGTTTGGTGGTGCATTCCGCCGAGGACGTGGGTATGGCAGACCCGCGGGCTTTGCAGATTGCGACTTCGGCGATGTATGCTTTGGAAAAAATCGGTGTTCCCGAGGCGATGATTCCCCTCTCTGAGGCAATTATCTACGTCTGCGAG
>JAFQVL010000059.1 GCA_017408045.1 Clostridia bacterium | reverse complement strand
GCTGGCGCTTTGGGCGTACTCCCTTTCCTTCCTGCATCCAATCACCAAAGAGCGTATGAAATTCGTCGCTCTGCCCCCCGAGGAAGAAACCCCTTGGAAAGCGTTTGACCTTTCTAATTTGGCGGAAATTAAGTAAAAAACCGAAAAAAGCAGAAATATCCCTCAAAATGCGTTTGACAAAACGCGTGGTTGGGTGTAAAATAAAGAAGTACGATTTGTATTATGGAGTATTCTATATACGAAGATACGAAGACACGAGAGGCATTTTTTTAATGAAACAGCAGAAAACGAAAATTTTAACTCTTACGCTTGCTTCCTTGCTTGGCGCTGCGGCGCTGAGCGGCGGTGTTATTTCCGCTGCGGCAGACCAAACGGAAACGACGAGAACGCCGTATACCTACACGGCGTCGCAGGTGTTTGGTACGACGAACGCGTCCCTTGTGGTAGAGAATACGGATACCGTGGGCGTTTCTATGGCAAACGGGGGCAGCTTCACCCTTTCCCAGCGCGATTTGGCGTGGAAGTGGTTTGAAAGAAAGCCCGATGCGAACTATAACGGCAGTTATTTGCATTTCACGTTGGCGTTTGCTGACGTAAACTTCTCGGAAGTAGTCATCACGCTGGAAACGGAAATGGCGATGGCGAACGAGGACAAGAAAGCAATCAACACCATTACCTTTACCCAAGAGGGCGGTTTGGTGTATGCGGCTATCAACAAGAAAGCAGGCGACGCGATTGGTACTGCAGTTGCCGTAGAGCCCGTTGCAAACAGTCAGGGTACGGGAATGGTAGAAAGACCGTTCACCATCCGCCTCAATCAGGAAGGTGCGCTTGACAGCGAGTATAACGTTGTCTTGGTGGACAGCATTGGTAAGGAAACCGCGCTTGGTAAGTTTACCAACGTCGGTGCATCGTACGGTGAGTTCGCTTCTTCCAGCGCAACGACCCCTTTGACTCCCTTCAAGGTGAGCGCAAAAGTGCCTAACGCAGATAACGATACCGCAACGACGGAAAAATCCGTTGTTAAAGTGGTGGATATCAACGGTCAGAGTTTTGCTTTAAACGCGGACAAGAAGATTGAAGATACGGCGCGCCCCGTCCTGGTGGTCAACGATGAGATTACTTCGCTTACTTTCGGCTCGGTTTTCTCCGTAGACTACGACTACGTGGACGTTTTGGACAAGGACGTTAGCAAAACCGTAGAGTACGCGCAGTACAACCCTACGGTTGCAGACGCGGATATGGTCTATCACAATTTGACGACCACTACGTACTTTACGCCTACTCCTTACGAAGTAAACGGCGAAAAGAAAACTGTCTATTCGAACATTGAGGAATTCGGCGTCGATACGGATGGCGACCACGTAAACGATTTGGCAAGAGAGTTCGTTTCGATTGTCGTTAAACTTTCCGACGAATATTTCAAAGGCGATGATAATACGACTTACGATCTTTCTTGGTATGCAGCGAATACCGTGAAAGTGGGTGTTTCCGAAAAAGATTACATCGTTTTGGACGAAAACAAGCAGGGCGCAACCTATACCTTCCTGAAAAAGGAAAACGGTAAGAACGTTGTACTCGATAACGCTAACGATAACACGGACGTACAAAATTCTGCGGCGGTTCTCACATACCAAGGTTTTGTAGCAAAGGCGGCAGAAGGCTTGAAGGCTGGCAGCAATACCAACTTCTATCTGCCTACCTTGTCCGACTTGATTACGGACGACGGCGGTTATCAAAACTTGCAGTTCACCATCAGTTATAAGTCCACGAACTCCTCTTCGGCGAGCAATCCTACTTCGTCTGCGTCCAACTTAAAAATTCCCGTTGCTAAGTCGGGTACTTACCGTTTCAAGGTGTTTGCGGTAGACAAAGCGGGCAATTCGATGAAATATTACGACAAAGACGGTAAACTGGTAGACGTATCGGCCAGCAACGTTTGGGAAATCGAGGAAATTCCTTATTTCTACTTTACGATTGCGCAGCCTGCATTTTCCGTAGAGGAACAGTCGGGCAAGTTAGCAAATAGAAAGGGCTCGGTAGCCATCGGTAAGACGTTCAGCGGTTTTTCGCCTACGATTTTGTGCGACGACCCTTCCGAGGTGAGGACGGAAACGAAACTGTATCGCATCGACTTTGACCGTTTCAATGCCCTCTTCCCTGATAAGAACCTCTCACAATCCGACCTGTCGGCAATTACCTATAAAGAAATTGCAGACGAGGCTACGGCGAACGACGTAGACGGCTACTTGAGGGTATATGCAGGTTTGTTGGCGGATTTGATTGACGTCAACGTAGAAGACCTGTTGGCGGAAGATGCAAAAGTGTTCGTGGAAATCCTGCCTTACAACGATAAAATTGATCAGGAACTGCACCCTGAAGAATACAATAAAAACAACGTCTACGAGTGGGATGCAGAAAAACAGACCTTTAAGCCTCTGAACGAAACGGACGTTTACTTTATGATTGCAGTATACACCGATTCGATGATTCCCTCTGCAAAGGCTTGCGGCTATATGGTAATCAGCATTGAGCAGAAAAACGACGTGTTGCCGGGTGAATCCGACTGGTTGAAGAACAATATTGCTTCGGTCATTCTGTTCAGTATTGCAGGCGTAATGTTGATTTTGATTGTTGTTTTGTTGTTCATCAAACCTTCCGATGAAACCTTGGAAGACGTTGACGACAAAGCAAAAGAAAAAGAAAAGAAAGCAAAGCCTACTAAAAAATAACGGATTTCATGCGCCGTAGCTTAGACAAGCTGCGGCGTTTCTTCTAAAGAGATGTTAGAACTGATTGTCGATAAATCACAAACCTTAAAACAGTTTACGGATAACGCGTACGCGCAGGCGTCCTTTTATTTCAATACCTTGCTAAAAGCGCGGGAAATCAAAGTAAACGGCAAGCGTGTCGACCGCGACGTTCCCGTCTATGCTGGGGATTTGGTTGCCTACTACCTGTCCAAAAAACAGGAGCAAAAGCCTGCCTACTACACCTTATACGAGGACGAGAACGTGCTTTTGGCGGACAAACTGGACGGCGTAAATTCAGAGGCGGTCTTTGCCGATCTGCAGCGCAAAGGGGAATATTATTTTATCCACCGACTGGATAGAAACACGAAAGGCTTGTTGGTCTTTGCCAAAAACAGGGAAGCGGAAGAGGAATTGCTTTCTGCTTTTAAGACCCGTACGGTGCAAAAAATTTATCACGCGCGCTGCTTTGGTGCGCCGTCGAAACCGCAAGCCTTGCTGAATGCCTACTTAAAAAAGGACGAGGGAAAGGCACTCGTAAAAATTTACGCAAAGGCAACGGCAGGTGCAGAACAAATCCTAACGGAATACCGCGTGCTGTCTACAAGCGGCGAAACCTCTTTGTTGGAAATCCATTTGCATACGGGTAAAACCCATCAAATTCGCGCGCACCTCGCCTATATCGGCTGTCCAATCGTGGGGGATATGAAATACGGCGATACTGAGAAGAATCGGGCGATTTCCTGCGCCCGTCAACAACTCATAGCAAAGCAGATGGTCTTTGGTTTTACCGGAAAACTGTCCTATCTGAACGAAAAAACCTTTCTCTCCCGATTTACCTTATCGGAAGAATAAAAAAATCGGCATCAGCCGATTTTTTTTGTTGCAAAGTATTGACAATCTCCCCTATATATATTATAATATGAACAGTTATTCATATATTAAAATATGGAGGCGAGAGGTAAATGGAAATGGGAGCGAAAAAAAATCAAGCCTGTTGCGACGTATCCAAGTTGCAGGGGGCAGACGAAACGAAGATCCAGAGGGCTTGCGACGTATTTCGTATGCTCAGCGAACCGTCGAGATTCAAAATCGTATTTGCGCTGCTAGGCGGCGAGTTGTGCGTGTATCATATTTTGCAATGGGTGGGCGGTACGCAAAGCGCGTTAAGTCATCAGTTGCGCATCTTGAAGGATAATCGAGTCTTACGCGCGCGCCGCGATGGGCAAAACGTGTATTATTCTCTTGCTGACGAGCATATAAAACAGATTGTAGAAACAGGGTTATGCCACGGAGAATGTGGAGGTGCTGTATGAAAAGAGTGCTTAGAATTGCAGGATTAGATTGTCCGACCTGCGCGGCGGAGTTGGAGACGGAACTTGCTAAAATACAAGGCGTACGCTCGGTTGCGGTATTGTTTGTAGAGGGAAAATTGAAAGTAGATTGCGACGACGATACGCTGGAGAAGGTAAAGGCGTGTGTGAATTCCTTTGAGGAGGCGCGCGTCGTTGAGGAAACGGTGTACCACGCCCATTCCCACTTAGCGGAGTGGATTCGTATGGGGGTATCCGCAGTCTTGCTTGTGGCGGCGATTGTGTTGGGTGCGCTGGGCGGTTCGTCGTTGACGGATATACTTTCCTACGTTTTTTATGGGCTGTCCTATCTTGCCGTTGGATATCCCATTTTATGGTCTACGGTAAAGAACGTATGCAAAGGCAGGATTTTCGACGAAAATTTCCTGATGACGGTTGCTTCCGTGGGCGCATTCTGCCTGCAGGAGTTCTGGGAAGGCGTAATGGTGCTGCTTTTGTACCAACTTGGTGAAACGCTGCAGTCGTTGGCACTTGGTTCGTCCAGGAAAAGAGTGGCTGCTTTGATCGAGATGAAAGCGGAATCGGCGTTGCGTTTGACGGATGGCGGCGCGGAAACGGTCGCGCCCGAGCAACTTGCGATCGGTGATAAGTTGCTGATCAAGGCAGGGGATAAACTCCCTTGCGACTGCGTACTTTTGGCGGCGTCGGCAAGCCTTGATATGAAATCGCTGACGGGGGAAACGGCTCTGGTGTCCAAAACGGCGGGAGAGGAGCTGCTCGCGGGCAGCGTAAACGCTGGCAACGCGTTTATGGCGACGGTTGCGCGCACCTACGAAAATAGTGCGGTGGCGAAGATTTTGGATATGGTCGAGAATGCTACTGAACGCAAAGCTGCCCCTGAAAAATTCATTACGAAGTTCGCAAAAATATATACCCCCATCGTCTGTATGTTGGCGGTGTGCATCGCTTTGTTTCCGCCCCTTATAGAGGGCTTGCTGGCTGGCACTTATGGATTTGAAAACGGAGCGCAATGGCTGAAAGCCGCCTTGACCTTCCTCGTAATTTCCTGTCCGTGCGCGTTGGTGATTTCCGTACCGCTTACCTATTTTTCAGGGGTGGGCGCTTGCGCAAAGCAGGGGATTTTGGTAAAGAGCGCAGCGGCGCTCGATAAGATAGCCAAGGCGAGAGTAGCAGCTCTGGATAAAACGGGTACGCTGACGAAAGGGAATTTCTCGGTCATCGGCGCATATCCCGAGGAGGGCACGCAGGACGAATTGCTTTCCGTCTGCGCGGCGTTGGAGGCATATTCTTCTCACCCGATTGCAGCCGCGTTTTCTCACCTGCAATTAAGCGAGCGCGCGGAAGAGGTACAAGAGATTGCCGGTAAGGGCTTAAAGGGGCTTGTAGGCGGCAAGACCGCCGTCTTTGGTACAGCCGCCTTTTTACGGGAAGAGGGGTACGAGGTGGACGAAAAAGCCTCTGCCGATACCGTTTTGTATTTGGCGTACGACGGCAGATATCGCGGCTGCTTGGAAATCGGCGATGTGATTCGCGAAGAAAGCCAACAACTCCTGTCCGACTTAAAGGGAATGAACGTACATACCGTAATGCTGACAGGGGATTCCCCTGCTCGAGCGCAAAAAGTGGCAAATGCAATAGGCATGTCTGCGTTCAAGGCGGGATTGTTGCCGACGGAGAAGGTCGAGGAGATGAAAAAACTGAAGGAGTTAGGTACTTCGGTATACGTGGGCGACGGCATCAACGACGCCCCTGTAATGACGGTGGCGGATTGTGCGGTATCTATGGGAAGTTTGGGCAGCGCGGCAGCGGTGGAAGCATCCGACTTCGTGTTGGTTTCCGATGCGCTCGGGGCGGTATCCAGGCTCATTCGCACGGCGAAAAAGACAAAGGGAATCGTGTATCAAAACATCGCTTTTTCGATATTCATGAAGGTGGCGTTTATGGTGCTTGGTTTGTTCCCGTGGTTTCCGCTGTGGCTGGCGGTATTTGCGGACGTTGGCGTGATGCTGCTTGCAGTTCTCAATAGTCTGCGCGTGCGAAAATAAGGAGTGGCTATGAAAAAACAAACTTTGGTTGTAGCAACGGGAAACGCTCACAAGTTGCGTGAAATAGCGCAAATTTTCCCCGAATATGAGGTGGTTTCGCAAAAGCAAGCAGGCTTTTTTGAGGAAGTAGAGGAAACGGGTTCGACCTTTATCGAGAATGCGCTCTTGAAGGCGCGCGCGGCTTGCGCAGCATTGGGGTTGCCCGTTTTGGCGGATGACAGCGGGCTTTGCGTAGAAGCGCTTGAAGGCGCGCCCGGGGTGTATAGCGCAAGGTATAGCGGCACGCACGGCGACGATAAAAGCAATCGCGCGCTGCTAATCAAGAATATGCAGGGAATTGCCGACCGAAGCGCGTACTTTGCCTGTGCCGTCGCGCTTGCTTGCCCCGACGGCAGAGAATGGACGGCGGAGGGCAAAACCTACGGTAGGATTTTATCGGAAGAGCAGGGAGAAGGCGGTTTCGGGTACGACCCGATTTTCTTCAGCGACGACCTCAAAAAATCCTTTGGCATTGCTACCGCAGAGGAAAAAAATACCGTTTCCCATCGCTATCGCGCACTTTGCGCGATTCGCGAAAAAGCAGGGCTTTGACTATATAAAAATGCAAAGAAACTATCCCATAGTGGTCGAAAAAATGCTTTCGTTCCACCAATCGGGATGGTTTTTTTTGTTATCAGTAATTTTTTTACTTTCAAGTAGATGACATTTTTTTAAAAAAGTGATATACTACTCGTGGAGAGTTTAGTAGGAGTATGAAAAAATGACTGCAAATGAAATACTGCAACTGATTCAAAGCCTTATATGGCTGCTTGCAGGCGTCGGCGTTTTTATCGTCGGTATGGGGTTTTTAAGTGATTCGTTAGAAAAGAGCGCAGGCGGCAGTATGAAGAGACTGCTTGGCAAAATCAGCAGCAACCGTTTTTCGGGTGTTGGTATTGGGGCTGGGGTTACGGCGCTTGTGCAAAGTTCTTCCGCGACTTCGGTTATGGTCATCGGTTTGGTAAACGCAGGCGTGCTGACGCTGTTGCAAGCCACCCCGATTATTATGGGCGCAAACGTCGGTACGACGATTACGGGGCTTTTGGTTGCGCTCAAAAACGACTTTTTCAATATGGCGATGTACCTTTTGGCGTTTGCGGGCGTTATGATGGGCTTTTTTAAAAAGGAAAAAATCAAAATCATCGGCAGGCTGTGTTCTGGCTTGGGTCTAATTTTCGTTGGCTTGAACGTTATGAGCAGCGAACAAGCCTTCGGCAATCCCTTGGTAGAGCGTCTGTTTATCGACCTTTTCAGCGTGGTAAATTTCCCCCTGCTTTTGATTTTGGTGGGGATTGTGTTTACGGCGTTAATTCAAAGTTCTTCGGCGGCGACGGGTGTCGTTATCACGATGGTGGGCACGCAGGTACTGCCGTTGGATTTGGCGTTATTCATCATTTTAGGCGCAAACATCGGTACGTGTGTGACGGCGTTGCTTGCATCGGTGGGGGCGAATGCGAACTCAAAACGAGTTGCGCTCATACACTTTGCGTTTAACTTTATCGGTACGGTGTTGTTCGCTGCTGTTATTTGGATATTCAAAGAACCTGTCGTCAATCTTTTGGTGTCGATATTCCCGGGCGAAGACCCGACGTCCTTGCAGATGCGTGTGTCGGCGTTCCACGTTGTATTCAACGTATCGACCACCGCCGTCTTGCTGCCTTTTGTGAAATTACTTGTGAAGTTTTCCGAATGGGCAATTAAGGACAAGCCGACGTCCGTAGAAGAGGAAATCCCTCTTTTGCAGTTCGCGGACGAGCGTTTGTTGGGAATGCCTACGGTTGCCTTGGTGCAGGTAAAGAAGGACGCCTTCCGCATGGCAGACATGGCAATGGATACTCTGGAAGCGGCATTTGACGGCTTTATTCAGAGGGATATTGACAGAGTGGAGAAAGTGCTTGCCGCCAACGAAATGGTGGCAAGGGTTGGTGAGGCGATCAGCGATTATTTGGTCAAACTTTCTGCGGCGGGCGCGACTTTTGCGGAAGAACGGCAGGTAAACGCTTTGCACAACAACGTCGGCGATATTGCCCGTGTGGCGGAACTTGCAGAGAACCTGACAAAGTACACGAAACGCGAGGTGCGCGACAATCTTGTATTCTCCGAGGGGATACACGAAAAACTTGGGGAAATGCACCTTCTTTTGAAGGAGCAATACGACTTAGTAAAGGCGATTGTGTTAGAAGGGCAGAAAGGCTTGGTTGCGGAAAGCGACGAAAAAGAGGAGCAGATTGACGAAATGCGTCGAGAATTGGTTGCCGAACACATTGCCCGTCTTGGTCAGGGCAAATGCCGTCCTGAAAACAACACGGTATTCATCAACCTCGTTTCGAATTTAGAACGTGTGGGCGACCACTTAAACTTCATCGTCCACGACAGTATAGATTCTATCTAAAAAATAAAAAACAGACCTGCGAGGTCTGTTTTTTTATATCCGCAATGGTATTATTTGTTTGCCGTATGTTTCAGCATTGTAAAAATAGCGAGGACTGTCTGCGAGGGCAGATAGAAAAACCAAACGAAGTTAAAATCTGAAAAGATAAGTTGGTACAGCCAAGAGCTTTCTGCTATCTGGATGTACGATCCAATCGCTACGGAGAACCCGACGAACAAATCGCAGCATAAGAATAAGGTCAGCCCGATTCCGAACAGTATCCCTTTCTTACCTTGTGCGAAAGCGAAGGCAGCGTTTACCGCAAGATTGGCTACGTAAAAAAGGGAAAGGACGCTTAAAAGGTCAACGGTTTCCTTTAAGACGATGCACAGTACAAGCTCCGCAATCAGCACCGCCGCGCCACGGACAATCAAATGTACGAGGCGAACGGACTTTCTTTCCTCGGTAAAGAGCAGATAGAGAAAGTATGCCATCTGTGTGATAGAGAAGAAGGCAACGCCCGCCACTTGTTTCCACTCGGTCAAGGGCTGCAGCAGCACCAAAAAGACGTCCGCGCAAACGGTAGCCACCAGCCCGACGTTTAAAAGCAGGTTAGGGAACGTGGGCTTAAAGAAACAAAGTGCAAATGCGCACGCAAGGACGATGCCTACAAAATCTGCCCTTGGGAACAGGTGCGAAAAGAATAAAATGATGATGTATAGCCCCAGCTCAACCGCGAGGAAGAGTGGGGCTATCATGGTTTGCAGTTTTTTCATTCGGCAGCCCTTTTTGCGCTAAAGCAAGCGCGACCTTTGCGGATCAGCTGAGTAATCCCTTTCGAGGCGTAATAGATGCCGATGGCAATTCCCGAAAAACCAAGCAGGTACAGCAGGAAAAATACGACGTAGGGTACTAGCGGATAAATGATAGAAAGCACGGGCAGCGTGCTGGGATAAGCGGGGCTGATATAGAACATATTGAAGGTTTCTTCCGTTCCGTAGGGAATCAGCCAATTCAGTAGCATTGCCGTGGTGATCATCACCGCGTATACAGCCAGCCCGTACAAAAACCATTTGAGGTTGAGCTGTTTTCTATAATAGGAAAGCAGCAACACGCCCACGATGATCTGTACGCCGTGGTGAATCATCGTTTGAATGTTGATATAGACGGTGGAAATAAATACGTCGTTGGGGTAGAAGAATACCGCCATGCCGCCGAACAGCGAGAAAGTAGCAAGGAAGGTGCAAACGCCTTGACGAACCTTGCCCTCTTTCAAGAACGCCGCGAACGGCAAAAGGTATAAGGGGGAAGAACAAAGCTGAAAGGGGAAGGCATACCATTGATAATCCCAAGTCTTTTCTCCCGTTTCAGGGTTAAAATCAAACGAGAAAATAAGCTGTTTGCCGATTT
This sequence comes from Clostridia bacterium, assembly GCA_017408045.1. Lineage (GTDB taxonomy): Bacteria > Bacillota > Clostridia > Christensenellales > Borkfalkiaceae > Scatosoma. The sequence continues at coordinate 19,787 of JAFQVL010000059.1, read as the reverse complement.
CCAGCAAAAAGATAGTTGCCCAGCAGCCGAAGAGAAACCAGCGCAGCGCCTTTTCGTTTGGCTTACGGTAGAACCAAATACACGCACCGACGGTGATACCCAGAATGATGAAGAAGAACATCAAATGAAACCAGCCGTAATTGCCTGGCGTTTCCATTTTGGGACGCTCGATGGCGTACAAGATTTTTTCAAAGAAGTTCATAATTTTTCGTCCTTTGTAAATGAGATTGTTTAAAAAGTGAACATTTAAACAACTCTATTGTACTACTATTTTCAAAAAAAGGCAACACTTTTCGACAAATTTCTTATTTTGCCATAATTATGCAAAATAGGGGGCAAAAAGCACCGCGAAGGCTGCGGTGCTTTAATTGTAGGGGTCTTCGTTATCGGTTAAGCCTAAAATAAAATCCGTGGAAACGTTATAAAAACGGGCAAGGGAAATCAATATCTCAATGGGCAACTGACGCTTGCCGTTCTCGTATTGAGAATAGGTGTTTTGCTTAATGTGTAAAATAGCCGCAATATCCTGTTGGCTTATATTTTTTTCTTTGCGTAAATATCTTAATCTTTCGCCCATTTTTTACTCCCCTAAACAATTTTATTATATAAAATCTCGTTATGAGATATTGACAATTATCTCAATTTGCGATATAATGTATACAGCATGCTTAAATCAGAGGTTGTTATAATATTTTGGGGTAAAAAAAGGGGATTTCAACCAAAAGTAAAATAAACTCAACCAACCGTTGAGAAAAAAACAATGCGGTTTTCGCGAAATTCATATATAATAAAAAGGCAAAACGTTTAGGAGGTTTTTATGGAAGGAAGTATAGGCGAAAAGATTGCTACTTTGCGGAAAGCTAATGGGATGACGCAAGCAGATTTGGGTACGTGTTTAAACATATCCTATCAAGCGGTTTCAAAATGGGAGAGGGGTGAATCTTGCCCGGATTTTGAGACGCTGTCAAAGATTGCGCAATTATATGGTGTGTCGATTTCTTATTTCGAAAGGAAGACGATTGCAACGGAGGAAAATCAACCCGCGGTTGAGCAGACGGCGGCTGCGGTGGCGGAGCCGATGCAAGACCAGAAGTTAATGCTTGGCGTATGTAAAAAGTGTGGGAAGATGATATTCCAAGGAGAGCAGGGCGAGAGCGATGACGGTTCGTTGGTTTGCGCGGCGTGTTGGGAGAAGGTTTTGCAGCAAAGGAGGGCGTCTGCAAGGGCGGCGAAGGCAGCGGAAGAGGCAACGCGCGCGGAGTTGGAGCGAATTTCCGCAACGACTAACACTAAGACGAAGACGAGAAGTTTTGGCGGCTTTGGGTCGCGAGGGAAGGGCTTGATTATAGGCGGCGTCATCGGTGTCTTGGTAGCGGCAGTTTTTATTTGGGCGGGTGTTTCCGGCGCGCGTACTAGCAAAGAAGTGTGGTCGTCTATTTGGGTTTCGCTTGCGTTGGGTGCATTTGCATTTTTCTATTCTTCGCAGTTGTTTTGGGACGGTATTGTCTTAGATATAACGCTTGGCGGTGCGAAGCTCATCGGTGAGCCTGGTGTTATATTCAGCTTTGATTTAGACGGCTTGTTCTTCTTGATTGGCATTAAGATTCTGTTTGGATTATTGCGAATTTTAGTATTCTTACTTACGGCGTTGGGGGGTGTTTTACTTGCAATTCTCATTTCGCCGTTCTCGTTTGTCCCTGCGCTGATTTCTGCAGACTAAATAGGTATTTAGTAGAGGTTAAAAAATGAAAAAAATCGTGAAAGTTTGTTTCTGCTTTGTTGTTTTTTTAATGTTTACGCTTTTAGGGGTTGCTTGCGGCGACTCGACATCGTCTACGCAGCAAGGTTCTACACCTACGCAAGATTCGTCGTCGGTAGAACTTATGGATATTGAGGGGATTACCTTTACAAATAAGGAATACGTTTACGACGGTACGCAAAAAGAACTTTTGATTGAGGGTGAAATGCCTGAGGGAGTTTCCGTTGTCTATGAAAATCATTTAGCAACGGATGCAGGAGAATACCTTGCTGTGGCGGTTCTTTCAGGGGAAGGCTATCAAACCCTGCGTATGGAGGCAAAATTAACAATCCAAAAAGCCGATATTTTGGGTGTGGTGCTCGAAGGAGATTCGTTTGTATACGACGGCGAGATAAAAAATCTTGTAATTGAAGGTGAATTGCCAGAAGGCGTAAGTATCTCTTATCAAAACAACGGAAAGACGGAGGCTGGTTCATATTCTGTATCTGCCGTCTTGTCGGGAAAGAATTATAACACGCTTACCTTGGAGGCTGTACTTAGAATTTTGCCCAACCTGAAGGGCTTAGCGACAGCCGTTGTAAATGCGTTTGGTGCAGTTCCTGACGTGTGGGAGTTCCTTCCTTCTACCTTTTCACCTGAGTCGCGTTTAGTGGGGCAGGAGTCGCTGGATTATACCAATTTTGTTGACGTTAATTCTATCCCCTTGAATGGTATGGGAAAACAACTTAATCTTGTATACGGCGTTTTGAATACGGCTTCGCAGGCGCTTTATTACGTAAACCAAGTATACGCGGTCTTCAATACGATTGAAAGGCTGTATGAGGCGTTTTTGGATACCAATCCCGAGGATTATACCGTGTTTGAAACGGAGGCGGGGGCGTTCTCCATTAGACTTGTTTTAAACGAAAAGGAATACAGTTTGTATACGGCAATCGGTGGTGTAAATCTTAGTATTTATGCGAATGTTGAAGAGGAAACCTACGGCGCACGCGTACAGTTAACCAAGGAGTCGGTGCTTAGATACGAGGTTGAGGGAGAGGCAATGCGTGTGGCTTGGGTGCTTTTCGGCGTAGCGAGCACAGAGATTGAATTTGTTAGAAATGATGACGTCGTTTTGGGATATATCTATGATTACGTTGGAACGGATTCGCTGAACGTAGCAACCTGCACCCTGATGGAGGTAGGTGAGGAATATACGACCTTTATCGGCACGAAAGGGGATTTTATTCCTACGGCGGTTTCTAGGAATTGTGAAGTTTATCGAAATAGCGACGGTAGGCTGGTTGGGACAGAAGTTCGGGAAGAAGTAGAAACAACGTTGGGGATGGCAATTTTTGATACGTTATGGTATCCTTTGTCCTATCTAGAAGGGGTAAATACGATTAAAAAAGTAGACGAAATGAACGTAATGAACCCCGATAAAATTTATATCAATGGTGCAAGTGATACTATACATACCAAAACGATAGGTGGGTTCACTAAAAAATCACTTTCAAGAAGATTTGATATAGAATTTAAGACAATGTATTTCTTCGAGTATGATGAAGCCAAGGAAAAATACGTTTCTGTTGAAAAAGAAATTCCGATGCTTTTCATTCAAGAAGAATGTTTAGAAGATTTCGAGGATGATTTTAACGATAAAAACGAAGAATATTTAACGTCGGAAGCATCTTTGTCCGTCTTGGCGAAAGATGCGGCGGCGGTTGAGTACGGTTATTATACCTTGCGTGAGGTATATGATGCAATCGTTGACATCGTTTCTAAAGAACAGATTGAAACGTGGTGTGGTATCATAAAAGAGGAATAAAATTAAAAAAGCACCGTTTTTTACGGTGCTTTTACTTTATAAACGCCAAAGTGAATAAAACAAAAACAGACAAGTTTTTTGCTTGTCTGTTTTTGTTTGGCGACCCAAAACGGGCTCGAACCGTCGACCTCCAGCGTGACAGGCTGGCGCTCTAACCAACTGAGCTATTGGGCCATATCTGTTTTTGTTCGTCGCACGTTAATGCAGGAAAGCTTGGTGGGCCCTCACGGACTCGAACCGTGGACCAGCCGGTTATGAGCCGGCAGCTCTAACCAACTGAGCTAAAGGCCCAAGCCGCATTTATTCCTAACGTACAACGCTTGTATATAATATACTATTTTCATCATAAAGTCAAGTATTTTGCCGTAAAATTAAAAAAATTTTTTCGACTTAACTCCTCTTTTTTCGACGGGATTTTGCAAAATATTCCTTCTCTCAGCCCTTATAATCAATGCAAACGCATGGAGGAGAAAACAATGCAATTAACCTTTCGCGTCGACGGGCGACAGTTGACCTTCTATCTTTCCGGCGAGTTGGACGAACACGCGGCATCTTCCGTTCGACGGCTTGCCGACGATACGATAGACGAGCACTCTTACGCCGATTTCGTTCTGTTCGATTTGTCGAACGTCGGCTTTATGGATTCTACGGGGATAGGCTTTCTAATCGGTAGGTATAAAAAATGCAAGCGGTATTCCATTCCCGCTTACATAAAAAACCCCAACCCGTCCGCCGACAAAATTCTATCTATCAGCGGTGTCTATACCCTGATTCCTAAAATATAACGAGGAGATTATGGCTATGCAAAATTATATGAAATTAGAGCTTGCGGCTCTGTCGGAGAACGAGAGCTTTGCACGAAGCGCGGTGGCAGCGTTTGCTCTGCCGCTTTCCCCCTCTTTTTCTGACCTTTCCGACATCAAGACGGCGGTTTCCGAGGCGGTCACCAACTGTATCGTGCACGCATACAAAGGGGGAGAGGGGCGCATCGTCATCGAATGCCGTATTGAAAAAGCGCCTCGCGGCGGCATTTTACATATCGTCATTACGGACTACGGCTGTGGCATAGAGGATGTGGAAGAGGCTATGACACCCTTCTTCACGACGCTGGAAAACGACGAGCGTTCCGGCATGGGCTTTACGGTGATGCAGACTTTCAGCACCTTCTTCAAGGTGGAGAGTGAGCTTGGCAAAGGCACGCGCGTCATCATGCAAAAAGCAGTAGGCATGTAAAAACCCAATCGGTATTTTTGCGAGAGAGTATGTTGGTGTATGAAGAAATGCTTGCGCTGATTCGGCAGGCAAAAACGGGGGACGATCGGGCAAAGGAACGGCTGCTGTCCGAAAACGTATCCCTGATCAAATGTATTGTTAAGCGGTATTTGAATAAAGGCGTGGAATACGACGATCTCTTTCAGCTCGCCTCGTTGGGTTTTTTAAAGGCGATCAGCGGCTTTGACGAAAGCTTTGGCGTACGCTTTTCCACCTACGCCGTGCCCATGATTGCAGGGGAAATCAAACGGTTTATGCGCGACGACGGCTCGGTAAAGGTTTCAAGGTCGTTAAAGCAGACGGCAAAGGAGATGAACGCGTATATCGAAAAACGAACGCTGCAGGAAGGGAAACAACCCTCTGTGTCCGAGGTTGCCGCCCACTTTGGAATGGACGAGAGTGAAGCGGTGTTTACGCTCGGTTCGTCCAAGATGCCTATATCTATCTATGCAGGCTCGGAATACAAGGACGGCAAGGAACGGGAACTCATAGAGGTGCTGCCTGCGGTGGATATGCAGGAGTCGATGATAGACAGCCTCGTTCTAAAAGGGGCGATAGACGAATTGCCTGAACGGGAGCGAAAAATCATCATTCTTCGCTATTATCGGGATATGACGCAGAGTGAAGTTGCCAAGAAAATCGGTGTCAGTCAAGTGCAAGTATCCCGCTTGGAAAATAAAATCATCAAAAGCTTTCGGGAAAAGCTTAGCGGTTAAAAGAAATAATTTTTCTTTTCCGCTTTTTTTCTTGCCTTTCGTCTGTGTATTTGGTATAATGAACGTATGAAAAACACGAACAGAGAACAACCGAATTTGTTGGAGGGCTTGCTGGGGCAGATGACGGAAAGGAAAGCGTCTGGGCTTGCCTTTTCCGTTGCGGCGGTATTGCCGTACCTTCTTGCGTTGCTATTTGCGATAGTAGGGGCGCTCTTCGGGCTGTTTCACGAGGGTGTGGAAAAGGAAAATTGGTATCTTTACGTGGGCTACCTTCTGTCGCAATCCTCGTTTGCGATCGTAGCGGTTTTGTTCTTTCGTCTTGCCAAAACCCCCGTTCAATCGGTGATTGGAAAGCCGACGGTATGGGATTTTGTGCTGGCGCTGATCGTGCAATTCGGATTGCTCTCCCTCTCAGGGGTGAACGCGTGGTTTATGATATGGCTGGAAAGCCTTGGCTTGCAGGCGACTCCGCCGCAGATTCCGTCTATGGACGGCTGGGGCTTTTTAGGGGTAATGCTGGTAATTGCCGTCCTGCCTGCAATCTTCGAGGAGTTGTTTTTCCGCGGGGTGCTTTTGCGTGGGTTAAAAGGTTTTCCCACGTGGGCGGCGGCGCTGATTTGCGGCGCTCTGTTTTCCCTCTTTCATCAAAACCCTGCCCAGACCTTATATCAATTTTTCTGCGGTGTAGCGTTTGCTCTGATTGCCCTTCGTTCGGGCAGTATTCTTCCCACCGTGCTCGCGCATTTTTGCAACAATGCCTTCGTGCTCTGCGTGGAAAAATTTTCTTGGCAGACGGATATGCTGCCCATTTTAATCGCCTCGGCGATCTGCCTTGTAGCGTCCGTGGGGTATCTCATCGCCTATGCGGTGAAGGCAGGACGGAACGAGGAAGAAAAACCCGACGGGAAAGGCTTTTTCCTCTGCGCCTCGGCGGGCGTCGTAATCTGCTTGGTTGGCTGGGTATCGGGGTTGTTTGGGGGATAAGATGCAGAAGGTTTATTTCGTAGTCGTTGGAAAAATCAAAGAGAGTTTTTACCGTGAGGCGGTGGCGGAATACGTGAAACGTATTTCCCGCTTTGCGAAAGTGGAAATTAAGGAGCTTGCCGAGGGCGCAAATCCCGAGGCGGAAGCGGAGGATATTTTGCGTGCCTGCAAGGGCTATGTCATTGCTTTGGCGGTGGAGGGGGAAAAGCTTTCCAGCGAAAAGTTGGGGGCAAAGATAAAGACCATCACGGATAGCGGTAAGGAACTGACCTTTGTCATAGGCTCTTCCTGTGGGCTTTCTGCGCGGGTAAAGCAAGCGGCAGATTATCGGCTGTCCTTTTCGGATATGACCTTTCCGCACCAGCTGATGCGCGTCATCTTAGCCGAGCAGGTATATCGTGCGTTTATGATTAACGCAGGCTCGACTTATCACAAATAGGAAGGTTGCGGCATATAATGCCGTATGAATATTTATCGGGAAATTACCAACTTTTTTAACGGGATAAAGACGGAAAAACGAATCATCGGTAGCAGCCTGCAAAAGCGCAATCTCTATGCGATTAAGCTTGGCGAAGGCAGCCCGACGGGGATTGCCGTCTATGGAATACACGGCAGAGAATGGTTGACGGCGCGGCTGGCAAAAGCCCATTTTCGGGACGGAAATAAGCAGGGCGTAGTGGGCAGTATTTGGCTGGTGCCGCTTGCAAATCCCGACGGGGCTTTGCTGTCCCAAAAAGGTTTGACTGCGGCGAAGGGTTGTCCCTATTTTCGCTATTTATCGGCGTATAGCAACGGCGAGTTGCGGCTTTGGAAAGCCAACGCCCGTGGGGTTGACCTCAACGTGAATTTTGATGCGGAATGGGGAACAGGCAAACGCAACGTCCGCAGGCGCGGGGCGGAAAATTATATCGGGGAAAGACCCTTTTCCGAGCCTGAAAGCCTTGCGCTAAAACGCTTTACCGAAGAGATTTCGCCTGATTACACGGTCAGTTTTCACACGAAGGGCGAGGAGATTTATTGGCATTTTGGTCAAGGGGCTTTGCAGTCGGCGAGGGATTATCGCATAGGGCAGGCTTTGTCTATGGCGACGGGGTATCCCTTGCGGCTGGCGCGCGGCAGCGTCGGTGGGTACAAGGACTGGTGTATATCCACCTTAAAAATCCCTTCGTACACGGTAGAGGTAGGGTCGGATGCTTTTACGCATCCCTTAAGGGGCGCGGCGTTTTGGAATATTAATCAACATTGCGGCGGCGCGCTGGTTGCGCTGTCGGCGGCGGTACAAAATGAGAAAGATGACAAGAGAAGAAAAATTTATGCGTCGGGCGATTGCAGCGGCGAAACGTGGTTGGAAGCAGGGGGAAGTGCCCATCGGGGCGGTGATTGTCTACGAGGATAAAGTGATTGCAAGTGGCTATAACCGTCGCGCAAAATTGCAGCTTGCCTCGGCGCACGCGGAGATGATGGCGATTGATAGGGCTTGCAAAAAGTTCCATTCTTGGCGGTTGCCGGAGGGGTGCGAGCTGTACGTCAGCTTAGAACCTTGTCCTATGTGCATGGGTGCGGCGCTCAACGCGCGTGTGGACAAGTTATACTTCGGCGCGTACGAACAAAAGGGGCGTTCGTTGACCGACCAAATCGCAGAGGCAAACCTTTTGAACCATAAGACGGAGGTTGTAGGCGGGGTTTTGGAAGAGGAGTGTTCGGCGCTTTTAACCGACTTTTTCTCATCTATGCGCCAAAGGGCAAAAGAGGAAAAGCAGCGTCGCAGGGCGCAAGAAGAACAGACGGATAATCTGGAAGAACTGTAAAGTTTTTCGGAGAAAGTTCGTCAATTCCCTTGACTTAAATCGGTAAAATAGGGTATTATAAAGACAGGTAAAATTGAAAATGGGTTTTCAGGGTGAAAACATCGCTTGATAAGGGGAAATGCGAGGCATGGGTTGTTTGGCTTCGCACAAAGTTGCTTTTTTGAAAAAATACGCATCAAGCGCGGGAAAGCGTGGCTGCGTAAAAAAATACAATGCAAGGATGGTTTTTTACACATGATTACGCACGGTAATGAAATCAAGTTGTTTTGCGGCAATTCCAACCGCGCTTTGGCGGAGGCGATTGCAAAGAAGCTCAATACCGAGCTTGGGGAAATCGAAGTAGCTACCTTCTCCGACGGAGAAATCAACGTGCATATTGCGGAAACGGTACGCGGTAGGGATTTGTTCATCATTCAATCCACCTGCGCGCCCGTCAACGACAACCTGATGGAGCTGCTGATTATGATTGACGCTGCAAAGCGTGCTTCTGCAGGTCGTATCACGGCGGTCGTTCCTTACTTTGGCTATGCTCGTCAGGATAGAAAGGCTCGTTCGCGCGACCCCATTACGGCAAAGCTTGTGGCAAATTTGATTACGGCTGCCGGTGCGGACCGTGTGCTTACGATGGATTTACACGCAGAGCAAATTCAGGGCTTTTTCGATATTCCCGTAGATAATCTGCTGGGTGGACCTACCCTTTGCAATTACTTTGCAAAGAAAGAGAAAATCGACGTTGTGGTTGCGCCTGACCTTGGCAGCGTAAAGCGCGCAAGAAAGGTTGCGGAAAAGTTCGGCGTTCCCATTGCCATCATCGACAAGCGCCGTCCCAAAGCGAACGTGATGGAGGTTATGAACATCATCGGCGATGTCAACGGCAAGAACTGCTTGATGTTGGACGATATGATTGACACCGCAGGTACGATTTGTCAAGGTGCGCAGGCGTTGAAGGATGCAGGGGCGACGAAGATTTTTGCAGGCTGTACGCACGCCGTTCTCAGCGGACCTGCCATCGAGCGTTTGGATAAATCGGTTATCGACAAGCTGGTTATGCTGGATACCGTACATCTGCCTGATGAGAAAATGCTTGCCAAGTTTGAGGTCTTGACCGTAGCCGATATCTTTGCGGCTGCAATTGAGAACGTATATCTCGATAAGCCCATGTCCAAATTGTACGACTAATTAACGAAGGATATACGGCGCAATACTGCGTTGCGCTGTGCGTTTCCTTGCTCGTTTACGTTATGTAAACTCCCGTCGGAAATGCTCGCGTGCCTTGTCTTGCTTGTATCTGCTCCGTTAATTTCACTTTAAGGGTTATTAATAGAAAATACCTAAAAACACGAAAGAAAAAATTACCGCCGCCGCGTTTGCGGTGGCGGTTTTATCAAGAGGGAAAAAAGAATATGTATTTGATTGTAGGCTTAGGCAATCCCGATAAAAAGTATGAAAAAACCTTTCACAATATGGGGTTTATTGCGGCAGGGGACGTTGCTGAAATTTTGGGTGCAAAATTCAAGAAAAAGGAATGTGAGGCATCGGTTGCCGAGGCGTTTGTTGGGGGAGAAAAGGTGATTATCGCCCGTCCTTTGACGTATATGAACAACTCTGGCAGGGCGGTGAAACAGCTGATGTCGAAATATAAAATTACTCCTGAAAACCTCTTGGTGATTTACGACGATTACGACTTGCCTAAAGGCAAGGTACGTATCCGCGCGCAGGGCAGCGCAGGCACGCACAACGGAATGCGTAGCATCATCGGAGAAACGGGTGTTAAGGACTTTGCACGTATTCGCGTAGGCATTCGCGACGAAGCGCTGAATATCCCGATTATCGACTACGTTTTATCCGAGATACGCAAAGAGGATTACACGCTGTTTGCAGAGGCTTGCCACAAGGCAGGCGAGGCGGCGGCAGAGTTCGCGCGTGGCGTTCGCATCGACCTTGTTATGGGCAAATACAACGCGAATTAACCTTTTGTAAAAGGTTGGCCTCATTGAACAATTTGCCCCCAAGGGGCACGTAGGTGAGAAATGAAAGAAGGCTTTTTTTCGTTTTCACAACTGAATGGGGAATACCCTGAACTTAGCGAAACCATCCGCTGCGGCACGCCGACGGCGGTTTTTGGCATTTCTGACCCCCATAAATATCTAATTGCCTCGATGATAGACGCGCCCATTGTTTATATTACGGCGGACGCGTCGTCGATGCGAAAGGCGGCGGAAAATATCGCCGTACTTTCGGGCAAGAGGGTGGAGATGCTGGCGGCAAAGGACGAAGTCCTTCTGTATCGCAAAGCTTTGTCCAAGGACGGCTTTTTTACACGCTTAAACGGTATACACGCTCTTTTGACGGGCGCGCCCGTAGTGGTGGCGGAGATAGACGCTCTGTTGCAGCTCTTTCCGAGGGAACTGCCTACGCTTGATTTTGTTGAGGGGGAAGAGCTGGATTTTCTGCAAATGCCTGCTATGCTTGCGCGGCTTGGCTATGCTCGCGTGCAAGAAGTAGACACGAAGGGAACGTACGCGTTGCGTGGGGATATTTTGGATATCTATCCCGTAAATGCGGAAAATCCTGCACGCATCGACTTTTTCGGAGACACGGTCGAACGCATCAAGCCGTATGACCTGTCGACGGGAAAGCGTTTGGGGTCGCCCAAATCCCTCTCCGTGCTTTCTGCGACGGACGTATTCGTTTCCAAAGAGGAAATCCCTGCTTTGCAGGCGCGTTTGCAGGAGTGCTTACGTGGTTTCCGTACGGTAGAGGCGCACGACCGTGCGGACGTCATCGCTTCGGAGCTTGTTTCCGAACTGGAAACGGGCAACGCAAACGGGTATTTATTGCCACTCCTGAAAAACACGACGGATATTTTCGGTGTAATCCCCGAAAACTGCGTATTCGTCTTTGACGAAGGTAAGCCTTTGTACGATAAACTGACGGCGATTTACAAAGAGCACGAGGAACGTTTTTCAAGGCTTGCAGAGGGCGGCGAGGCGTTTCCTTTCGCCAAGGCGCAGCTCATTGGTAAGGAACGGTTTTTACAAAGCTTAGAGGGGGTAGGCAGGGTAGCGCTGCAAACCTTTGCGGGTAGTCCGTATTTCTTCCAGCCTCTTAAAATTTTTAACTTGACGGCAACCCCGATTACAAGGTATTTAAACACGACGGCGGGGCTTTTTAACGATATTTCCAACTGGGTGCGCGGAGGGTATCGCATTTTGCTGTACTGTGGCGAGGCAAATCGCGCGGTGAAGATGCAACAGCTCTTATACGACGCCTATCTGCCTACGGCAGAATTGCCGCAAAGGGTGGCGGATATGCGCAACGTCTGTGTGTGTTCAAAGTGGCTGGATGCAGGGCTTGTATTGCACGAATGTAAGCTGGTCTTAATCGGCACGGGCAACCTTTATACTCGCGCGCCGGATACGAAACGTATTCGTCGGCGTAGAGGCAATCTGTTCTCTGCGCCTGAAGTCGGGGATTATGCGGTACACGAACGGCACGGTATCGGTAAAATCATCGGTACTTCCAAGTTGGAAACCTCGGACGGTATCAAGGAATATATCACCCTTTCCTATAAAGGAGGGGACGTTTTGCACGTTCCCGTGGAAAATATGGACGTACTTTCTAAGTACGTCGGCGAGGAAAATCCGCCTCTTTCTAAAATCGGCGGCGCGGAGTTCGAGCGGGTAAAATCCCGTGTTCGCGCCTCTTTGCGCACCCTCGCTTTCGACCTTAAAAAACTGTATGCAGAGCGTGGCGAAAAGAAAGGGTTTGCCTTCCCGTACAACGAGGCTTTTATGTCGGAATTTGAGAGCGCCTTCCAGCACGAATTGACCCCCGACCAAGCTAGTTCGATAGAGGAAATCAAAGCGGATATGACGTCCGAAAAAGTGATGGATAGATTGCTTTGCGGGGACGTGGGCTTTGGTAAGACGGAGGTGGCGCTGCGCGCCGTGTACCTCTGCGTTTTGGCGGGTAAGCAGGCGGCGTTGATGTGCCCGAGTACCGTGCTTTGCAGCCAACACTACCAGACGGCAAGCGAACGGTTTGAGGCGTTCGGGGTAAGGGTTGGCATTCTCAGCCGTTTTCAAACGCCGAGGGAACAGGAAATTACCCTGCGCGACCTTGCAGATAGAAAAATTGACTTGCTTGTGGGGACGCACCGATTGCTCTCGAAGGACGTGAAGTTCAAGGATTTGGGCTTGCTGGTCTTGGACGAAGAGCAACGCTTTGGCGTAGAGCATAAGGAAAAACTGAAAAATCTTAGGAAGGATATCGACTGCCTGACGATGACGGCGACCCCCATTCCACGCACTCTGCATATGTCCTTATCGGGGATACGGGACATTTCCACCATACAGACGCCGCCGGGCGAACGCTTGCCCGTACAGACGTACGTCGTGGAGGAAACGGATACCCTCATTCGCGACGCGTGTTTGCGTGAGATTTCTCGCGGGGGGCAGGTGTTTATTTTGTACAACCGCGTGGAGAGTATTCATACCTTTGCAGCGCGTGTTGCGGCGATTGTACCCGAAGCGGAAATTACCGTCGTTCACGGTAGAATGGACAGAAACGTGTTAGAGCATTCCGTTCACGCCTTTTACGGCGGCTTGTCGAACATCTTAATCACGACGACGATTATTGAAAACGGTATCGACTTGCCGAATGCGAATACCATTATCATCACGGATAGCGACAAGTTGGGGATTTCCCAGTTGTATCAACTGCGTGGCAGAGTGGGCAGAGGCACGCGTTTGGCGCACGCGTACTTCACCTATAAGCCTGAAAAGGTCATGACGGAAAACGCCACCGAACGGTTGAAGGCGATTATGCAGTTTACCGAGCTTGGCTCGGGGTATAAGTTGGCGATGAGGGACTTGGAAATCCGTGGCGCGGGCAACCTGCTGGGCGCGGAGCAGCACGGGCATATGGATAAAGTGGGCTACGAGCTGTATTCAAAACTCATGAAAGAGGAATTGACGGGCGAGAGAGAAATCCCTCCCGAACTGGATATTCGCGTCGGAGCATACATCACGGACAAATATATCGAATCGAGCGCAGGGCGTTTGGACGCCTACAAACAAATTGCCGAAATTTCGACGACGGCGGACTATAAACGGGTGTACGAATCGTTAAAGGAAACGTATGGCGAACTACCCATTGCGGTAGTCAATCTTTTGGTGATTGCGGTGTTAAAGAGCTACGCGCAGAAATTCTCCGTCAAAAAAATCACGGTTGCAAACGGCGTGGGTTCGTTAGAGTTTCCTTCGTTGGAGACTTTGGGGGATAAGCGCTTGCTTGCTGCTTTGGACGAACACAAAAAAGGAGTTCGATTGAATATGGCGGTTTCCCCTGTGATTGAATTCTTCGGCAGGAAGGATTCTGTGGATTTGATGGCGGAAATGACAAAATTTTTAAAATTTGCCTTAACTTTCACAAGTTTACAATGAAAAACGTTTGCGCTTTTGAAAAAAATAGGTTATAATAGTGTTTGGTAGCGTATCGCGTGAGCATATGCTCGCTACGCGTACGCGAAGGAATTATACGACCAAACAATTCTCGGAGTGGAACTATGAGCAAAAAGAACTCGATTAAAAAAATAGCTGCGTTGGCACTTGGCGTTGCTTTAACGGTGGGCGCAACGGGATGCGATTTCATTCGTACCAACAGCATGAAGGATTTGGCGCAGACGGTTGCCACCGTCAACATTTCTAACATGCTTTCTGAAGAAGACGGTGCAAAGAAGTTGAACGCTATTTTGGATATAGGCGGTGTTGGTAAGGATATTCCCAAACGCGATTTGGTGTCTTACTTTATGAGCATCGGCTATCAATACGTGCAAAGCTACGGCTATACCTATGAGGATACCTTCAATATGCTGTTAGATATGTTGGTAACCCGTAAGATTGTAGCGCAGTATGCGGTCGCATATTATTTGACGAAAACGGGGACGAAGCAGTCTGCGGAAAATTGCGAAATCTACATGGAAGCGCAGCTTGCAGCGGCTAAGACGGAAAGAGAAAAGCAGCTCTTGAAGGCGCACCCCGAAGTATCCGCAATGAAGTATTTCTTGACGGAGAGCTACATTGATCCTGAAACGAAAGCGGTGAGCGCGGAAAAGCAAGACCTGTGGGATAAGACCTTGTATAAGATGTACTCGTCGATCAACAACACGTTGGATAGCACGGAAGAGGCGTACCTGGCCGCAAGCAATGAAGACCACGAACATGCGGACGCTCGCACGAAGCCTACGAACGCTGGCGTAGAGAAGTCGGATTTCTATATCGCTCCTCGTATCGTAGACGGCGAGGAAGACCGCTATGAGGTATACACGGGCTTGAATAAGAACGGTATTCCGTATGGATACGAGGCGTTGGACGGCTCTACGGTGACCTCCCGTAAGAAAGCGTATAGCGCGTTTATCGGCAACTTGGACGATAACGGCTTGCTTAAAAAGGACGATAATACTTCCAACCTCAAGGAGATGGAGTATTATTACGTCGAACTGACCGGCTATTTGGAACAGGCGTTGATTGAAAAGTACACCGACGACCTGATTGCAAAGGGCGAAGGCGAGTTGACTGCGACTTATTTGAACGGTCGCTATTCGGATGCTTACGACGCGCAAAAGTTGGCGTACGATAAAGATTCAGCTGCGTTTGAAACGGCAATCGGTTCGCTTTCCGATACCGACTACGTAATGTATAGCCCCGTGGCGAACTACGGTTTTGTATACAATATTCTGATCCCCTTCAGCGAAGAGCAGAACAGATTGTATAAAGCGGAAGAGGCTCGCTCGGTTAGTGATGCGGATTTGTATAAATACCGTACCACCTTGCTTGAAAACGTTCGCGCGAAGGACTTGCGTACGTCTTGGTTTGACGAACACGACCACGCAAACAACGCGTTTGTTGCAGAGGACCTCAAGTACTATAACAACGGGGAAAACAGCAACTACCTTTTCTTTGAGGACAACCTGACGAATAACGAAAGATACGAAGAGCTGGGTGTATACCTCGGTCAATATCCGTTCAACGGCAGCGTGGAAAAGAAAGATAACGGCGCTTATAAACTGAAAGCCAACACGATGAAGATTGACGATTTCCTTGCGGAAATGGAAGGGTACTTGAACTACGCCGTCGGCGCTGGCTCGGTAGGTAGCACGAAGAAGTGGGATACGTACGTATCGGTCAACGACGACAACAACGACAAAAACGACGCGTACGACTTGAACGACGATAAAACCTTTGCCGATTACAGCCAGTTCATCTACTACTCTGGTAAGGTGGACGTTGATGATTGGAAATCTGTTTCAGACCCTGATGAAAAATCTATGCTGATGGCGGCAAACTACTTTAACCCCGAAACGAAGGGATATAAGGCAGCGGCGGCATTCAACGAATTGATGTTCGCATACAGCACGGATACGGGTTGCTTGAACACGTACATGGGCTACGTTGTATCGCCCTTCAAGACCAACTACGTTCCCGAATTTGAGTATGCGGCACAATGGGCAGTAGCGCAGGGCGCAGGCACGTACGTTGTGTGTCCTTCCACCTACGGCTGGCACATCATCTACGTAACCTATGCTTACCGCGCAGGCAACGTATACGGTGGCTATAACGTAAACGATGCGGAAAAGGAAGGTACGTTCTCCTACCTCTACGCAGAGGCGATGAAGGAAAAGTACAGCGCAGAGTACGCAACTGACGAACAGAACCGTTTGGTTTTGGAATACGACAATGCAACTTGCGTTGTTCGCAACCAAAAAACCTACCAAGATTTGTTGGATTTAGACAAATAAGTGTAAAACAAGAAACGACCCTTGTAGGGTCGTTTTTTTTATTAAAAATTACCGAAATATGGCTAAAAAATTCAAATATAGATATTGACATTTTTGCGCGAAATATGTATAATAGGTACAATGGCGAATTAGGTGCTTTAAAACAAGATAAACGCAGGTCGTCGCCAAATTCGGACAGCGGGGAAGACTATGGAAAAAGTCGTGTTTTTCACTTACTTTTTGCGTGTGCGATAGGCTATACTAGATGACATACAAATATTCCGTACTGCTTATAAAAATCATTTTAAAGGAGTGTATGACGTATAATGAAATTTTACCCAATGCATTTACATTTACATTGCTCGCATGAGCCAACCGCATCTCTCAGTTCGCATATGTCGAACGCCGCTGCGTTGGGGATACGTCATTTTTGGACGACGGAGCACGATATCCGTATGGGGCGAAGACCGAAAGACGTTTCCGAATTTTCTTTCCCGGAAAAGGAGTTGTTTGTACAGCTCGAAAACGGCGCGAAAGCAGGCTTTAAGGAAGAGGACGGCAATACGGGTACTTACGCTTTTGAAGACGGTTTAGAGGGCATTACGCTTCGTATTCGCGCGGACGAAAATGAGAGTGAAAGTCTGTTGTTCCATTCTAAGGGCAAACGCCATTCTGCGCCGTTGTTTGCTCGTCTTTGCGTAGATCTCGATGCGGATATGATTGCAAGTGCTGAGAGGGGCGCGCGCATTACGGTTTCCTTTATTCTTTCTGCGCAACCGCCTTCCTATACGCAAGCAGAACTTTGCTACGTGTACGGAGAATTGCCTACGCAACAAGAGAATATGCAATTCTTACCCTTCCCTAAAAAGGAAAACGGGGTGTATCGTTTCCCCTTAACGAAGGACGCATCCGACGAAATCGGTGGTGTAGATAATGCGCTCTGCAATATCCGTTTGACGGTTGAAAACGGCGGAGAAATGGTCTTCCGTTCCTTGGTCTTTCATAGAGAATTGAATTTCCAAGAAGTGCGCGCGGAACAGATAAAACTTGCCAAACGGCTTGGCGAAAAATGGGGGGTAGTCCCCTTTGTTGGCTTTGAAATTTCGGCGGCGGGAAACCATAAGAATTGCTACTCGACCAAAGTCCCCGTCATAGACTATCGTGAGTATGATTTTCAGGTCAGCAACGAGCAGGCGATTGCGCACGTAAAAAAATACGGCGGCATCTTTTCTTGGAATCATCCCTTTACGGCGGCTCTCAAGACGGGAAGTGGGGAAGAAACCCACGAGGAAATGTTTGACCGGGTTGCGCAAACGTTGCTGGAAAATCGTGTCTACGGCGCAAGTCTTATGGAAGTAGGTTTCCCGTTCGGTAGGGACGGTTTTGCGGCGAAGGAGTACCTGCGCCTTTGGGATTATCTGTCGGCAGGCGGCGTCTTTATCACGGGTGTAGGCGACAGCGACAACCACCACGCAGTAGCGGAAGGCTGGACGGAAATGAACAATTTTTGCACCGTCGTTGGACTGTACGATGACGAAGAACCTTCCGAGCAGGATTTGGTTCGAGGTTTATCGCGCGGTTCGGTGTGGGGCGGAAACCCTGTTAAAATCAGAGATTTTACCTTTACGGCAAACGGAGCGCCGCAGGGGAGTATTTTCTGCGGAGAAAGCGTAGAAGTTGCCTTCTCTGCGAAGGACATTCGTTGCGGCGGATACGCGCTGTGCGTGGTCAACGGACAGCCGATACAAAGGGTGGAAATTTCGTCTGGGGCGGTCTCTGGGGTGTTTACACTTCATAATACGCAAAAATACAATTTTGCCCGCGTAGAAATCTACGACGAGGAAGGGGTTTTGATTGCGTTCAGCAACCCCATTTACTTGGTGGATGATAAAAGGGACGTTCCCTTAGAAACGATACAAAGCGATAGGAAGGTTTTTGAATGAGAATATTTTTTGCACGGCACGGTCAAGTGCTGCCCAAAAGTTATTATCAAGGCAATGCTTCATTGCCTGTGGGAAACTCTGCGCTTAGCGAACTTGGCAACACGCAGGCTGCCTTGCTTGGCAAGCGGTTGAAGGAATTGGGTTTTAACGGTATCATTTATTCTTCGCCGTACGATAGAACGATGCAAACGGCGGACATTGTCGCAAAAGAGGTTGGCGCAAAGGTGATCCCCGTGATTGACTTACACGAAATCTCTAACGTGAAAGAGCCCACACGGCGCACGGTAGGCAGCGGCGCGGACATTCTTGCGAAATTTCCTTCAGCCGTGGTGGATATTGACAAGGAATATGCTTGGGACGAGGAAAGGGCGGAGGACGTTTCCGACGTTATGCACCGCCTTAAGGAGTGCTTACAACCGCTCTTGTCGGGTTTGCCCAAAGATATGGACGTATTGTTGGTTGGGCATGCGGCGACGGCGGTTTCGCTTAGACATCTGTTTAACGTCGAAAAAGAGAATATGGGTTTCCATTGGAATTGCCATTTGTCCTTGCTCTATTCTACGGACGGGGAAAAGTACGCCTGCGACGTTCGACACTTGCCGGAAACGGCGCTCACGGGGAATTCTTTAATTTATTTAGAGAATAAAGCAAAATTCGACCAAGCGATAGAGGCTGCGAAGAACTTTTTACAGTCGAACAAAGGGACGAAGGTACTGCATATCAGCGATACCCATTCTGGAAACTATCGGTATTATCAAAGATTATTGGAAGAGATTTGTCCCGACGTTATCATTCATACGGGCGACTTAGCGGACGAGTTGAAGGCGGGGCGTATCGAGGCGATGCGGCCGTACTGGAAAGCGGCTGCACCTGTGATGATCCAGATGATGGAAAGCATGCCTGCGCGCGTGATTATCGTGCCAGGGAATAATGATATCGAGGAAACGCTTTCAGGGCTGGTTAAACGGGCGGAAGTAATGCCTCGCAATACGGTATTGACGTTGGGTGGTAAAAAATTCCTTCTCTGTCATGAGCTCAATCGTTTGGACGAGAGTATCGAGGCGGACGTTTGTCTGTACGGCCATGGCTTGACGGGGGAAACGAGAACGCCTGACGATAACGTGCGCGACGGAAAGCAGTATTATAACGCTTGTTGGGGCATATCCTTGCACGTTCCCGAACAAGGCGCAAGTATTCTTCTTCCAAAAGTGCAGATATGATTATATGGTAGATAGGTATGTTTAGACGGAACTTGTGGCGGTGGGAAAACCCACCGCCACAAGTGTTAAATAGCGGTGGTGTTTTCATGAAAATCGCAGGAAAAACAAAGTAAGAAATTTTTTTGATATTTTTGTAAAAAATGGCGTAATTTTGTTTGACAATTCCTGAAAATCGTGTTATTATATACAAGCGTTGTTGGTACGGAACTGCAACAAAAAACATGCGGGTGTAGTTCAATGGTAGAATTCCAGCCTTCCAAGCTGGCCGCGTGGGTCCGATTCCCATCACCCGCTCCAAATTTTAAGCGGGCGCTACGTATCACGATGCGCCTGTAGCTCAGTTGGATAGAGCAACGGCCTTCTAAGCCGTGTGTCAGGAGTTCGAATCTCTTCAGGCGCACCAAAAATAAATGGCGGGCTTAGCTCAGTTGGTTAGAGCGCCAGATTGTGGCCCTGGAGGTCGTGAGTTCGATTCTCTCAGCCCGCCCCATTTATTAT
>JAFQVL010000007.1 GCA_017408045.1 Clostridia bacterium | reverse complement strand
GTGCACCCACGGAAAATATATGAGAAAGGATTGAAATTGTCGAAAAAATATGCTATACTATGAAGGCAACGAAGTCCTACAAGGAGGCTATTATGCCGGAAAGCAACGAAACGAAAAAAAACGCCGTTGAAGTATACGCGGCGCGCATCCCTTCGGCAAGCGATTATCCCCTGCCTTCCGAGCCGATTTTTCCCCCGCAACGGCAGGCAGAAATCGTCGCCTGCGCCTCCGAAAAGGCAAGGCGAGAAAAGTATTTTGCTTGGCGGCTTTTGCTCCACGCGATCGAGGACTCCCTCGGCGTTGACCCTCGGCAATTGCAGTTTACAAAATCCGAACACGGAAAATGGCTCTGCGATGGGGTACACTTCTCACTCTCGCACAGCGCCGACCTTGTCTGCGTTGCGCTTTCAAGCCAGCCCGTGGGGATAGACGTAGAGCCTATTAGACCCTTAAAAACACAGGACTTTGCCCTGAAGATTTTATCCGAGCAGGAACTTGCCGTCTACCACGCCACGAAAGAAAGCGAACAGTCCGCCTACCTTCTTAGGGCATGGACGAGAAAGGAAAGCCTTTTCAAACGGCTAAATCAGAGCGGATTTTTCTCCTCTAATCCAAAGGATTTGCAAGGGTTCGTCATAGAACAGACCTTGCAGGCAGGCGACCAACTATTTATGCTTGCCGTTGCCGCCGACCTTCCGTTTGAGGCACAGGTGCACCACCACGATTTCTAATCGCAACAAAAACAAAAAAAGAGCAGGTTTCCCTGCTCTTTTTTATTTTTCAATGAACGCCAAAATTTCTTCCAAAAACGGCAACGGATTTTCTTCGTTCAATAACTCGTGCCGATACCCTGCGTGCAAACTACCGCTTACGTTTTGGTAGCCGCATTTACGCAAGAATTCCTGCGCCGCAAGCCATTGTTTTTCGCCGCCGATAACGGGGTCGTCGCCGCCCGCGATGAAGAAAATCGGCAGGGTAGGATTTTGCACCTTGTACCGCTTGCGCGTATATGCGCCCTTCAATAGACAAAAGAGGTTTCTGTACCCGTTGCAAGTGAACTCGTAGGCGCAGAAAGGGTCTTTGACGTACTTTTCCACCGTTTCACGGTTGAGCGCCAGCCAAGAGGCTTTGCCCTCCGAGGCAAATTTCTTCTCGTAAGCGCCGATAGACAGCCCATACAGCGTTTTACTGCGATGCCGTTTGCCCTTGAACGCCGCGATCACGTCCGCTAAAAACACCGCAATCCCTGCCGCAGGGTTTTTCGTAGGCGAGCCGCTGAGCACTAAGTTATCAATCAAACCGTCGTTTTCCTGCAGGTAGACCATGGACGCCATGCTGCCCATACTGTGCCCCAAAAGGGTGATGGGAGCATCGGGATACAACTGCTTTGCGTACTTCGTAATCGCCGTCAAGTCCTGCACGAGGGCTTTTCCGTTTGTATCGTAAAACCAACCGAGGTCGTCCTCTTGCAGTACACTCTCGCCGTGCCCACGGTGGTCGTTGCCGATGACCGCGTAGCCGTTGGAAGTAAAATACTCCATCGTCGGCAGGTAGCGCGCGATATATTCGCACATTCCGTGTGCGATTTGGATAACCCTCTTGACCTTGCCGTCGTCAGGCGTTGCAAGCAAAACGTTCAGTTCTAATCCATCGAACGGTGAGGGGATTTTGAGTTTTTTCGTCTGCATATTCTTTACTCCGTTCTAAGCGCGATAACAGGGTCTTTCTTTGCCGCCGCATTCGCAGGGATTAAACCGCTAATGAGCGTCAACACCACGCTGATTACCACCATGGCAATCCCCTGCCCGATCGGCAACGCCGCCAACGAGGCAATCCCCGTCAAGAATTCCAGTAGCAGATTGATAGGAAGGGACACCACATAGGTAAAGCCCACCCCAAACAAGCCTGCACACAAGCCGATTAAGAACGTTTCCGCATTGAACAGACGGCGAATGTCCTTCTTCCTTGCGCCCAAAGAACGCAACACACCGATTTCCTTCGTACGCTCCACCACGGAAACGTAGGTGATGACCCCGATCATAACGGACGAAACCACCAAGGATATCGCCGTAAACGCCACCAAAACGTAGGTGACCGCATCCAGCATACCGCGAACGAGGGTCATCAAAATCGCGACCGTATCCGAATACTGAATTTGCGCCGCCTCATCGTCCACCTTGATTTCGTCGTTCCATTTATCAAGGTGCGCTGTAACGGCGTCTTTATGGTCGAAGTCCTTGACGTAAATACGAATCTCGTTAGGCATTTCCGCGCCGCCCAGATTGCGAAGGTCCAAATCCTCGAAGGTGTAGCGCATCTTGGAATAATCCCCCGTCATCATCGCTTCGATCACGCTGCCAAAATCCATGGAATACACCCTTTGCTGTTCTTCGGTGTCCTGCACGATTTTGGAGGCGCGGCTGTCCGCAAGATATTTCTGCGTAAATCCAGGCATATATGCCAAGCCGCTAGCAAGCGAGCCGTAAACGGTGCTCTCCTTTGCGCGAAGAATACACCCAATCTTGATTTCCGTACCATTCTTCTCGTTCATGGTCAGGTTAGCGTTAGGATCGTAATAGCCCGTCTTTTGCCACAGCTGTTGCATGCCCATCGACGGCATTGCCGCCTTTGTGTAGATGGAATCGTTTGGATAATAGATATACCGATGCGCCAGCAGATCCTCGTAGGGTACGTAGGTCAAATCATCATTGCCGTCCAGCTCCTTTTCGAACAGCGCTAATACTTCCTCCATAGAAAGCAAGCCCAGCTGCGCCATTACAAGGTCGGTCATACCGCCGTCGTTGTTCAAAACCAGCACAAATTCGTTTTCCGAGCTGGCGTCGGGATATTCCCCCGCCACCACGTCGTATTGCGACAGGATATAATCTGCATTGTTCGGCATTTCGTAGGTGACGCTTTCCACCGAGCCGAACATCATCGAAAAGGATTGATATTCGCTTGCCGATTCGCTGTTCTCCAGCTGCCCTTGGTACATCGAAAGCAGGCTGCTGAGCGACATCACGTATTCATACTTGGGCTCGATATCCCCCTCCTCGGGCGTTTCCACCGAAAAGCTCACGGTTTGGAAAAGGTTGTTGCCGATATCCCCGCCGTAGAGGAATTGTTTTGCGTAGTAATGTTCGCCGTCGATTGCGTTCACGTGGTCGATATATTCCTGCGTAATCGTGTTGGTAGACATCATATTGTTTGCCAACTTCGTCAAGAAGGAGTTGACGTACACGCTGTCGTTCAATCGGGAAATATCCACCTCAACGTTGCCGCCTTCCATCGTCTGCAAAATGTTGGCGTAGTCCAACGTCGTTTCCCGAACGGTAATCGGATACGCCGACAGCATATCCTTTTCGGTGTTGGCAATATACGTCGTAAAGCCGCCGCGCAGCGCAAGCACCAACGACACGCCGATGATGCCGATACTGCCTGCAATACTCGTGATGGCGGTACGCCCCTTTTTCGCCACGAGGTTTCGTCCGCTCAATCCAAGCGCCGTCTTATGGGACATCGACGCCTTTTCCACGCTGCTTTCGCGCAGGCGCTTGGCTTTTAGCCAAGCGTTAAACTGCTCCTTCGTCTTTCCGGACGCCTCGATCTTCGCCCAAAGCTTCTTCTTTTCCTCCTCGCTGTCAAAGGGGTTGCTGTCAGAAACCACCAGCCCGTCGGACAGACGTACGATACGGGAAGAGTACTTCTCTGCAAGTTCGGGGTTATGGGTGACCATAATGACCAAACGCTCGCCTGCGATTTCCCGAATCAGGTCCATAATCTGCACGCTGGTTTCGGTGTCGAGAGCGCCCGTCGGCTCGTCTGCAAGCAAAATTTCAGGGTTATTGACCAACGCGCGTGCAATTGCAACACGTTGCATCTGACCGCCCGACAGTTGGTTGGGGCGTTTTTTCAATTCCGCCTCCAAGCCCACTTTTTTCAGCGCCTCTCTCGCGCGTTTTCTGCGCTCCGCTTTCGATACGCCTCCAATCGTCAAAGCCAGTTCTACGTTCCCCAAAACCGTCTGGTGGGGAATGAGGTTATACGACTGAAAGACAAAGCCGATACGGTGGTTGCGATATACGTCCCAGTCCTTATCCTTATAGTCCTTCGTCGAAACGCCACCGATGACCAAGTCCCCCTCGGTGTAGCGGTCCAAACCGCCGATAATATTCAACAGCGTGGTCTTACCACAGCCACTCGCGCCTAAGATAGACACGAACTCGTTGGCGCGAAATTCGAGCGATACCCCTCTAAGCGCATGCACGACGTTGCCGCCTGTCGTATAGTCCTTTTTGATATTCTTTAACGTTAACATCTCTGCTCCTTATTACCGTTGCAATCCTTCTTATTATTGCCGTTTTTTACACTCGCAATCCAAGCAAGCTTCCTCTACGGCGTCGTAGAATTCCTCTACCAAAGCAAACATTTTATTCAGTTTTGCTATACCCATATGTACAATGACTTTTCCAACGAAATTCGCATACTGCTCCATGATCCCCGAATACGCTTCCGCCGCCTTTTCCGTCATCTCTACGTACGCAATTTTCTTATCCGTTTCGTCGGGAACGCGTCGTACAACGCCTTCCTTTTCCAGCTTGGAAACAATCTGCGAAACCGCAGAGCGAGTTATCCCTAAACGGTCGGCAAGCCTCGTAGAAATCAAACGCTCGCCGTTGTCTGCCGCACAGATAATCTCACTCATTAGGTGTATTTCCGTGTTGCTAAAACCCTCCGGGCGGTGCGCATGCATTGCAACTTCCATATCGCGTACCACCGTAAAGAGTTTATGCAAATAAACCTTGTTTTCTTCCATGCTTGTAATCTGTTTTCGGATTTTGCGTCTTTTTTCCATTTCTGCTCCTTGCATTGCCCTTTTAACTATTGTTTTTTTCTACTATATTACTATATCGCAAGCAGAAAAACTTTGTCAAGTGTTAAACGGTTTTTTCTTCTTTTTTCACCCCATTTTCATCTTTTTTCACTTTTTCACAGAATGTACTTGCTTTCTTTACAAAAAGGTGGTAAAATAACAGAGAAAAAGAAAGGGACGGAATATGTTTATGTTGCAAAACTTGAAAGAATTTTTACATTCCTCTTACACCGCTTATCACGCGGTAGAGAACGCGAAAGCCTTGCTGGCAAAGGAAGGCTTTTTGCCTCTCAGCGAAGGGGAAGATTGGGAATTAGAGGAAGGCGGCAAATATTACGTGGAGCGCGGTGGCTGCGCCCTGATTGCCTTCTGTATCGGCAACCTTGACCAGTTCTTCTTCAAGGTAGCGGCGGCGCACGTCGATTCCCCTGCCCTCAAAATCAAGGAAAATCCCGTGATGAAGGCGGAATCTTGCGAAAAATTGAACGCAGAAACGTACGGCGGCGGGCTTTGGTACAGCTTTTTGGATAGACCTTTAAAAATTGCAGGCAGAATTATCACCGAGGAAAACGATACCCTCGTCTGCGAAACCGTGGTTTCCCCCTATCAAGTGAGTATTCCCTCCGTGGCAATCCACCAAAACCGCAGCGCAAACGACGGGCTCAGCTTGAATCCGCAGGTGGATTTGTTGCCCTTGCTTGGGCTTGGCGGCACAGGTGAAAACTGGCTGTCCGCAATCACCGATAAAAAGGTACTTTCCCACGATTTGTTTTTGGTGAACGCAGACACCCCCTACTCCTTTGGCGTTTCGGATGAATTTATCGCCAGCCCCAGAATCGACGACCTTGCCTGCGTATACGCGATTTTAGAAGGGTTGCTCAGCCACGCTGAAAACAGCGGCGGCATCTGCATCGGCGCATTCTTCGACAACGAAGAAATCGGCAGCCACACCGCGCAAGGGGCATCGGGCGATTTCCTTGAAAATACTCTGCGCCGTATCACCTACGCCTTAAAGTTGGACGAAACGGAGCTCTATAAGGCGCTCAGCAGCAGCGTTCTCATATCCGCAGACAACGCACACGCCAGCCACCCCAATCACCCCGAAAAAGCCGACCCTACCAACCGCGTACAATTGGGCGGTGGCGTCGTCATCAAGCACCACGCCGGCAAGGCGTATACGACGGACGCACTCTCCTCGGCTATCTTTAAGAAGATATGCGCGCGCGCAGGCGTAAAGACCCAGACCTTCTTCAACCGTTCGGACGTTCGCAGCGGTTCGACTTTAGGCGTTCTGGCGCAGACCCGTATGAATATGCTTGCCGTGGATATCGGCTTGCCGCAACTGGCAATGCATTCCGCCAACGAGTGCTTTGCCGCCGCCGATTACGAAGAATTGCAGACGGCATTGACCGCATTCTTCTCCTCAAATATCACTATTTGCGGCAACGAAATAAAAACGAACTAAAAAAAAGCACGGAGCAATCCGTGCTTTTTTCGTGAATTAAAATCTATGATTCCCCGCCCCACCAAAGCGCATAAAATAAAGCAAGATGCAAGCAAGACAAGGTGCAAGGCGT
>JAFQVL010000058.1 GCA_017408045.1 Clostridia bacterium | reverse complement strand
AGCTTAGAGGACGATATAGGGGCCAAAATCCTCAACGATCCGGAAGTGAGCGACTACGCCAGCGACAAGTTGTATACTCTTCGTCGCGAAATACGGCTTTTGAATGAAAAAATCCGTGCTCGTCTTGCCGAATATTTAAGCGGCGCAGAGGGCAAATTCCTGCAGGACGGCATTATCACGATGCGAAATAATCGCTACGTATTGCCTGTAAAGGCGGAATATAAACGCAACGTCAAAGGCTTTATTCACGACCGTTCTGCGACCGGCGCAACTTTCTTTATCGAGCCGGAGGCGGTGCTGGAAATGAACAACGAGCTTCGCTCTTTAATGATTGACGAAAAGGAAGAGGTACAGCGTATCTTGTCCGAATTGACGAGGCGTATCGGGCAGATTGCCGACACCTTAGAGCAGGGGATTGCCGTGCTCAATGAGTTGGATTGTCTGTACGCAAAGGCGGAATATGCGTATAAAACGCACTCTGTTTTGCCTCAGGTCAACGATTGCGGGGAAATTGTCATCAGCCGTGGCAGACACCCGTTGATTGACCCGAAAAAGGTCGTTCCCGTTTCCCTTTCCTTAGGTAAGGGCTATCGTTTCCTTTTGATTAGCGGCCCGAATACGGGCGGTAAAACCGTTAGCCTGAAGATGGTCGGGCTGTTCTGTTTGATGGCAATGGTGGGCTTGTTTATACCTGCTAACGAGGCGACCGTTTCAGTGTTTGAAGAAGTCTATTGCGACGTCGGCGACGCGCAGAGTATAGAGGAAAGTTTATCGACCTTTTCCTCGCACGTCAAGAACGTTGTGGAAATTACTGAGCGCGCGAATAAAAAGAGTTTGGTGCTGATTGATGAGCTTGGCGGCGGCACGGACCCGGACGAAGGGCAGGCTTTGGCAAAGGCAATTGTTTCGCATTTGATTAAGACGGGTTGTACGGGCGTCCTCACGACCCATTATTCCGCCCTTAAAGAGTTTGCGTTTGCGACGGACGGGATTAAAAATGCTTGTATGGAGTTTGATTCCAGCACTCTGCAGCCGCTGTACGTCTTAAAAATCGGATTGCCGGGGTCTTCTAACGCTTTGGCGATTTCTCGCAAATTAGGCTTAAAAGAAAGTATTTTAGAGGAAGCGCTTTCCTCTCTTTCCGAGGGGGCGCAAGCCTTTGAATATATCGTTCGTAGCGCGGAAGAAAGCCGCGTTGCGGCGGAAAAGGCGTTAGAAGAAACCAACCGTATCAAGCAAGAATGGCAACAAAAGGTGGAGCAGGTAGACAGCGAACGGGCGCGCCTGCAAAAAGAGCGTGAAAAACTGTTCTCCACGGCAAAAGCCGAAGCGCGAAGAATTATCAACGAGCGTTCTGCCGATGCAGAAGAACTGCTGTCGGAAATCGAAAAGATTTTTGCCAAGGAACACCTTGCGGAAAAGGATTTAATTACCGCAAGAACGCTGAAAAACCGTCTTGCCGACTTGGCGTATGAAACGCAGGCAGAGGAACTTTCTCGCCCGCAATACGTGCCTGCAATAGCAGAGCAGTTAAAGGTAGGCGATAGCGTATACGTAGCGCGTATCAACGACGTAGGGGTGATTCAAAGCATTCGGTTGCAGAAAGGGGAAGTGGAAATCCTTTGCGGAAACGCAAGATTGCGGGTAAAGATTTCCGAACTTTCCGTGCCGTCGGCTGCCCCTGAAAAGAGTGCAAGGAAAGAAAAATTGCCGAAATGGAAAAAAACGGCTTCGTCCGTGCAGGTGTCTAAGTCGCTCGCGACGAAAGCGATGCCGACGCTCGAATTAAACGTCATCGGGAAAACGGTGCTTGACGCTATTCCCGAGGTGGAGGCGTTTTTGGACGCGGCGGTGCTTGCAAATCTGGAAGAGGTGCGTATCGTGCACGGTATGGGCACGGGAAAACTGCGCGCTGGTATTCACGAATATTTACGCAAAGCAAAGAACGTTGCCGAATTCCGTTTGGGGCGCTATGGAGAGGGCGAAACGGGTGTAACGATTGTAAAAATTCGTTAAATCATAATTTTTCTCTTTGAAAAATACAATATCTTGTATCGTTTTCAAGGAGTAAAATATGGCAAAAAGACAAAAACTGTGGATGAACATTGTTTCCAATCTTGCAATCATTTGTTTAACGTTTTCGGTGGCGTTTGTGTGCTTTATGCCCGACGATGCGGTGGCGACCGCCGGTAAGGAAAACCTGTATCGCAACGGATACAGCAAAAGCGGTGTTTCGCTGATGTTCAACGTATACTGGGGTACGGAGGAAGTCTATCAAATCTTAGACGTCTTGGATGAGTACGAGGCAAAATCCACTTTTTTTATCGGCGGTTGTTGGGCTGATGACAACGTACAATGCTTAAAAGACATTGCTGCGCGTGGGCACGAAATTGGCAACCACGGATATTTTCATAAGCAGCACGACAAGCTTACCGAGGCAGGGAATCGGGAAGAGATTTTGCGTTGCAATCAGTTTATTTCGTTAGCAATCGGCTGCGAACCGCAGCTCTTTGCGCCACCCAGCGGCGCATATTCAGACGCAACGCTTTCCGCGGTTTCTCATCTGCAAATGAAAACCGTGCTTTGGACGAAGGATACGATTGATTGGAGAGATAAGGATTCCGCGCTCGTCTATACGAGAGCGACGAAGGGCGTAGAGGCTGGGGCTTTGGTGCTTATGCACCCTATGGAGCATACTCTAAAGGCTTTGCCTGACATTTTAAAAGAATACAAAAGGCGTGGATTATCAGCCATTACGGTAGGGGATAATTTATGCTTAGGAGGATAAAATTATGGTTCAAGAAAAACGCTATCCTAACGGATTGCGTGTGTTGGTAAAACAAATGCCCGGATTATATTCCGTAACCATCGGGATATTGGTAGGTACGGGCGGTGCTATGGAAACGGATGCGGAGGACGGCATTTCGCATTTCATCGAGCATATGCAGTTCAAAGGCACGAAAAAGCGAAACGCTTTTGAGGTTTCGGATGCCTTCGACCGTATCGGCGCGCAGGTGAATGCGTTTACGGGCAAGGATACGACCTGCTACTATACCAAATGCACAACCGACCACGTGGACGCCGCTTTTGAGGCGCTGTCCGACCTGTTCTTAAACGCTACCTATCCAGAGGATGAGTTAGAGCGTGAGAAGGGGGTAGTGTGCGAAGAGATTTCCATGAACGAGGACTCCCCAGAGGACTTATGCTTGGACTTGTTGGCACGCGCAACCTACGGAAATCAAAATTACGGTAGAAATATTTTAGGTCCTGCCTCGAACGTCAAGGGCTTTACGGTCGATGACATTAAACGGTACAAAGAGGCAAGATATTGCCCGGAAAACATCGTTATATCGTTTGCTGGTGGCATTGACTTTACCACGGCGATTGCTTTGGTGGAAACGTATTTTGGCAATCTTCCGAAGGGAAACTATCAAAAGCGGATTTTAACCCCGCAATACCTTGGACAAAGCCTTTTCAAAACAAAACCGATAGAACAGATGCATTTTGCGCTTTCCTATCCTTCCATTCCGCTGGAACACCCCCTGAATTTGGCGCATTCGATTATGAACAACGTACTGGGCGGCAGTATGACCTCTCGTCTATTCCAAGAGGTGCGTGAGAAGATGGGGCTTGCCTATTCCGTGTATTCCTACGCTTCTAGATATGCCGAGTGCGGTAGCCTCACCGTGTACGCAGGTGTAAATCCCGAAAAAGCAAATTCCGCCTATGATGCCGTTCAGGACGTCTTGAAAGCCTTTCAGGCGAACGGGATTACGGACGAGGAGTTCATCCGCGGTAGAGAGCAGATGAAGGCTTCTACGATTTTTGGATTGGAGAATACTTCCTCGCAGATGCTGATTTACGGTAAGGAAATGCTGTATCGTAATTGCTTGTACGACATCGACGAACGCTTTGAGAAATTGCAGCAGGTGAAAAAATCGGACGTAGAGGAAGCAATCGAATGGACCTTTGGCGACGTAGGCAATAAAAAAGCAGTTGCGGTTGTCGGAAACACCGATAAACCCTTCTCCGTTTAACGGAAAAAACCGTGAGGCGGTTATATATAAAAATAAAATCAATAGGTGCTATATGGATATTTTACAAACGATTGAGCAGGAATTTCATTTAACCCAAACGCATACCAAGAACATCGTTTCCCTGATTGATGAGGGGAACACCATTCCCTTTATCGCTCGCTACCGCAAGGAGATGACGGGTAGTTGCGACGATCAGGTTTTGCGTGCTATTTTTGATAGACTTACCTATCTTCGCAACCTGCAAAAGAGAAAAGAAGAGGTGTTTGCAGCGATTACCGAGCAAGGAAAGATGACGGCGGAAATCGAAGTAGCCCTTGCGGCGGCGGTTATTTTGACGGAAGTAGAGGATATTTACCGTCCCTTTAAGCAAAAGCGCAAAACGCGCGCTTCCGTTGCGATTGCCAAGGGCTTACAGCCGTTTGCCCAGGCGATTTTGATGCAAGACCCTGCTTTTAACGTAAGAAAAGAAGCGGAAAAATACATAACCGCAGAGGTTGCCTCGGTGGAAGAAGCGATTGCTGGCGCGCAGGATATCCTTGCGGAAATGATTTCCGACGATGCAAATACTCGTAAGAAATTGAGAAATTTCTTCTTTAAACACGGGGAAATTGTCTCTTGTTATGCCAAGGGAAAGGCGGAGGCGGACGAGGCAAAAACCTACGGTATGTACGCGGACTATTCCGAGCCGGTCAGCGAAGCGAAAAGTCACCGTATTTTGGCGCTCAATCGAGGCGAAAAGGAGGAATTTTTAAAGGTTTCGATAGAAGTTCCTGTTGCGCTGGCAAAGCGTATTACTGCTGCGGGGTTTTTAAAAAGCGGCGGCGAAAGCTCCGAGATTGTCAAGGCGGCGGCAGAAGACAGCTATGAACGCTTGATTGCGCCTTCGGTAGAGCGTGAAGTGCGTGCGCAACTCTTTGACGAGGCAAGCGAACAGGCAATCAAGATGTTTGAACTCAATTTAAAGCCTCTTTTGATGCAACCACCCGTCAAGGATAAGATTACGATGGGTTGGGACCCTGGATACAGAACGGGGTGTAAAATCTGCGTTGTTGACGGTACGGGCAAGGTGCTGGATAATACCGTCGTACACGTCACTTTGCCTGGCGCAAAGGTAGACGCGCCGAAGCGTATATTAAAGGAAATGATTGCAAAACATAAGGTCGACGTCATTTCCTGCGGCAACGGTACGGCAAGCAAAGAAAGTGAAATCTTTATTTCCGAGTTAATCAAAGAAATCAAAGCGGAAACGGGCAGAACGGTTAGCTATGTGATTGTCAACGAGGCGGGCGCGTCCGTATATTCCGCAAGCCCCTTGGCGGCAGAGGAATTCCCTGAATTTGACGTTACGACGCGTAGTGCAGTTTCTATTGCGCGCCGTCTGCAAGATCCGCTGGCAGAACTCATTAAAATCGACCCGAAATCCATCGGTGTAGGGCAGTATCAGCACGATATGAACCAAAAGCGTCTGGACGCTGCTCTGGAAGGTGTATTAGAGGATTGTGTAAACAGCGTTGGCGTGGACTTGAACACGGCGAGCGTTTCCCTCTTAAAATTCATTGCAGGCTTAAACGCCGGCGTTGCAAAGAACATTGTTGAATATCGTAATGCGAACGGCAAATTTACTTCCAGAAAGCAACTACTGAAAGTGCCGAAACTTGGCGAAAAGGCGTTTACGCAATGCGCGGGGTTCTTGCGGATTGATTGCGGTAAGAATATTTTGGACAACACGGCTGTGCACCCTGAAAGCTACGAAAAGGCAGAACGCCTGCTGGAATTGTTCTCCTATACCAAAGAGGACGTGCGCGCGTGCAGAATTTCCGATTTAAGAAAGAAAATTATTGCATACGGCGAGGAGAAGGCTGCGGCGGCTACCGGGCTGGATAAGAGCACGATGTCGGACATCGTTGCCGAGCTGATGAAGCCGGGTAGGGATATCCGTGATGCGTTGCCTGCGCCTACCCTTCGAAGCGACGTTATGGGCATTGAGGACTTGAAGGTGGGTATGGAATTGACCGGTACGGTTCGAAACGTCGTAGACTTTGGTGCATTCGTCGATATCGGTGTGCATCAAGATGGGCTTGTGCACATCTCGGAAATTACCGACCGCTACATTAAGCATCCCTCCGAGGTGTTGAAGGTAGGGCAAGTGGTTTCCGTGCGTATTAAAGAAGTCGACGTCAAGAAAAATCGAATCGGCTTGACGATGCGCAGCCCCCGTCCGTAAGATTTTTCCAAAAAATGCTTGACAAATACCTTGTTGTATATTATAATAAGTAAAGTAGTATTGCTACGAACGAATGTTAAAACCTTGGAGGTCTAAATTATGTTAGAAAAAGTGCAGGAAATGCTTGCGGAAGCGTTGAATATTTCCGTTGATAAAGTTGCAGCAGACGCAAAGATTGTAGAGGATTTGGGTGCAGATTCTTTGGACGTTGTGGAACTTCTTAGCCGTTTGGAAGATGAACTTGGTATTATGATTCCCGACGAAGACGTTGAAAATCTGGTTACTGTTGCAGACGTTGCAGCGGAAATTGAAAAGTTAACGAAATAATTGTTATTCGCTTAAAAAGCTCCCCTTTGCTCGGGAGCTTTTTTGTTTTTCCGTTAGAAACGTTTGCTTTTCTATGATTTCTATGCTATAATGATACGGATAAAAAATAGTATGAGGTATCGTTATGTTGCAAGTAAACGGCGTATCGTTGCAATACGGCAGTAAAAAATTGTTTGAAGACGTTAATTTAAAATTCACAAAGGGAAATTGCTACGGCATCATCGGTGCGAACGGCGCAGGTAAATCCACCTTTTTAAAAGTCCTTTCGGGCGAGATTGAACCGCAAAAGGGCTTTGTTTCCTTGGATAAAAACGAGCGTATGTCCGTCTTACAGCAAAACCAGAATATGTATGACGACGAAACCGTCTTGCGTACCGTTATGATGGGTTATAAACGCCTTGTAGAGGTCATGGATGAAAAGGACGCTCTGTACGCAAAGGCGGATTTCAGCGAAGAGGACGGTATTCGCGCGGCGGATCTTGAGAGCGAGTTTGCCGAAATGAACGGCTACGATGCGGAATATCAGGCAGGACAGCTATTGAACGCTTTGGATATTAGCGAAGATTTGCATTACTGCTTGATGGCAGATTTAGATGCGAAACAAAAAGTACGTGTTCTTTTGGCGCAGGCATTGTTTGGCGACCCTGACGTTCTGCTTTTGGACGAGCCTACCAACAACCTCGACATTAAAACGGTACGTTGGCTGGAAAATTATTTGATGGATTTTGAAAATACCATCATTATCGTTTCGCATAACCGACATTTCCTCAATAAGGTTTGTACGAATATCTGCGACGTCGACTTTGGTAAAATCAATATGTTTGTCGGCAACTATGACTTCTGGTATCAAACCAGTCAGTTGCTTGCCCGCCAACAGCGCGACCAAAACAAAAAGGCGGAACAACGCGCCAAAGAATTACAGGAGTTCATTGCTCGATTCGCGGCAAACGCATCCAAGTCCCGTCAGGCGACTTCGCGTAAAAAGGAGCTGGAGAAACTTACGATCAACGATTTCAAGCCCTCGCTTAGAAAATATCCTTTCATCAATTTTAAGTACGAACGGGAAATCGGCCATGATATCTTGATGGTGGAGGGGTTGACGAAAAAAGGATATTTTGAAGACCTTACCTTTACCGTACAGCGTGATGAGAAAATCGGCCTTGTTGCAGATAAGAGTACGACGCTTACGATGCTCTACGATATTTTGTGCGGCAAGGTAGAGCCTGATGCAGGTAGCATTCGGTGGGGCAAGACGATCTCCGTTTCCTATTTCCCGCAGAACAACAACGAGTATTTCGAAGGTTGTGAACTCAACTTGGTGGAGTGGCTGTCGCAATTCTCAAACGACCATTACGAGGAATATCTGCGCGGCTGGCTTGGCAGAATGCTCTTCTCTGGCGAGGAAGCGTTGAAGAAAGCAAAGGTTTTGTCGGGCGGTGAAAAAGTCCGTTGTATGCTGGCAAAGATGATGTTGGAAGGTAGCAATTTCTTGATTTTTGACGAGCCTACCAACCACCTTGACCTTGAATCCATTACTGCATTAAACGACGGCTTATCTGCCTATAAGGGCTGTATGCTTTTGACCTCTCACGACCAAGAGCTAATGAATACCGTCTGCAATCGTATTATTGAAATCAAGGATACAAAAGTTTATGACCGTCAAGTATCCTATGATGAATACATTGATGAAATCAGTCAATAAAGTAAAACGCAAAATAGGACGCTCCGATGCGAAAAAAATCGGGGCGTTTCCTCATTTTTTAACGATTTCGTCATTTTTCGACATTATATTGTAAAATAATACAGGATTATTTAACAACAATTTTTAAAATATTGTAAAATAATGCTTTACGAAACAAAAATTTTGTAGTATAATATACTTACCGACGCGGATTGTGGCGGAATACATTTTTTGGAGGAGCGCATTATGCGAGTAAAAAGTATTATTTTGTTGGAAAATAATAAAGCAGTATTAAGTCAATTAAAAGACGAATTGGAAAAGCACGATGAATACCGTGTTGTGTACGCCGGGGATGACGGCGATGAGGGGATACGGCAGATTCTAAGAGAGAAGATCGACTTGGTTATTACGGGTATGTTCTTACAGGGTAAAGACGGAACTTTTGTAATACAGACGGTCAAGAAGACTTGGCCGAACGCTAAAATTTTGGCACTTGGGATTGCGAACGATGCGCTCATTGAAAAGGCGTTATCCATGGGGGCTCATTATTTTCTTGTAAAGCCGTTTGGGGTAGACATTGCTTTAGAGCGTATCGCCGAGCTTTTACATAATGAACCCAAAATTGAGGAGAATCATTTTGCCGTAAAGCGGCGCAAAGGAATCACGATTGACGAAAAAATCAGCGATATTTTTATTTCCATAGGAATTCCGCCGCACATTAAAGGTTATGCGTATTTACGCGAGGCGATAAAACTCACGGTAGAGCGCCCTTACGTAATCAACGGGGTTACAAAAGAATTGTATCCTTACGTTGCAGAGGTTTATCATACCACGCCAAGCAAGGTAGAACGCGCCATTCGGCATGCTATCGAAGTGGCTTGGAATCGAGGTAGGGTGGATGCGATTAACGCAATCTTTGGTACAAGAGTATATCTTGGTACGGAGAAGCCTACGAACAGCGAATTTATCGCTTTGGTCGCGGACAAGCTTATTTTGGAAAGTATGATGTAAAAAAAGGACCGTTTTTGCAACGGTCCTTTTTCATTCTTTTGGAGTTAGTACATACCGCCCATATCGCCGCCGGGTGCGGGAGGAGCAGGAGGGGTAGGAATATCGGTTACGATGCTTTCCGTGGTGAGCAGCGTGGAAGCAACCGATGCCGCATTCTGCAATACAGAACGGGTGACTTTCGTCGGGTCGATAATACCGCTTTCCACCATATTGCAATATTGATTGTTGAGGGCATCAAAACCAAAGCTTTCTTCGTTCTTGGTCAATACTTTATCTACGATAACCGAACCGTCAAGACCGGCGTTCTTTGCAATCTGACGGATAGGCTCTTCAACGGCTTTCAATACGATTGCCGCGCCCGTTTTCTCGTCGCCGTTCAAGGAAGCGACCAAATCCTGCAGCTTGGGAACTGCGGAAAGGAGCGCAACGCCGCCACCGGGAACGTAGCCTTCTTCCACGGCAGCTCTCGTTGCAGCGAGGGCGTCGTCGATACGCAATTTCTTTTCCTTCATTTCTACTTCGGTTGCCGCGCCAACGCTGATTACAGCTACGCCGCCTGCAAGCTTTGCAAGACGCTCTTGCAGTTTTTCTCTATCGTAATCGGATTTCGTTTCAGCAATCTGCGCGCGGATAGAATGGATGCGATCCTTAATGGCGGCAGGGTTGCCTGCGCCGCCGACGATCGTGGTGTTTTCCTTATCAACGCGGACGGTAGTTGCTCTACCCAACATATCCAAGCTAACATCCTTGAATTCCAGTCCAAGGTCGGAGGAAATGACCGTACCGCCCGTTAAAATAGCGATATCTCTAAGCATTTCCTTTCTTCTGTCGCCAAAGCCGGGAGCTTTAACGGCAACGGAATTGAATACGCCCTTCAGTTTATTGACGATCAGGGCAGCGAGCGCATCGCCTTCCACGTCTTCTGCGATAATCAGGAGTCTTGCGCCCTGCTGAGCAAGGGGCTCGATGACAGGCAACAACTCCTGCAAGGAAGAAATCTTTTTATCGGTAATCAAAATGAAAGGATTGTCGATGACAGCTTCCATTTTATCGGTGTTGGTCACCATGTAAGCAGAAGCGTAGCCTCTATCGAATTGCATACCTTCTACGGTGGAAAGCTCGGTATTCATGGACTTACCTTCTTCCACGGTGATAACGCCGTCCTTGCCTACGATTTCCATTGCCTTTGCAATCAACGCGCCGACTTCGGGGTTGCCAGCGGAGATAGAAGCAACCTGTTCGATTGCCTTTTGGCTCTCTACCGTCTTGGAGATGGATTTCAAGTGCTCAACCGTCAAGTCTACTGCCTTTTTAATACCTTCCTTCAAGATGATAGGGTTTGCGCCTGCGGCAAGATTTTTCAAGCCCTCGCGTACGATCGCCTGCGCCAGAACGACAGCGGTGGTCGTGCCGTCGCCGGCAACGTCGTTGGTCTTCGTAGAAACTTCTTTAACAAGCTGCGCGCCCATGTTCTCAAACGGGTCTGCAAGTTCGATTTCCTTTGCGATTGTTACACCGTCGTTGGTGATAAGGGGAGCGCCGTATTTTTTATCCAAGACTACGT
>JAFQVL010000057.1 GCA_017408045.1 Clostridia bacterium | reverse complement strand
CCTTCCGGTTGCGGTAAGTCTACCACCCTTCGTATGATTGCAGGTTTGGAAGAAATTTCTTCGTGCGAACTGTATATCGACGGCAGACTTGTGAACGACGTCGTTCCCAAGGACAGAGATATCGCGATGGTATTCCAGAACTACGCTCTGTATCCCCACATGACCGTTTACGACAACATGGCGTTCGGTTTGAAACTTCGTAAGGTCCATAAGGACGTTATTGACCAGAAGGTTAAAGCCGCTGCTGAAATCCTTGGTATCACCGATTACCTTACCCGTAAACCTAAGGCTCTGTCTGGTGGTCAAAGACAGCGTGTCGCGCTCGGTCGTACCATCGTTCGTGAACCCAAAGTATTCCTTTTGGACGAACCTCTTTCCAACTTGGACGCAAAGTTGCGTGCTTCCATGAGAACGGAAATTTCCAAACTCCATGCAAGACTTGCTACCACCTTCGTCTACGTTACTCACGACCAGGTCGAAGCTATGACCATGGGTACGCGTATCGTTGTTATGAAGGACGGCTTCATGCAGCAGGTTGATACCCCTCAGAACCTCTACGATTATCCCATCAACCTTTTCGTTGCAGGTTTCATCGGTACGCCGCAGATGAACTTCTTTAAGGATTCGAGACTCGTTAAAGAGGACGATGGCGTATACGTCAGCTTCGTTGGCAACAATAAGATTAAGTTGCCCGAATCGCTGGTTGCAAGAATTAAGAACATCGACGAATATTTGAACACCGATAAGGCGCTTACCCTCGGCGTTCGTCCTGAAGATATTCACTATGACGAAGCATTCGTTGCTGCTCACCCCGAAACTTCCATTCAGGCAAGAATAGAGGTTGTTGAAAAGCTCGGCGCTGAAACGCAGGTATACTGCGAATTGGATTACGAAGGAAAGGAAAGCTCGGTCGTTGATAACTCCACGCAGATGATCGCAAGAATTTCCAACCGTGCAGTCGTTTCTTTGAAAGACGTTGTTACCTTGTCCTTCGACGCGGACCATATCCATATGTTCGACGGCGAAACCGAAGCAACGATGCTCGAAAGAGATGCTGGCTACGAAGTGATCGAAGAAAACGCAGAAGGTTCTTCCTTCGTGCCTCCTACACCGCAGGAAATGCGTGAAAAAATCAACGCTGCGCGCGTAATCACCAAAGAGATGAAGGCGCAGATGAGAAAGGACGCTAAGGCTGCTAAGAAAGCAGAAAAGGCTGCTGCTGCGGCTGCTGCAGAAGAAAAGCCTGCAGAAGAAGCACCCGTAGAAGAAACCAAAGACGAAGAATAATCTTTTTCGATAAAGATAAGCCCACCGTGAGAACGGTGGGCTTTTTTTGCGTTGCAAAACAATTCACGCATACGCAGTATGCAATTCACGAAAACCCTACGGTTTTCAATTCACTTATAAAAAACAGCCTTGGAGAAGGCTGTTTTTTGTTTGTTATTCATCCTTGGGTTTGCGTTGCAGGATCAGCAGGTCAAGCAGTACGCAGATTGCCGCCGCGCCAAGCAATAGATAGGTCAGTCGCCATATGGAATCTTCGCTGGGTTCGCTCTCGCCGTACGTGTGCGGTTCACTCGGCTTTGGAGAACCGTCGAAGAAGGTGATATACGACTTCGGGATAAACCCCGTCTGCACGTTGCCCGTTGCATCCTCGATTTCAATTTTGTAATAATCGTAGTCCAGTTGGTTGATTTCGCCGATAAGCCGTACCGTTTGGTTCTTTTCCATGCTGCTTACACGCAGCAAATCGGTCAAATACGGATACTTATATAAGGTCAGGGCGTTCGTTAAATACCCCGTTTTCGTTTGCGATTCCTCGTATTCCACAAGATAGTCGCTTTCCGATTTTTCTTGCACGAAGTAGCGGCTCTTGGTCAAATAGTTGGAGTACGCGTGCGTTTCCTTGTCAAAAATCGCAAGCACCGAATATTCACCTGCTTGCCCAAGCATCAACGCAACGTGCGACTCGGTGTCCCGACCGTGCGAAAGATAGGGGAAGTTGTACCCGCTCTGCGTGGTGTATTGCTGGTTTAATGCTTGCAGGTCGAACTGAATGAGGAAAGCGTTTTCCTTGGTTTCTACCACTTTAAATTCTGCGCTGCTTTCGGTAAATATCGTCTGCTCTATGCCGCTAGTAGGAATTCCTTGGACGGTCGGAAGTTGCAACCGAGGGGTGGAGAGCACCAAGTTCCCATCGTACAGCACGTACGCCGCGTTGTCGTATACGTTGAACGCCACAGAGGTGATAGGGGTCGTTTCCGTTTGTCCGTATACAAGTTGTGCGGACAGCGGTACAATCGTTGCTGTATCCGCGTAAACGTCCGTTTCTGCCGTGTACGCGTAGAAGTGCAGCTCACCGTCCTTTAAGACGTAGACGTTTTCGTTTAAATCCACGATGATTTTTTCAGGTTGCGTAGGGAGCAGAGAAAGTACTTCTTTGCCAAATTCGTTGGGGAGTAAAATCTCTGTTTCCGTAAACTTATGCAAATCGTTGCCTGCTACTACGTAGAAGTTTCCGTAGACGTCGCTGGTAAAGTGCGTAGGCGAAATGCCGTTCGTTTTGCGGACGCCGTCCGACAGTTGCCATTCGTAGGCAGGGGCAACCGGTTGTCCCGCCTCACTTGCAATCGGTTGCAAGGAAACGGTGTAATAGGTATTGCTGGTCGTCGCAAGATAATATCGGTCGTAAACTGCCGTGATGCCTGAGATACTGCCGTCAAAGCCTTGGAAAGTCTGCACGGTTTCCGCGTTGGATAAGTCTATTAGCCACGCCGTCGTTTCGTCTGCCGCAAGTACGGTATTGCCGTAAGCTGCTACGCACGTAGCAGGGGCGGGTAAGGATACCGCTTGATAACTTTGCGTTGCCGTGTCGTAGATGGAGATACGGCAGTTGCCGCTGTCTGCGACGTACAACTTTTCCCCTTGCAAAATCATATCCGTTGCGTTTTGCAAACGGTGGGGAGAAGAGGAATTCGCGGCAATTTCAAACTGCGTAAAGCCCTTGCCGATGCCGTATTGCCGCACCGAGCGTTCGCGGACGGCGTAGACGTGATCTTTGTAGGTGGAAAGGGTCTTGTAGCCGCCGCTTACGTCTTTGTCAAGCGGTTGAATGTTGGACGCTAAGCCGCTAAGCGTGATGCGGTTGTATACGTAAAATTCGTTGTTGGTGTTGGTGATGAATACTTCGTCGCCGCCAACCGCCAGCGAGGAGATCGGAACGGTGAAGGCGCACAACTCTTGCGCCGGCGAATCGTCGTCTAACGTGATTTTGTTGAGGAAGTTGCCGTTGCCGTTCGTGTAATAGAGGGTATCGTCGTAGTACGCTATGGCTGGGCCTTTGGATATGTTGCCGACAATCAGCTTTGCCGTGCTGGCGTTCGGAGAGGCTGCGTCCGTGCGCGAAAGATGCGCCGACGCCTCCGAACTGACTGCAAAATATAAATCATTCCCATTGATGACGAACGCATTACAGAAGAACGCAGGGAAGTCTTCCTTCGTGGTAAGCTCTGCCGTCGTCGAGGCAAGTAGGGAATTTTCAATGACGTACATGTGCGCGTTCCCGTCAATAAAGTACAGGTCGCCGTATTGCGAGAATTCAAGGTTCGCCACCACGTTTAAATCTTCGGTGGTGTTGGCGGTGTGCGTATAGGTGCGGTAGAGCTGCCTTGCCCTGTTGTATACGTAAATCAGGTTTCCGTCTGCAATTGCCGTAAAATCGTCCGATACCGCAACGTCGGCAGGCGCTTGCAAGGGCAGATATTGTTCGTACGAGGTAGGGGTAATCAGCATGTACTGCGCCGCCTCGGCGGTGATAGCCCCGTCCGCTTTGGCTGCGGTAAAATCGGAAACGCCGAAATGGGGCATCAAAGATGCCCCGAATGCAAGCAATGCCGCGCAGGTGGCGGTCAAGCCGATTTGAATCCATTTTTTCCTCGTTTTTCGCTCCATATCGCTATTATAACATGCTTACAAAAAAAATGCAAGGGGATAGGCAAGATTCTTTGTTGGGCTTTTATGAAAAATCGTGGAAAATACAAAAATATAATAGGCATACTATTGTCATAATTAAAAATAATACCTAAAAAAACACGAACAAATGTTCGGATTTTGAAACCAAAAAGTGGCAGTAAAATATGGATTTTCTACCTATGCAATATATAATCACGGTGTTGCTGGTCGGGGACAGGCATAAAATTGAATTGAAAGCCCGTGGCTTTTGTGAATTCTCGGCGGCGTGAATTGTTTTGCTGCGCAAAACGTGAATGGATTGCTTGTGGCAATCGTTGTGGAGGTATTTAAAATTTTTCCTTAACGCAAGGTGCAGCCTTGCAATTCACGAACACGCGTTCAGCGTTCCATTTACGACGGCTGTGCTGTCCATTCACGAAGCTTTGTTAATGGGAAGGGAAACTTCTCCCCTACAATACAATGAAAAATATTTTCGGCGAATGCCGATTGGAGGTGATACGATTTGGAAAACTGTGTGAAGGCGATTTTGTATTGCTACCCACGCTTGGAATGGATAGAGGATGGATACTTGCAGCATATCCGCAATCGCGCGGTAATGTCTGCAGACAGCAGAGAGCCTGCGCAAAAGCTTGCAGAGCATCTTGCGATGGCGGTTGTGGAAAAGGCAAAGGTTCGTCAGTTGAATCAATTGGCGGTTGCCGCTTTGGACAGGCTGTCAACGGAGGAGAAAATGCTGCTGAACGTGCGGTACTTTGGCAAGCTTGATCGCGTGAAACGCGCGTTTGCCGAAAAGTATGCCGGGATTGCAGACGAGAAAATGCGGACCGTTCCCTATTGGAGTGAGCGTACGTATTTCCGAAAACAAAAAAAGCTCCTTGCGAAGCTGACGGAGAGGTTTTTGCGGCAGGGCTTAACCAAGGAACGCTTTTTAGAGGAATTTGCCGATCTCGACGGGATTAACGCGATTTATACATATATAGAGCTCGGGAAAGACCTCGGCCTTGAAAAAAAGGAAAGGGCGTTTTTACAGTTCTTGCAGGAAATACGAGGGTGAACAAAGGTGAATTGATTTACTGCGTAAATCGTGAATTGACGGCGATGCCGTCGTGAATTGAACGCTTGACGGCGTTCGTGAATTGCAAGACTACGTCTTGCGTTATGGAAGGATTTTCATTTTTTCCGCAACGATTGCCAAAGGCAATCCATTCACGTTTTCTGGGGAAAACAATTCACGCATACAGAGTATGCAATTCACGAAATCAAAGATTTCAATTCACTACCGCAGGTGCTCTATTCTTCTGGGTCGTAAACGGGGGCTTTATTACTCTTTAATATGATTGCCGCCAGCAACGGTACGAGCAGGCAAAGTACAGCCAAAATTCCAAGCTGTATGGGGTTGACGGTGGCTGCTCCTTCGCTTTCGTTGGGGGAGGAGAGGCGGTCGGCGTATTCCGTGCTCTCGGGGTATTCAAAATTCTCTGGGCGGGGGACGTATGCGTATTCGCCGTTTTTGTATACGTAGGCGTAGCGTTTTGCGCCGATTGCGTAATCCCCGTAATATCCGCAGGTGAAGACGAGCTTGTCCAAAATATCGTCGTTGTTATCTCCGTTTGCCGCCGTGTAAATAACGTCAAAGGTCGTATACAGGTACGGGTTCACGGGTGTGTAATCCACAAAAGTAAGCTGGTGGGTCAGGCAGTAGCCAACAAGCGTTTTCGTGTGCGTGGTATCGGTTAAGTACTCTACCCGCGTGAAGCGTTCGCCTACCGAAAGAATTTTTACGTAGTACGTCTTGGGCAGAGTGAAGATACCGCTGTATTCGTTCTCCGAAGTGTAAAAATACACCCCCTCAGAGAGAATGCACGCATATTGCGCTTCCCCCGTATCGGCGGAGGCCTTTGGGACGGGAGGCGTACCGATGATGAAAATGATAAACAACGTAAGCAACGCAAGAAATTTTTTCATAAACGGAGTATAACGCCGTAGGCGTAGGAGGGTTTTGTCAAGTTTTAGAAGGATATGAGAGAGATTGTCGAAAGTATACTCGCCATCGAGCGGGAACAGAAAAAACGCAGGCGTGGGGACGCGCTTGCCAAATACAACACGGGGGAGAAAATTCACCAAAAGCAACTGGCGTTTCATCGCTGCTCAAAACGAAACCGTTGGGTCTTTGGCGGCAACCGTTCGGGGAAAACGGAGTGCGGCGCGGTAGAGTGTGTGTATATGGCAAGGGGGATACACCCCTATCGGGAAAATAAATCGGGGGTCTGCGGTTGGGTGGTTTCGCTGTCCGCGCAGGTGCAACGGGATGTCGCGCAAAAAAAGATATTGCGGTATTTGCGCAAGGACTGGATAGAGGAAATCGTCATGATTTCAGGCAGAAAAGA
Organism: Clostridia bacterium; assembly: GCA_017408045.1. Lineage (GTDB taxonomy): Bacteria > Bacillota > Clostridia > Christensenellales > Borkfalkiaceae > Scatosoma. The sequence continues at coordinate 29,433 of JAFQVL010000057.1, read as the reverse complement.
TCGACCGGAGGACGGCGTCATTGACTTTATCCGCGTGAAAAGCGCGTTGGGGGGAACTTCGGTGATCGGCTTTAAGAGTTGCGACCAAGGCAGAGAGAAATTCCAAGGCACTTCCCTCGATTTCGTCTGGTTCGACGAAGAGCCGCCCAAGGATATTTACCTCGAATGCCGTATGCGTGTGCTCGATAAAAAGGGGGATATTTTTGGGACGATGACCCCTTTGAAAGGGTTTACGTTCGTGTACCACGACATCTTCTTGAACCCCAAAAAAGACCCTGAAATTTGGTACGAATTTATGGAATGGGCGGATAACCCCTACCTCGATAAAGCGGAAATTGCGGCGATAGAAGGGGGCTTAGACGAGGCGGCGCTGCAGGCAAGACGGTATGGGCGCTTTGCCGCTGCCGAGGGCCTCGTATACCCCGAATTTGACGAGAGTATTCACGTGATTGAGCCGTTTGCCATTCCTAAGGAATGGCAGGACAACATCTCGATCGACCCCGGTCTAAACAATCCGCTGTCAGCGCATTGGTACGCCGTCGACTTCGACGACAACGTCTACGTCGTTTACGAGCATTTTGCCGCAGGGCGGGACGTCGATTACCACGCAGCAGAAATCAAGCGGATTTGTAATCTTTTGGGTTGGAAACTGGATAAACAGGGTAGGGTGCACGCGCTGATAGACAGCGCGGCAAAGCAACGCACGCTGTCGGGCGTGAAGAGCGTTTGCGAACTTTTTTACGAACGGAATATCTTGGTCAACCCGAACGTCAATAAGGACTTATTTTCGGGAATTGCACGGGTGAAAAGCTACTTAAAGCAGGACAATGGACTGCCTAATCTGTATATTTTTTCCAACTGTACGGAACTCATCAAAGAGTTGAAAGGGTATTACTGGGGTGGTGGCGATGCGCCGAAAAAGGTGGACGATCACGCTTTGGACGAGATGCGATATTACTTGATGTCTAAACCGAAAAAACAGCCTGTTGCGCCTGTCAAAAGTCCCGTACAAATTGACAAGGAAAAGAGAATACGGACGATTGTGGATAGGCGGCGTGGCGGCGGCTTGGGATAAGGCGGTTGCCTTAAAAAGAACTTTTAGAGAAAAATAAGGGGGAATAGAATTTTGGAGAAGTGAAACGAGAAAATGGAAAAATTGTTGACAGATAAAAAAATCAAGGAGATGCTGCTGAAAGCCGCCAAGGGATACAAGGTGGCGGAAATTACGGTGGAATACGCAGAGGTGGACGGAAAAATGCAGATGACCAAGAAAAAGGAAGTGAAAAAAGACGTCCCAGGCGATTGGAAAGCCTTGCAGCTGCTTCTGGAAAGCGAACGGGCAGAGGAGCATTGTGATGCGATGTCCGACGAGGAATTGGAAAAGGAAAAGCAGCGGTTGCTGCAAGAATTAAAGAAGGGAGAGAAACATGAATGAATTTGACGTAAAGGCAAAGGAATTATCGGAGAAGAAACGAAAAGAAGCGCTGGTTGCAGAGGTCAAGGCGGATTTTGAACGCCGTAGAGAGGCGCGAAGAAGCATTGAGAACGGCTGGCTGCTGAACATGCGGTTTTTGTCGGGAGATCAGTATTGCGACGCTCTGCCGCACGGCGGTATCGTCGCCGAGGAAAAAAAGTTTTACTGGCAGACCCGTAGGGTCTACAACCGAATTGCACCGATCGTAGATGCAAGAATGAGCAAGCTTACAAACTTGCGCCCCACCTTGCAGGTGCGTGCGTTTTCCGACGAGGAGAGCGACGTGCAGACGGCAAAGCTCTCTAGCGCGGTTTTAGAATACGTGCAGGATGCGGTGGACTTTCCGCGTGTGGCGGCAAGGGCGACCCTTTGGGCAGAAACGTGCGGTAGTGCGTTTTACAAAATCGCTTGGAATGATAAAGGCGGTAGGCAGGTATCGGTTGACGCGAACGGTGTTCCCGTTTACGAGGGTGAGGTATGCGTGTCGGCGTTGTCTGCTTTCGAGGTGTTCCCCGACCGATTGGACGCGGAGAGTATTGATGAACTGCACAGCCTCATACACGCGCAGATCGTTGCGCCTTCCTACGTGCTGGAAACCTTTGGGGTCGCCGTGGAAGGAGAAAAACAGACGGGCGAGAATGACGCTCTTGGCGTGTACGCCGCCTATGCGACCGACGGCGGCGCAGGGGTGAAAAAGGAGTCGGAAGGGGTGTTGCTCATTGAACGGTACGTAAAGCCCTCCACGCAGTACCCCGACGGTAGGTTGGAGATCGTGGCAGGGGATTGCCTGCTGTATGAAGGGGGCTTGCCCTACCTCTGCGGAGATCGAAACGAGAGGGGATTTCCCTTCGTGAAGCAGGATTGCTTGCGCTTGCCCGGGGCGTTCTTTGGGCAGAGCGTAATCCACCGCTTGATCCCTCTGCAACGTGCCTACAACGCCGTGCGCAATCGCAAACACGAGTTCTTAAACAGGCTGGCAATGGGCATCGTTGCCGTGGAGGACGGCTCGATTGACTGCGACGAGCTCGCGGAGGAGGGCTTAGCGCCCGGCAAGGTGATCGTCTTTCGACAAGGCTCGCAGCCGCCTCAAATTTTGGACGTCGGCGGTATGCCTGCGGAATTTGCCGCAGAGGAAGAGTGGTTGGAAAAAGAGTTTACCTATATCTCGGGCGTGAGCGACCTCGCAAGAAGTTCGACGACTACGAACGTTACCTCCGCCTCGGGGTTGCAACTGCTTTTGTCCCAGGACGATTCCCGCTTGGCGGCGACGATGGATAGCGTACAACAAGCCGTACAGACGGTCGGTAGGCATATTTTACGCCTCTATCGCCAACTTGCCGGCAACGCAAGGTTGATGACTCTGACAGGGGAAAATAAGCGCGTGCAACTGTATTATTTCAACGCGAGCGAATTGCCTACGGCGGATATACGCTTTGTGGGCGAGGTGGCGGCTACCCCTGCCGAGAAAAGGGAAACGCTGCTCTCGCTGTTTACCGCAGGGCTGCTCACCGACGAGGACGGGAAAGTCCCCAAGGAGCATCGAAATAAGATTTTGGACGCGTTTGGATTTGGAGATGAGAAAAATGCAAGGGATATTTCCGCCCTGCACGTCGCAAAGGCGAGCGATGAAAACGTGCTACTCCTCTCTAAAGAGGTGGACGTCGAGGAGTTCGACGACCATGCGTTGCACGTAAACGAGCATACCAGATATTTGCTCAGTTCCGTTTTTGAAAAGGGCGAAAAGAGCGAAGTTAAGGAACGCGTCTTGAAACATCTGCGTGCGCATAAGGCGGCTTTGCAGAAGAATGAAGTGGGCGAATGTACGCCTGCTTTGCAGGAAATTAAAAAATAGGAGGAAAGAATATGCAGGATAAGGAGAACGTTTGCGTGGAAACGATCGCAACGGAGCAGGGATCGGAGATCCATAGCGCAATGGGCGCAGAAAAGGAAAAGGTAGGCTCGACGGATTTGGGAAAGTTTAAGGACGTGAACGCCCTGATGCAGGCGTATACGGCGTTGCAGGCGGAGTTTACAAGAAGAAGTCAACGCCTCAAACGCTACGAAAAAGAGGAGGAAAATCAAGTGCGCGATGGGGCGGCTGCCCAAAAGCGTACTGCCGCAAACGCTCGGACGGACGCGTCGGCGCAAAGCGAGCAACGACCCTCTTCTGCCGAGGAGGAAAGCATCGCTATCGCTACGGTGGACGTGGACGGCGTGCAGGACGCGAATGGCGCGCAGGTTGTGGACGGCGTGCAAGAAACGGGCGGTACGAAAGAAACGGACGGCGTACAAGCGGCAAGTGATGCTGCGCAAGCGAATATTGCGGCGGAGAATGCAACGGAAACGGCGGCGAACGTCGTGGGTGCGGCTTTGAAAGCAAGCGTTGCGGAAGAGCAGATTCCGTCGTTGTATGAACAGGTGATGGCAAACGAAGAAGTGCGGTTAAAGGTGATCGGCGATTACCTTTCCTCTATCGGAAAAAACGGCGCGCCCCTGCTTGTGGGCGGAAGGGGTGTGATGCAGACCCCAACCAAAAAGCCAAGTAGTATTTCGGACGCCGGGAAAATGGCTTTGGCGTATTTAAAAACGCAGAAAGTCGAGAATTAGATGCTTCACTCCCTTTATGGGGAAGGCAAGATAACTGTATCAAAAAAAATCAAAAATTAGGAGAATGATAACAATATGGTAAGTTTACAATCTGCAGAAAATGCATTAAAATCTTTTTATTTGGACGCCGTAAAGGATTCCATTGACATGAAAACGTCCCCTTTCTTGGCAAAGGTGGAACAGTCTACCGCCGATATTTACGGCAAGGACGTAAAAAAGGTCATTCGCTTGGGCTTTCATGCCGGCGTGGTTTCCGGTACGGAAACGGGTGATCTGCCTAAGGCAGACGCCGCAAAGTATTTACAGCTGACTGCCTCTTTGAAAAACCTCTACGGTACGATCGAGATTTCCGATAAGGCGATTCGCGCGACCCAGGGCAATGACGGCGGCCTCGTCAACCTGCTCAATAGCGAAATGGAAAATCTGCTCAAGGGCGCAAAATACAATTTTAACCGTATGCTCATGGGCAACGGGCAAGCACGCTTGGGCGCGTATGAGTTGCAAGACGATCGTACAAAAATGCAACTTGATAATCTCCCTGCCTTACAGGTCGGTATGGTGGTAAACTTTTGTAATTACGACGGTGTACCTTACGAAGGCGCTACGCAAAGAACAGTGCTCTCTATTGACCCCGTCGAAAGAGTAGTAAAATTTTCGGGCGATCCTATCCCCGAAGGATTTCAAACTGGACTTTTGTATCTCGATAGCGTTGACGAGGAAATGACCGGCTTAGACGCGCTCTTTACGAATAAATCTGTTTACGGCCTTTCCGAGGAAGATTATGCCAAGATTAAGCCCGTTGATTATCTGCTCGATGGTGCAATTGACGAGTTGACTCTGCAGACAGTTATGGATATGGTTGAAGAACATTCTGGCAGCGCCCCGAATATGATTATCTGTTCGTTTGGCGTGCGCCGCGCTTTGATCAATTACTTCACTTCCATGGGTACGAGATTGCAGACGATGGAGATAGAGGGCGGCTATAAGTCGATTAGTTTTAACGGTATTCCCATCGTTGCCGATCGTTTCTGCCCCTGCGGTACGATGTATCTTGTCAACACCGATGATTTCAAGCTGTGTCAGTTGGGTGATTGGCAGTGGATGGAAAGCGAGGATGGTAAAATCTTGCATCAAATTCCCGGTAAGCCGGTATATACCGCGACTTTGGTCAAGTATGCAGAACTCCTGTGCACCCGTCCCAACGCGCAGGCACGTATCCACGGTATCGAAGAATAAGCGTATGCTGAATCCGCGCCCGTCCACGTGGTGGGCGCGTGAAATCAGCGAAAAGGAGGTTGAGAATGTTCACGGTAGAAAACGTGGTGCGGCTTGCCGCGCGAATGATAGGGCTGGAGGAAAAGACGGACGAGTATTTCGACGGCTCGGTTTCGGAAGAGGGGACGCGTATCGTCCAAGGGCTGGTGAATTGCTTTAACCTGGTGGAGAATGAGTTGGCGGTGGATTATCTGCCGCTCGTTTGCGAAGATACCCTCTCTACCGACGACAAGGGGCGTATTGAGTACGCGCGACTGTCTAAAAAGGTGGCGTACGTTATCTGCGTGCGCGATGAGAGTGGAAACGCGGTGAGCGCAAAACGTATGCCTACCCATCTTGCGCTTGGCGTAGGGGAATACGTCGTTCGATATGCGGCTTTGCCCGAGGAAAAGACGGCGGAAGGCGTTTGTGAATACGAGGTGGGCGTGTCGGAACGCTTGCTGGCGTACGGCGTTGCTGCCGAATACTGCCTGCATAAAGGGCTGTACGCCGAGCATGCCGCTTGGGATAAAAAGTACCGCGACGCCTTGGCTGCCGCTTGTAAAAGCAGGAAGGGCGGACGGCTGAAGGAGAGGGCTTGGATATGAGGGAACAATTTTTTTCATATACGGGATTTGCGCTGTCCGAAGGGGATAGGGCTGCGTTGAAAATGCCCGTCGGTACGACCCTCGTTGCTACTCAGGCCGAGAATTGCCGCTGCGCAAGAGGGGCTTTGAAACGGTGTTTGGGCTTGGAATATATCTACGATCCGTATGGAAGAGCGCTCAATACGAAACTCAAGCCCAAGAGGATACGGATGCTGTATTACAACGTTGATTTGGATAGGCAGTATTATGCTGCTTTGATTGGCGAGGATAACTGGTTGTACGGGTATGACGTGCCAAGCAGAACCTTTCAGCAGTTGTCCGTAAAGCCGGGCGTAGAATGCTGTCTTTGTCCGCTGCCCGACGGCACGGGCGAGCCTGATTTCTACGTCTTGACAAACGACGAGGTGAACCGCGTGAACGGGGGATTGACTTTGGCGCATAGCGACCAAGAGTGGAATAACCGCGCGGCATGCGTTTTTCGCGACCGCTTTTTCTATTCGGCAGGGCGTGCCGTCGTATTTAGCGAGGCAGGGGACTTTGACGACTTTTCTTCCAGCGCGTACGGCGGTGGCTCGGTAGAGGTGCTGGACGGACTTGGAAACGTATTACAATTGCTGGTGTACCAAAATTCCATTCTCTTGTTCAAAGAGAATAGTATTTTTCGCTTGGAAGGAGCGGGCGCGGCGGACGGATTTCGCTTGGAAAGGCTGCCCTATTACGGTAGGAAAATCGTGCGCAATTCTGCTGCTTTGTGCGGAAGATACGTCCTGTTTATGACGGATTCGGGGGATATTTTCCGCATGGACGGAAACCGCTTTGAACGATTGGTCGAGGGCGTGCCTGCGGAGCTGTGCTTTGACGACGTGGGCGTTGCCTCCGACGGCGAACGATACTTCCTCTCTAACGGGGAAAGGATACTCGTTTTCGAGGCGGAGGACGGAAGTCGGCACGAGTTGTACCCCTTACGCGGAATTACAAGCACGGACGGTGTCGCCGTGGGGGAATGGAATCAATATATTTGCCGCATCGTACCAAACGGATTTTTGCCGAAGAACGTTCAGCCGAGGTTCTTTGCCGAAGGCGTTGCCGTCAAGGACGGCAAGGAAAAATGGGTGAAGCGGTTGCTTGTCTACGGAGAAGGGACGGTGCGCGTAGCCTTTGGCTCTGGCGGACGGACGGTGGAAGGGGAGTTGATACTCTCCGATAAAGGGTCGGAGTTGCCCGTGGACGTCAAGGGAAAGGCATTCGATTGGGAAATTCAGTTTCTGGACAACGGGTGCGTGCGAAAAATCGACGTCGAATTTAGCGAGATGGAGGGCGGAAAATGACGATTGACGTAATCAATTACACCGAGGAGCAATTTGCGAAACTGAACAGCGAACAATTGCTGGAAGTGCGCAAGGTGCAGACCTCGAAAAATAGGTTGCTGCGGCGGCTGGAAGAGGAGAAGCTTGCGGAAAAATACCGACTGGTAAAGGCCGGGATTTTTCGTTCGGGGATTTGGGAAAATCTTTGCGCTCGGTTGCAAGATGCGTACGACGCTGAGGTGGAGATGCTTCGAGAAGGGTTGTTGTTTTATCTGCAATACAGCGGACAACAGCAAAACGGCGCAGGCTATACCGTCGATTATTCCCTCTCCGTCGTCGATCGTACCGTGCTCGTCAAAGAGTATTATATCCGTACCTACGACGACCCGAACGAGCGCTTTGAAGCGTTCAAAAACGACCCGATTGCGCCAAGTTATCTTTGCGAAGCGTATTCGTCGCTGTATCAATGGTTCTTGTATGACGTGACAGAACATTGATGCCAAAGGATAAGGCAGGGAAAATATGAAAAAGTACCTTCAAAGAGTTGATTTTTCGGGCAAAATTTGGTATGATAAGAAAAAGACTTTTGCGCGCGGATTAGCGCGCTTGGTCGAAAAACTTAGGAGTGCTGATAATGCCGAAAATTGCCGTAAAAAAGTTGGATGAAAGGGCTGTGCTGCCTTGCTATGGATCGGATTTTGCCGCTGGCGCGGACTTGTATGCCGTTCTGGACGAACCTGCCGTGATTGCATCGGGGGAAACCAAGCTGATTCGTACCGGGCTTGCCTTGGAAATTCCCGAAGGGTATGTCGGCTTGATTTATGCAAGAAGCGGGCTTGCCACAAAGCGCGGCCTTGCCCCTGCAAACAAGGTCGGCGTTGTCGATGCCGATTATCGCGGCGAAGTCATGGTCGCGTTGCATAACCACTCCTCTCAATCGCAGACCGTAGACAGCGGTGAGCGCATAGCGCAGTTGGTTGTCGCTCCCTTTTTGCGCGCGGAGTATTGCGAGGTGCAGACTTTGTCTGAAACCGTCCGCGGCGAGGGCGGCTTTGGTAGCACGGGGAGAAAATAAGTATGGCGCAACGAATGAGAAAGAAACGGCACTTTGACGAGAGAATGAGCGCCACACAAAAATGGCTGCTAGCGCGCGGCGCAGGCGGTATCCTCAATATGAAAGAGGCCGCTGAAAATTACCGCGCTTTGGTCGATTATAAGGCGGTGTTTGGAAACGATAACCCCGTCGATATTGAAATCGGTTGCGGAAAGGGGGGCTTTCTTTGCGAATTGGCAAAACGCAACCCGGACCGCAATTACATCGGCGTCGAAATGGTGAGCAACGTCGTTATTTCTGCTATGGAAAATGCTGAAAAGCAGGGCGCGGAGAACGTGCGGTTTTTGAATATCCGCGCAGAGTGCTTGCCTTGCTATATCCCCGAGGAGAGTGTGGAGAATATCTATCTGAATTTCTCTACGCCGTTGCCGAAGCTTGGCTACGTTTCCCAAAGACTGACCTATCGGGGCTTTTTGGAAATGTATAAAAAGCTGCTTGCGGACGGTGGCAAAGTCGTGCAAAAAACGGACAATCGCGATTTCTTCGATTTTTCCTTGGAAGAGTATCGTGCTTGTGGCTTTGAGCTGACCGAGCTGACCTATAACCTGCACGAAAACGGTAGCCCTGAGTGGAATATCATCACAGAGTACGAACGTAAGTGGGTGGAGCAGGGGTTGCCTATTCATCGTGTTGTAGCTTTGAAAAAATCGTCCTAAGAAAGGGCGATTTTTTTACTTTTAAAAAGTGAATTGCGACATTCGTCGCGTGAATTGACGGCATAGCCGTCGTGAATTGAACGCTGTGCGCGTTCGTGAATTGCAAAGCTCTGCTTTGCGTTATGGAAAAATCTTAATATCTACCGCAACGATTGCCAAAGGCAATCAATTCACGTTTTCGCAAGAAATCAATTCACGCATACGAAGTATGCAATTCACGAAATCGCAGATTTCAATTCACTTTTTTGTTTTTTGAATGCTTGCTTTTTTGAGGGAAATGCGGTACAATGTTGGGGAGAAACAAAAGGACGGTGGCAAGATGAAAAAATGGGCGCTTGCTTTGGCGGCTTGCTTGGCGGCAGGGGCGTTTGCCTCTTTCGGCTGTCAGCCGCAAACGGAAACCATCGACGTGTATTTGCCGGACGGCGCGCCTGCGCTGGGGCTCGCATTGCCGATGTATGAGGATACCGCAGAGGACGGCGTGGAATACCACGTCGTTTCGGCAACCACTTTGCATACCTTTACGACGGGAAAAACTCCTGCCGCTGAAGTGTGCGTGATGCCCGTCAATGCGGCGGCGAAGCTTTTGGGCGACGCTTCCGTCTATCAGATGGCAGGGGTGCTGACCCACGGAAATCTCTACCTTTTGGCAAAAGAGGACGCCACCTATACAAGAGAGAATATCTCCGACCTCGTAGGCAAAACCATAGGGGTTTTACAGCTGAACAACGTCCCTGGGTTGACGCTGAAAGCGTGCTTGCAGGGGTTGGACGTCCCTTACAACGACTTGTCGGGGGGCGGTGAATATTCCGATTCGGCGGTCAACCTGCGCGCCGTGCCCACGAACCCGATGGTGCTGACGGGGGCAGACCTGTATCTTTTGCCCTCCCCTGAAGCGGACTGGCGCGTGGACAGCGGAGAATGGAAGTTCGTTGGCGACCTGCAAGCCCTTTACGGCGACGGCGGCGGTTATCCGCAGGCGGTTATCGTCGTGAAGAAAGAGGTGCTTGACAGCCGTGGCGACTGGGTGCGTTCCTTGCTTTCCAAAATCGACGAGGGCGTGGCTTGGCTTTCCACGGCGGAAAAATCGGTGATTGCAGGCGCGGTGCAGGCGCATTTGGCGGACGGTTTGTCGCCGAAGTTTACGGCGGAAACGCTGACGGACGGCGCAATCGCAAGAAGCGGTATCCGCTTGCAGAGAATGGACGGCGGCGCGGTGGCGGAAGTAAAGAGCTTTTTGCAGAACCTTATAGAGGTAGACGGGAAATTTGCAGCCATGCCGAGCGACGGCTTTTATTGGTTGGGGGACAAATGAAAAAGATTTTCAAAAATACAATTTTTCTTTCCGTTTGCGGCTTGGCAACGTTGATTGTGGCGTGGGTAATCGCGTACCTTGCCGTGCAGGACGACTACGTCCTTCCCTCGCCTTGGGCGACGGCGCAGGCGGCGTGGGCGTTGTTGGGGAAAGGCGCGTTCTATTTGGTGTTGCTTGCTACTCTGGGTCGCGCGTTTTTGGCGTTTGTCATCGCGCTTGTCTTGGGGGTGGGGCTTGCCGTGATTGCGTACCTGTACCCCTCCTTTGAGCGTTTTTTGCGTGGGATTGTCGCAGTTTTGCGCGCTTTGCCCACGATGGCGGCGCTGCTATTGATTTTATTGGCTGCCTCTAAATGGGGGGTGTCAGAATACTTGCCGCCCGTTGTGATTGGCGGTTTGACGTTGTTTCCGCTCTTATATACGGCGGCGTATAGCGCTCTTAGCGGTGTGGACAAGGACTTGCTGGAAATGAGCAGGGTGTATCGCGTGCCGCTTTCGGTGCAAATCAAGCGGTTGTATCTGCCCTCGGCGTTGCCTGCTTTGTGCAGGGAGGGGGTGGCGGCGCTCTCGTTTTCTTTGAAGTTAATCGTATCCGCAGAGGTGCTGGCGTTTACGAGCCAAAGCATTGGCGGTTGGATGCAGACGGCAAACCTCGGATACGAAATCGCCGAGATGACGGCGCTCACAGCAATCGTTTGTCTGCTGGGCATATTGATTGAAGTCGCGGGCGTTTGGCTGGTGAAGGCTTGGGAGGATAGACGATGCGCTTAAATAACATTCAAAAGCGGTACGGAGAAAAGGTCGTTTTGGACGGGGTGTCCTTAGAACTTCGCGAGGGGGAAATCACCTGCATTCTTGGCAGAAGCGGCGCAGGGAAAACGACTCTTTTGAACATCTTGGCAGGGCTGCTTCCCTACGAGGGAGAGATTTTTCCGATGCCAAAGAAAGTGGGCTACGTCTTTCAAGAGAGCCGTCTTTTGCCCTATTTGACCGTTCGGGAAAACCTTTTGTATGCAGGCGGTAAGCCCGAATGGATTGACGAAACGTTGCAAAAAGCAGGCTTGGCGGCGCTGGCAGATAGAAAAGCAGGCAGCCTTTCCGGGGGAGAAAAGCGCAGGGTGGCGCTGCTGCGCGCCTTTTGTGTAGACGCGGATTTGGTGCTGCTCGACGAGCCGTTTTCGGCGCTCGATACCGTGTCTAAGGCGCAGATGTTGGGGCTTGCTTGGGACTTCATTCGATCGGGGGGCTTGGCGGCGGTGTTCGTGACTCACGACCTCGACGAGGCGATTTCCATCGCGGACACGGTGTTGGTTTTGGACGAGGGGAAAATCGTACATACGATGCGTTTGCCTGCGGCAAAAGAGCCGAGAGAATACGGAAAGTATGCAAAGGAGCGGCAACAGCTGCTGGATGTGATGAAAAATACCAAAGAATTGGGGCGGATTTGAAAAATCCGCTCTATTTTTCTTGCTATTTTGGCGTGGCGTATGGTATAATAATTTCGATAAAAAAATATCGACAAGGAGAATACCGTGGGGGAGAAAAAGGAAGTTTCCAAGGCTACGATTGACAGATTGCCGCTATATTTGCGCTTTTTGCAGGAAGCAAGCGCGGGCGGGGAACGGTTTATTTCTTCGTCGGTGATCGCGCAGAGCATTTCCGTTTCCTCCGTTCTGGTGCGAAAGGATCTTGCCGTCGTTTCCTCGAATGCAGGCGTGCCGAGAAAGGGCTTTGGCGTGGCGACGTTGATTGCGGACATAGAAAAGTTTTTGGGCTATGACAATCTTTCCGACGTCGTGATTGTCGGCGCAGGGGGGCTGGGAAAAGCCTTTTTGGGCTACGAGGGCTTTAAGAATAACGGTATGAATATCGTTGCCGCCTTTGACAAGAACCCCGATTTGGTGGGCGGCAAGGTGGCGGGCAAGCCCATTTTGCCAATGGAGCGTTTTCGACAGTTTGTGGAGAAGAAAAAAATTCGCATCGGGATTATCGCCGTGCCGAAAGCGGCGGCGCAAGAGGTCTTAGACCAAATGGCGGCGGCAGGGATTAAAGCGGTGTGGAACTTTGCCCCTGCGGCTTTGACACCCCCCAAGGGTGTGGTTTTGAAAACGGAAGATTTGGCGGCGTCGCTGTCCATTTTGGCAGGTAAGCTGTTCAGGCGTACGGAGAATTGATCATATGGAATCAAAAATGAGAGGGTTAGATACCTCGGTAAGAAAATTAAGACACGAAATCTTTAAGGAAGTGGCAAAGGTCGCCTTCGATGCCGAGCCTGAAAAGGTGAACGACGGGATTGAGGCGATTCCTTTCAAAATTACCCCCACCGACGTACCTCGCTTCAGCGACAGCGTGTATAGAGAACGCGCGATTGCAGGCGATAGAGTGCGTATGGCGATGGGTATGTCTTTGACCCCTTCCGACAAGCCCGTGCATATCACGGCAGGAATGGAGCTTTCCAACATTTCCGATAAGTATTACGAGCCACCTCTGATGCAGGTGCTCCCGTCGGCGTGCGACAAATGCCCCGACAACGTGTACGAGGTTTCCAACCAATGCCGTGGCTGTGTGGCGAAGGCTTGCGTTGCGGCTTGTCCCAAAGACGCGATCTCCGTCGTGGACGGACAGACGGTCATTGACCAAGAAAAATGTATCCATTGTGGGAAGTGCAAGCAAGCTTGCCCCTACGACGCGATTGCGCACAAGGTGCGTCCCTGTTCGGCGGCGTGCGGTATCAAGGCGATTTACACGGACGAGTTGGGTCGCGCCAAGATTGACAACGACAAGTGCGTGGGCTGCGGACAATGTATGGTGGCGTGTCCGTTTGCGGCGATTGCAGACAAATCACAAATTTTCCAACTGGTACGAGCAATCCGCAAAGGGGATTACGTCGTGGCAGAGCTTGCGCCTTCCGTAGCAGGGCAGTTTGGCGAAGGGATTACCCCTGCCATTATCAAGGGTGCGCTGCTGGATATCGGCTTTAAAGAGGTACACGAGGTGGCAAGCGGCGCGGACCTTGGCGCGGCAACCGAAGCCCACGCGTACGTCGAAGAAGTGGTTTCGGGTAAGTTGCCATTCCTTTTGACTTCCTGTTGTCCTGCGTGGGCGATGCTTGCAAAAAAACAATTCCCGCAGATGATAGGACAGGTATCGCAGGCGTTGACCCCGATGGTGGCAACCGCACGGCGAATTAAACAGAAATCGCCTCAGGCGCGTGTGGTGTTCATCGGGCCTTGCGCGGCGAAAAAATTAGAGGCGTCCAGAAGAACGGTGCGCAGCGACGTGGACTTCGTCATCACCTTTGAGGAGCTTGCCGCAATCTTCGCGGCGAAGGACGTGGACTTTTCAAAGTACCACGGCGAACGGAACATTCACGAGGCGACGGGCGCAGGGCGTGGCTATGCGGTGGCTGGCGGCGTTGCGGCGGCGATTGAGAAATGCGTGCAGGAATACTACCCCGGCGTAGAGGTCAAGATTGAACACGCTGAGGGCTTGGCAGAGTGTAAAAAAATGCTGCTGCTTGCCAAGGCTGGCAAGAAAAACGGCTGCCTAATCGAGGGCATGGGCTGCCCCGGCGGCTGTATCGCAGGCGCAGGCACGAACGTGTCCGTCGAAAAAGCCGCGCTGGCGGTCAAAAAACTGGTGGAAGGGTCGTCAAAGCCCCTGCCGCCGAAGGATTTGTACGAAATAGACTTGCCGTAAACGTGGCGGAGTATGTGGAAGAAGGATTTGCTGTAAAGGACGCTTTTGTATGTGGACGAAGGACTTGCCGAACAACGTTAAAATTGCCGTTGCCGTATCTGGGGGTGCAGATTCCGTTGCGCTGCTGGATAGACTGGTTTGCGTTGCTTTGGAAAAGGGGTTTAGCCTGCTGGTCGTCCATTGTGAGCATGGAATTCGTGGAGCGGAGAGCCTTGCGGATGCCGAATTCGTGCGCGGCTTGGCGGAAGAGTACGGATTAGAATTCGTCCTCTTTTCCGAGGATTGTCCTGCCCTTGCAAAGAGGTTAGGGATTGGGCTGGAAGAGGCGGCGAGGACGTTTCGCTACCGTTGCTTTGAGAGGCTGCTCTCGGACGGTAAGGCGGAATATATTGCTTTGGCGCATCATAAAGACGACGGGGCAGAAACCGCTTTGTTTCGATTGTGCAGAGGGACTTCGCTTGGCGGCGTTTTGGGTATGTCCGCCGTAAGCGGCAGATATCTCAGACCCCTGCTGGGCGAGAGAAAACAAGAGATTTTACGCTACGTTGCAAAGCGTGGCTTGCAATACCGTGAGGATAGCACCAACTTTGAACGGGACGCCGCGCGCAACCGTATCCGCTTGGACGTTCTGCCGGCGTTGGAAGAGGCTGTGCCCGGGGCAAAGGAGAACCTGATTGCGTTCGGGGTTAGGGCAAAGGAGGACGACGAGTACCTCTATTCTCTCGCCAAGGAATGGCTGGAAATTTCCAGCCCTGCCTCGAAAGGCGATTCGGGCTGGAGCGTGGGCGTAGATGCGCCGCCGCCACTCTTTCGTAGGGCGTGCTTGACGGTGATGAAAACGCTGGGCATCGAGAAAAATTATACCCAAAAGCACCTGTTGGCGCTGCAAAATCTTTGCAACCTACAGACGGGCGCGAGGGTGGATCTGCCGCAGGGTGTCTTTGCTGAACGCAGTTATCAAAAAATTCGGTTTTACACGGGCGATGGAGAGGAATACGCACCTTGCATTCCCTTTGCTTGCGGACGGTTTTCTTGGGGCAGGTACGAATTGACGGTGTCAAGAACCCCTCTGGAAGGGGTCGGGGTGTTGCGTCTCGACGAGGAGAAAATCCCTGCGGGGGGAGAGATTAGAACCCGAAGGGAAGGGGACACCTTCCATAAATTCGGGGGCGGCAGAAAGAGCCTGAAAAAATACCTCATTGATATCAAGTTGCCCAAAAGGCAGCGAGAGGAGTTGCCACTACTTGCGGACGGCGAAGAAATCCTTGCTGTGTTTGGCGTGGAGATTTCTGAAAGGGTAAAGGTTGATAATCAAACGAAAAAAATATTGTACCTTGCGATGAACGAAAGGGAATAAACGGAGAATAAAAATGCACGAGAACGTAGAAAAAATTATGATTACCGAGGCGCAAATTGCAAAGCGTATTGAGGAACTTGCCGCGCAATTAGACCGCCTTTACGAAGGACGTAAGCCCTTGGTCGTTTGTATCTTAAAGGGCAGTGTGATGTTCTTTGCCGATCTTTTGCGGCAGATGAAAACGTCTGTGGAGATGGATTTTATGGTGGTGTCCTCGTACGGAAACGGCACGGTGTCTTCGAGAGAACTGACGATTAAAAAGGATCTCACGATGGATATTTTCGATCGGGACGTGTTGCTTGTGGAAGATATTATTGATTCGGGAAATACGCTGTATCAATTGAAAAAGTTGCTCAACGCAAGGCGGCCTGCCAGCCTGAATATTATCACTCTTCTCGATAAGCCCCAGCGCAGAGAAGTGCCGATTGAACCAGAGTATACCGGCTTTGTCATCGAGGACGAGTTTGTCGTCGGGTATGGGTTGGATTACGCAGAGGAGTATCGCAACCTGCCCTACGTCGGCGTGTTGAAGCGCAGCGTATACGAAAAATAAACGAAATAAAAAAGTACCCCGATGCCTATCAAGGCATCGGGGTTTTTATATATTTTGTTTTTGGGGTTTTATGCTTGCTTTTCTGCCTCTGCCGTTTGAGGGGCTTTTACTCGAACGAGTAAGAAGTCAACCAGCAGCGCAATCGCGTACAGAATTGCCGTGAAGATGAGAATATTTTGATAACTGCCCGTCTTTTCTACGATGAGGCTGGCTACCTGATTGCCCGTCAAGCCTGCAAACGCCCACGCCGACAGCGCGATACCGTGCAGGGAAGAAATATTGCCCATGCCGTACACGTCGGAGAGGAGGGTGGGAAGGTTGCTGAAACCGCCGCCGTAGCCGAGGTTGACCAAAATCAACAGGGGGATGCAGATGAAGACAATGCTGTTGGAAATCGTACCTGTGAAGAGGGCAAGTGCCGTGATCGCCAACTCGCTGATCAAAATAATCTTATAGACGTTGTTGCGGTTTTTCATATGGTCGCCCAGCGTAGAATACCCCAAGCGTCCCGCGGCGTTGAAGAAGCCCGTCGTCGTACCCAAAATCGGGGCGAGAGAGGCAAGACCGATCGCGGTGTAGATGGCTTTTTCGTTGGAGATCAAGGCAAGGCCGCAGGTGATGTTGATGTAGAATACCAGCCAGATGCCGATAAATTTCACGTCGGCAAAAATCTTAAAGCGGCTGAAGAATGCCTTGATGTCGAACTTTTCGTGTTGCTCTACCCAGCCCTCCGGCTTGCGCAGCAGCAAATGGCCGACGAACATCATCAAGAACCAAATGCCTGCAAGGATATACAGCGTAAATTCAACGTCTACCGCGCCGATCATCGCGGTGATGATGGGGGCGAAAATCATTTTTGCCGCACCGAAACCTGCCACCGCAAGCCCGGTTGCCAAGCCCTTGTTGTCCTTGAACCAAAGCATCAACGTCTTCACGGGGGAGAGGTAGCCAAGACCTAAGCCGATACCCATAATCACACCGTAAAAGACGAGAATGAGGGGCATACAATGCAGCCGAATGGCAAGACCCGTGCCGGCTACGCCTACCGCGAAACAGATGCTTGCAAGCAGGCTGGCTTTGCGAATGTCCTTTTCGACGAAATTGCCGAGGAAGGCTGCGCTCATGCCCAAGAAGAAGATGGCAAGGGAGAATGCCCAACCGAGGCCGTTCGCGCTCATCTGCGCGCTTTCAAACGCCTTGATGATAGCCCCTTCCAGATAGGACCAGCAGTATACCGTTCCGATACTGCAATGCAATAACAGCGCGGGAATAGCGGCGCGCGTCCATTTGTTGCTGAATTTACCCATAATTCGTTTTCCTACGTATAAAGATTTTATTTGGCTGTTCAAGTCTTGTCGGCCTAAACCAACGCCTATTATAGACCTATCTTTCGAAGATGTCAATCAATAAACAAGACTTTATTCGATTTTTTTTGAATATTTTTCTAAAAGAAAAAGAGCCGTGGTCGGCTCTTTTAAGATTTTGGGCTGTTAGGCTTCCGTAGAGAAATTGGCTTGCTGTAAGGTATAGTGCAGCGTGCCAAGTCCAAAGTACATAGGTACGCTCATTTTCAGCAGAACGTTTCTAAAAAGGTTGTTGTTGCTGTCCGTCGTCTTTGCATACCAAAGGGTTTGGGAAAGGTTTGCGTGCTTGGTGTTGGTCTTAACCGTCAGAGGCACGTACTCGATTTCATACGAAGTCTTTTCGCCGCCGTTCAGTTGCAATTCAAAGTTAGTCTTTGCCGAGGAAGAAGGGGTGGTAGCAACCGTTTCCATCGTCATCAGCGAGGCGTTATACATGCTCACCGTCTTGGATGCGGTTGCCAACTGCTCGCTGGAAATGCCGCGCAGCGCAAACAGGTATTGCTCGTTGTCCAGATAGGTGTATTTCTTGTCTGCAATCGAGAATTCGATGGTCTGCTTGCCATCCTGTAAACCAAGAGTGCCGTGTTCGGAAAGGTCCGTCTTTGTCAGCGTGCCGCCCGACAAGTCGTCCTTGTATTCAATCAGAAATTCGTAATCGTATTCGACGAACGCACCGATTTGCGTCAGTTTACCTTCTGCGTCGTATACGTTTTCCAGCGCGTGTACCTCTCCGTTTCTCGGCGCGTGCGCGTGCACGGTCTTCTTAGAGTAGATGGGCTGCAACGAAGTATTCGTTTTCTTGAATTTCGCTTCCGTAATTACCGTGTCCGTCTTCGTCGCGCTTTCTCCGTTTGCCAAGATAAAGGTAACGTCCATCGTTAAGGTCGTTTGATAGAGGTAGGTGTCTTCCGTCGGGTATGTCAGGCTGGTGGTATATACGCCTGCCTTTTTTGCGCCGTTTGCATAGCAGTATTTTACGTCGTAAAACTCCTTTTGAAGGAAGGAAGACTCCTCGTGCTCTACGTAATAAGTCAAGGTTTCCTCGGAAGCGTTGTTCGCTTCGGAAATGATCGTCTTTTCCCAGTTGGCGTAGAAGGTTAACGTTTGGTTGCCGGGGGCGCACGCTGCGAACGCTAGCGTCGAAAGGGTTAATGCAATTGCCGCAAACAATTTCTTTTTCATAGTCTACCTTGCTCTGCGGAAGAATACTCCGTCAGGCATAATTTTGAATTTGAGGACGAGCCCCACAGTCTTCATTATAACACATTCTTTCAAAATTGTAAAAGCAAAATGCCGTTTTTTAAAAATTATTTGTGAAAAATGGTTGAAAAATTATCAAAATGGACGTTGGTTATGGTATACTATAAGAGAATCAAAGTTCGAACGAAGGGGAGAGGCTTATGATAAAACTGATAAACGCCTATACGCTGTCGGAGTGTTTGGACGCGATGGCAGAGCAGATTGCCGCGTACGAGCAACTTGGGCAAAAGAATATCGTCTTCTGCGAGGATCGTTTGACCCTCGTGGCGGAGCGCGCCCTGATGCGCCGTATCGACGGTACGTTCTTGACGAACGTTACCACCTTTTCCCGTTTTTTGCGGACGGACGAAAGGGTGCTTTCGCGGGAAGGGTCGGTTATGGCAGTGGCGGAAATTATGCTGCAGCTGCAAAAAGAGAATCTGTTGCGGTGCTTTACCTCGAATTCGAGCGTTTTGACGGGGGCAAAGTGTATCTACGAGCAGTTGGCGCAATTCGCCGCCTCCGAGCTTTCGCCCGAGCAACTTCGCGTAGGGATTGCGCGCTTGCCTGAGGATGCCTTGAAAAATAAGATGTCCGACCTTGCCCTGCTGTACGAACGCTACGATACTTTCTTAAAGGAAGGGGGGTATTTGGACGAGGGGAAATACTTGACCCTTTTGCCTGATTGTATTAAAAATACCGATGGCATGTCTGAAACGAACGTCTTTTTCCTCTGCTATTCTTCCTTTACGAGGCAGGCAAAGCGCACGCTTAGCGCGGCGATTGAGAGCGCGAAGAACGTGGTGGGGATTTTCCTTGCAGGCGACGAGGAAGCGTACACCAACCAAGCGTACGGCGCGTTTGCGCAGCTGGCGCAGGATTACAGGCAAAGCAGGGGGATTGTCTTTAAAGCGTACAACCTGGGCGTTCCTTTAGAGGGAGAGGCGGAGCGACTTAGAAAGTGCCTGTTTGCCACGGAAACTTTGTCGGACGGAGCAAGCGAAGAACGCTATCCGACCGATGCGATACGCATTTTTGCCGCCCCCGATAAGACGGGCGAGGCGGAATATGCCGCCGTGTATATCCGCAAACATATGGCGCAAAACCCCGACCTGCATTATCGGGATTTTGCGGTGTTAACTCCCTCGGTGGAAGAATACTCGTTGGCGATTCGCAAGGCTTTTTCCGAATATGGAATTCCCTATTCGCTGGACGAGCGTATCTCTTTAAAACGCCACCCCTTGGCGAAGTTTATCCTTGCGGTCATGGATGCGGCAATCGAACGCTATTCCCCTGCAAGCGTGGATGCCGTCGCGAAAAACCTCTTCTTCGGGGAAGGGGATAACTATCGAAACTACTTGTTAAAGCACGCGAATTTCCGAGGCGGCGCGACCAAGGATATTAAGAGCGCGGCGGCGGAGGACTATGGCGGAATGGAATACCTCACCATCTGCAAGAACAGACTGGAAAGGGCGGTAGGCTTGTTCAAGGACAAGCATACGGGGGGCGAATACTGCCTTGCCGTGCAGGCGTTGCTTGAGGAAGTGGGCGCGAAAGAAATGCTGTCTACGCTTATGAAAGACGCGAAGGACGAGGGGATGCGCAGCTACCTTTCGCAGATTGAGAAAAAATTGCAGGGGGTGCTGGAAGAGGCAAGGCTGCTTGCGGGCGACAAGCCGATGAGCTTAGAGGATTTCTCTACCCTGCTTGCGGATGGCTTAGAGGCGACCGAGGTCGCCCCCAACCCTTTGCGCTTGGACGCTGTGTTCGTTGGGGATTCGACGGACAGCCGTATCGAACGGGTACGCGTGCTGTTTGCGTTCGGGATGACGGACGCTCTGCCGCGCGCTTCGGACGATGCCAACCTCATCACCGACCAAGACAAAATCAAATTGCAGGAAATTCAGGCGTATTTAGAGCCGATGGTAGAGGAGGTGAACCTCAGAAACCGTGAGAGCTTTGCCCTGAATTTGTGTACCTTTACCGATGCGCTGCACCTTAGTTATGCCTTGGGCTCGAACGGAGAAGACCCTGCTCTTTCCGAGGTGTTCCGTTATATCAAGGGCGCGTTCCAAACCACTTTGCATACGGAAATCGCCGAGGAGAAAAAATATCCTGCGGAAGACTTTGCATACCGTTGCAGCGCGCTGTCGCCTGCGATGCGGCAATTGCTCCTTCAAAAGAACGATATCGAGGAAAAAAAGACGGATTCCCGTAGGGAATATTCGTCCCTTTACGAGGCGTTGACAAAGAAAGAGGCGTTGCCTGAGGGTATCTTTACGGAAGTGAGTCCGCATAAGTACATTGAGGACGGCGAGGCGCTGTTTTTGTCCAGAGGCGCTCTTTCCCCCTCGCTTTTGGAAACCTATTTCGACTGTCCGTATAAGTGCTTTGCCGACAAGGGCTTGCGCCTCGAAGAACGGCAGGAGGCAACGGTGCTTAGCACGGACACCGGCAACTTTATCCACAAGCTGCTGGAAGAGTTGACCGACCATATTTACAAGTGTGCAGATGAGGATGCGTTTGCGGCAGAGGCGCGCGCGAAGGCAGAGGAGTTGATGCAAAACGAGAAACTGTTGCCCAAGGCGGATACCTTGGCAGGCGCATATTCTTCCGAAAAACTCAAGGAAGAGGGCGTGGAGATTGCGCGCGTAGTTTATCGCCAAGTACGCGATTCTGCGTTTGATACCATTACGAAAGAACGAAAAATCCATACCAAGGACGTTTATGGCAAGGTGGACCGTGTGGACGAGAACGATACTTTCGTCCGCGTCGTGGACTATAAGACGGGGTCGATTACCGCCGATGCCAAGAGTTATTATTTGGGCTTAAAGTTGCAAATGGAGTTGTATATGTCTGCTGTGCGTGGGGATAAAATCCCTGCGGGAGTATTGTATTTCCCTGCGTCCGTTGGCTTTTCGGATAGAGCGGAAGGGAAATTCCGTATGCAGGGCTTTTTGAACGGGGACGCGGCTGCCCTGTCGTGCGGAGATAAAACGCTGAGTGGCAGCCAAAAGAGCGAGCATTTCGACGCCGCTTTGGAAAAAAATCGCAGCGGCAACGTGATGCCGGGAGAGATGTTTACCGATTTCTTGGACTACGCTCTGTACGTTTCCCGTGGGGCGACGCAGGAACTCAAAGAAGGCTACGTTGCCTCCTCACCCGTCAAGACCAGCCATCACGATTCCTGCAAGTGGTGTAAGTACGGAGGTATGTGCGGCTTCCATAGCGAACGGCAGCAGGTGCGTACTGCGCCAAAGACGGGCTGTAAGAACGTAGTCGACGTTGTTAGAAAGCGTAAAGAAGAGGAGCAGAAGGATGAGTAAATTTACCGACGAACAACTCAAAGCCATCGAGGCGCAAGGTAGAACCATCGTTTCTGCCTCGGCAGGTAGCGGTAAGACTACGGTGATGATTGAAAAGATGATACGCTTAATTCGCGACGAAGGGGTGGACGTAAAGGATGTCCTTGCCGTCACCTACACGAAAAAAGCGGCGGCATCTATGAAGGAGGAACTGCGTAAGGCACTTGTAAAAGCCATGAACGACCCTGCGACTTCCAAGGAAAATCGCGAGCGTTTGAAAGCGCAGCACCGTCAGGTGGCGCTCGCTGATATTTCCACCATTCACTACTTCTGTGCAAAACTCATACGCACCCATTTTTATGCAACGGACGTGGGCAACCGCTTTGGGATTATCGCCGAGGACGATGCGGACGGAGTTGCTTTAAAAAACCGAGCCGTGGAAAATGTCTTCGAGCAGGCGTACGCCGAGGAGAATGAGGACTTCAAAAAACTGTTGTCCGTATTCTTCCGTAAGAAAAAGGACGATACGCTGCGCAAGGTCATTTTAGAGGTGCATAGCAAAGTGCGTACGCGCGTGGACTATGAAAAAGAACTGCTTGCCTCTGGGCAGGACAGCGACGCGCTCTTTGACGAAATCTGCAAGGAGTGCTTTTCGTGGTACGTCGAAAAGTGCAAATTCTATCGGGAACAGTTGTCTGCTCTCTACGCCACTTTTGAAAAATACGGTCGGGCGGATCTTGCCAAACATTGTGGGCTGTTGATGGACGTTTTAAACGAGTGGATGGACGCAGGCGACTTGTTTACGCTTGCCGCAATGCCGTGGGGAAAGATGCCCACAAAGCCCAAGGTAGACCCGAATAAGGATGCGCCCGAGGTGCTCGCCGCCTACGAGCAGATGGTGCGTTTGCAGGAGAAGAAAATCAAGAAAAAAATGAACGACGAGGAACGCAAGGTGGTTGCCTCGCGCGAGGAAGAGAGAAGAAACTTCTCTCTTGCGGCAGAGTTGGCGCAGCCGCTTGCCAAATTCGTGTTGCGTTTTGACGAAGAATATATGCGCCTGAAAAAGTTGCGCGGCGTACTCGATTATAACGATTTGGAACATTACGCCTTAGCGCTTTTGAGCCGTAGAGAGATAGCCGAGGAATTTGCGAATAAGTATTCGTACGTATTCGTGGACGAATATCAGGACGTCAACCCCGTGCAAGAGCGCATCGTCCGAGGGGTTTCGGGCAAGAACCTCTTTTTGGTCGGGGATATCAAGCAATCTATCTACGGTTTCCGTGGCAGTAAGTCGAAATTCTTTGCGGAAAAGTGGGCGGAATTCAAAGCCGACCCGAATGCGAACGCTTTGCCGTTGAGTAAAAACTTCCGCAGCGTTTCCCCCGTCTTAGACGCCGTGAACGAGCAGTTCAAGCGGATTATGACGACGGAAAACAGCGAAGTAGACTACAAAACCGACGGTGTGATGGCGTTTGGCGGCTTGTATGAGGAGGGCGCGGGCAGGGTGCAGTTGCACTTTGTTGGAAAAGAGGAAACGGAAAAGGAAGAACCCGTTTCGGACGTGTACTCCGTGCGAGAAAACGCCGCTTTGCGCAAAGCCAAACTTTCGAATATGGCGAAGAAAATCCGTGAAATTATCGAACGGGAGCGTATGTCGGAATATTATGACGTGGAATCGGGTCAGTACAAGCGCGTGCAGTATTCGGATATTGCCGTGCTGGACCGTTGGAAGAAGGGGAGCATTGCAGAGGTCATCGCCGCGCTGTCTGCCGAGGGCGTGCCTGTGTCTGCGGAAGCCCCGATCAATATCTGCGATTTTCCTGAAATCAAAACGCTGATCGACCTGATACACCTCTTAGATAATTGTGAGCAGGATATTCCGCTTGCCAGCGTTTTGCTCTCCCCGATCGGTGGCTTGACCGAGGACGATTTGGTTGCCGTTCGTCTGGCGCAGACGGCAGTAGAGCAGGCGGAAGAAGAGGAAAGAAAGCGCCGTGGCGAAGGGGAAAAAGGAGAAGGGGAAGGCGTCCAAAGGGCGAATTTCCGTACCGCTTGCCGAAATTATATTTTGACGCACGAGGACGAGCTGAAGAAAAAATTGCAGGAGTTCTTCGATTACTTTGAGGAGCTGCGCCGCTTTGCGCAGGTTGCCGATGCAGGCGAAGTATTGACCCGCGTGATTGCGGAAAAGCAGATGGAAGTCGGTCTGCTCGCCGGCGTGAACGGCGAAAATTGTTTGAAGCGTATCCACCGTTTTATCGAGGAAACACGCTCCCCCGAACCGCTCGATGTGCACGACTTTTTAACTCGGTTAAAAATGCTGGATTATACCGTCAAGTATTGTGAAAACGGCGGTGAAAACGCCGTGCGTGTGATGACGATGCACGCTTCCAAGGGGCTTGAATTCCCTGTGGTCATCGCCTCCAACCTTAGCCGCAACTTCCGCGAGGGAGAACGGGACGAGGTCTGGTACGTGGACGACTACGGCTTAGCGCCCAGGGCGTACGATACCGATAAAATGGTTCGCTCGTCCACCGTCCTGCGCCTGTTGCATAAGCGTAGGGAGGCCTTGGAGTGCGTTCGAGATGAGTTAAACGTTTACTACGTTGCCTTGACGCGCGCGCAGTACGCTCTGCATATGATTTTCGACGAGGAATCGGAAGGGGCGGATATTCGCTACGGGAAATCATACGAGGATATCACCGATTTTTCGCTGTGGGAAAAGTACAAAATAGAGGGGGCAGGTATGGAAATACCTACCCTGGAGAGGCAAGCGCTTGCCGTGGAAACGGATGCGGCTTTGGTCGAGGAAATCGAACGGGCGCAGGCGTGGGAATACGCACATTCCGGCTGCGAAAATATGCCTGCCAAAACCTCGCCTACGGCGTTGATGAAACTTCTGGAAACGGGAGAGGACAACAAGTCGGCTGCCTTCGTTGAAAACTTGGACGACGATGCCGTACAGGCAGAGGAACGTGCCGAGGGCGGTAAGGATACCGTGGTCGGCAGCGCCTATCACGCCTTCTTAGAGCATTTTGACTTTGTTCGCTTGGACGCGGTGAAGGGGGATGCGGCGGTGTTGCGGTCGCTTGCTTTGCAAGCTTTGGATGAAATGCAGGCGCAAGGGCTGCTCAGCGAGGAATATTTGTCGGTACTGCAGGCGGATAAGTTGGCGGAAATTTTGGGGGCTGAAGTATTCTACCGTCTGCGCGACGTGCGGATGTATAAGGAGCAACGGTTCATGGCGGCGCTGCCTGCCAAGGAAGTGTTGTCCGTGCTTGGGGAAGAATCGGACGGCGGCTGTCCTGCGTGCGATGAGGAGATGCTCATTCAAGGGGCAATCGACCTTTTGGTGGTGGGCGAAGGCTGTGCAGAAATCGTCGATTATAAATATTCGCAAAAAGGGGAGGACGCTTTGCGTAAGACTTACGCCGTGCAGTTGCGGTTGTATCGAATGGCGGTGGCGAAGATTTTGCATATCCCTTTGGAAAAGGTACGCTGTACCCTCGTCAATATCTACCGTGGGTTAGAATTAGAGATTGTTTGACAAGTATAAAAGCACCTCGTTCTGGCAATGATTATGCCGTGAGGTGCTTTTTATGTTATTAACGATCGTTTTTGGTTTGGCTGCGGTGGTAGCCGCGGTAGGGTTTGGATTGGCGCTGCAGCGGCGGCGTGAGAGGGCGAAGGCGTATCTCGTCGAGGAAATGCGGCTGCAAGCCGCCCTGCCCGATAGCCGCAATAAATACGTGAGAAGTCGGCTGGAAACAGCGTTGGGTGGGCTTGCGGATCAGCGCTTGCCTTTGGATGCAAGGTTCTTACACGCACGCAAGCTGTTGTACGCTTTGTCTGAAAAAAGACTATCCGGTGCGGATAGCCTTTTATTGCATAAATTACAAAAAGAGGTGGGCAGGTATTCGACGAAGGAGTCGGTATCTGTCTATGAAACGGAAGAAATTTCTAACGCGCTGAGCAAACTTTTGACCCTCTGCGCCAAATACGAGGTATAGCCCACTCTTTGTTTAGCCGTGGTCCTTACGCCTTTTCTGCGGTTGTGTTTTTCGATTCCCGTTGCCGTTGCTGTTTTTGCTTGAGCAGTAGGGTGTGCGCTAACTTCATTCTCTGCAGAATGCATTTGACGAGGGAATCTAAATCGCTCCCCTCCTGATAATCGGCAAGGGAGATGTAATTGACCCTATCGTCTAATAAGAGGTCGGTCACTTTGTTCTTCTGCCCTTTGGTATAGACGGCAATCGATACGCCGCCCTGCTTTTTGATGAGGGTCATACAGGGAATGTCCGTAATACCGTCTCCGAAATAAATCATATTCTGGTAGGGGATGACTCTGTCGCCCATCTTGTCGTTGACGCGCTTCGTATCCGTTTCGTCGTAGATTCCCTTGGAGATACGAAAGACGTATTGCGTTTTTTGCGTATAGTTGATGGCAATCTTCGGCCAAACGGCAGCGCCGTTCTTGTCAAAATAATATTGACAAGCGAAGATTTTTTTGAAGTTGTCCTTGATTTCGCTGCCCTCGATGATTTCCTTGATGCCGCTGGAAATAACGTAATGTTCGATATTTACGCCGATGGATTCGCCGTATTTATTGATTCGGTCGAACCAGTTTTGTACTCCCTTAAAAAAGCGAATATCCTTACCGACCGATTGTAAATATTCCTTGGTGAAAGGGATATTTTTTTCTTTGCAAATTTGCATCGTGTAGTAAAGATAGCCCAAGATGCTTTCCATATAATTCTTTTTGCGGAAAGCCTCTACTTCCCCCCAAAATTCGTCGGTCGTCATACCGAGGTTGGGGATAAACGAGTAGTTTTGCATATCCTCCGTACAGAGGGTTTTATCAAAGTCGTACATCAAAGCGATGGTGGGTTTTTTTCGCATACCATTCTCCTTGTTTGTTGGGTGTCTTTAAGTATAGCAGTTTTTCGGGGTTTTGTCAATAGGCAATTTTGTCGCTGATAGAGCAGAGATAATGGATAAAAATCGACAAATTTCGGTATTTTTTCAAGGAATGTATTGACAGGCTTGAGAGATTGTGGTAGACTAAAGACAATGAAACCGATATAAGGAGAAATGGATATGAGCAAGGAAGTTTTCACATGGGATAAAAATAGGTATAAATTTACCCCCGATAAAATTGCGCAGGAAAAACTTGGCTGGCAAATTAAAAACGGCGGCTACCTGAGTATGAAGGCGAACGACGGCGAGTGGTACAATTTCCCGCCCGAAAGTGTTGACAGCATTATTTTCTTGAAACCGCAGTTGTTTAAATTTTCTGGCGGCGTGGCGATTTGCGTCAACCAGAATTATTCTAATTTCGTAAACGAAAAGTACGGCACGGATATCATCACCTTAGATGATTATCAGGGTTGGAAGAAGATTAAAAAGGACCAGACCGCCGTTATGGATATTCTTACCCTTGCGCATATTTTGGACGATAACGGTATTCGCATTGAAGGCGCGTACGATGCGTTCTTTAAGTTGATGAAATAAGCGCCTATAAGAAAAGTGAAAACGGGATACCGAGGGGTATCCCGTTTTTTTATCGAGGGAATATAGCGATGTTTTTAGTAGGTCAAATGGGGGGTAGTGTCCGTCGTATCAATGGGAACTTCCACTTTTTCGCCAAGCAGGTCGGCTCGGATCGTGGTGTAGAGCCATTCGCGCAGGTGGCGGTTGGGTGCTTCTAACACGTGTTGCGAATAATAGAATGAGAAGTTATTCACGGGATCGACGGCGGCGTACGCGCCCGCAGCGCCGCCCCAACCAAAATCTGTTTGGGCAGGATTGTTTAACGGTGTGCGCATACCCAAACCGTAGCCGAAGTTCGCCGCTTTGGAGTACGTTGCGCGCTGTTGTTCCGTAAGATGATCGGTAGTCATCAAGGCGATCGTTTCTTTCTTTAAGATGACGTCCCCGATGCGCAAAGCTTCTAAGAACTTGATATAGTCCTCAACGGTAGAGGTGCAACCGCCGCCACCGCTGGCAAAGTCTTTTCCTAAATGACACCAATAGCGCAGCGCAGGGGTGAATTGACCGGTTTTCGCATCGTAAATGTACTGTTTTGCAAACCCCGTCCAATCCTCAAGGGGGTGTAAAAAGTCGGAACTATTCATTCCAAGGGGGTTGAAAATATGCGCTTTTACATAGTTTTCAAACTTTTCGCCCGATACTATCTCTACAAGCGCCCCCAGCACGTCGTGGGCAACGCTGTATTTCCAACCTTCCCCCGGCTCGTATACGAGCGGTTTTTTGGCAAACTCATTGACCGTTTCAATCGTGGGACAATGATTGCCCGGAATGCTGTAATATTCTTCAAGTTCGGGGGTATGCATATCGTAATCCATACCGGCGGTCATTTGGAATAAGTGCTTAATTTTGATGGGATTTTTCGCTTTTTTAATCCCGTTTTCCGTCTTTACGGTCATTTCCGCAAAGGCAGGCAAGTAATCGGACAGGTTATCGTCCAAGGAGAACAGTCCCTTTTCCCAAAGTTGCATCGCCGCCACGCAGGTGATGAGTTTAGAGCAGGAATAGATATGCCATTTTTCCTTTCCCTGCATTGGAATTTTGTTTTCCGGATCGGCATAACCGCCCATGTGTCTAAGGACGCACTCTCCGTCCTTGTAGACGATCAAGTCAAAGCAGGGAATGCCCATATCTAAAAAGTGTTGGCAAAGGGCTTTCGTTTGTTCAAACATAGATTTATCTCCAAAAAATTGCGTATTATCGACGCTTTTATAAGGTTAAAAATTTTTCTGTGGGGATAGAGTTCGGCAACGGTTGGTTGCTGGCGACGTAGTCAACGTCTTTCAAGGAGCAAAGATGATAGGGCGCGGTCTTTCCCGTTTTCGTGTTATCGCAAAGGAACACTTTGGTTTTGGCGTTTTGAATCATAGCGCGACGAATGAAAATTTCGTCTTCGTAGCAATCGTATATCTCGCCGTCGTTGTCCATTGCCTGCGCAGAGAAAAACGCAATATCTGCGTGGAAATTGCCGATCATATCTTCGGCGTACCGACCGACCAAAACGGAAGGGTTCTCCGCGGAAACCAGACCGCCCGTGGAATAGGCAAGGATATTGTATTTCGCTAAAAGCGAAAGGGTATCAATCCCGTTGGTAATCACACGAATGTTCTTAAATTCCTTTAAGTATTCGGCAATATAAAAAGCGGAAGTAGAACCGTCCAAAAAGATAATATCCCCGTTTTTGATGAGTTTGATTGCAGAAAGCGCAATTTTTTTCTTCTCAAAACTATTTTGGTGAATACGGAAGGTGAAGCTGGGCGAAAAATTGTTGTCGCCGTTGATTTTTACGCCGCCGTGCGTTCTCGTTACCAACCCCTTCTGTTGCAAAATTTCCAAGGTGCGGCGAATGGTGGAAGCGCTAACGCTTAAAGCGGCAGACAATTCGTCTACGGAAGCGTATTGCTGCGTTTCTAAAATTTCCAAAACTCTTTTTTCTTGTGTTATTTTCATAAAAATGCTCACTTTGATTAAAATAATCATTGTTTCGTGCTTGTTTTGGTGTTTTAACAATCAAAACAACTTAGTTGTGATTTTT
>JAFQVL010000056.1 GCA_017408045.1 Clostridia bacterium | reverse complement strand
GATTTTGAGGTGAAATGTGAAAAATTCACAACACAAAAAATTTTAAGTCCCTTGCGTCTGCCTATTCCACCACACGAGCATATTTGGTTGTTATGAAAAACTCTGCACCAACTTGGTGCAGAGTTTTTTGGAGGCGCCACCCGGATTTGAACCGGGGGATAAAGGTTTTGCAGACCTTGGCCTTACCGCTTGGCTATAGCGCCATCTCCTTTCTGCCCTATCGGCATTGATAAAAAGAAAACAGTGCGGATGTTGGAGCGGGAAACGAGATTCGAACCCGCGACATTCACCTTGGCAAGGTGACGCTCTACCACTGAGCTATTCCCGCATATACCATCCGCACTGTCTTTTGCTGGTGGAAGTTATAGGGTTCGAACCTATGACCCTCTGCTTGTAAGGCAGATGCTCTCCCAGCTGAGCTAAACTTCCGTCGAAAGCTTATTAACTATATCATATATTTTTAAGAAAGGCAAGCATTTTTAATCAGTTTTTCAAAAAAAATAAAAAAATTTTTTATTTGTTTTTTTGCCTATAAAATCCTTGACTTTATCGCTTTAACGTGCTAAACTGTTAAACAAATACGTAAGCTGACAAGACTTGAACCTTTCAGTCTTAAAATGTTATTTTGCGCGCCTTTAAGACGGTTGCGCCCTTGCAGTATGTTGATACGGCGGCGGTCGCCTCCGCCTAAATTCATCGCAAAATCACTATTTTAAGATGCTACGCAGTTTTCACGAGCGCGAAATTTCTTAAATGAAAGGATTTTCGCGCAGGAATACCGTCCGTATTGCAAGAGGAAATCCTGTACAGTTGGGGGATTTCTCGCCGTCAAAACCTAAAAGGTTCAAGTCTTGTCAGCTTAAGGGGAAAGGAGAAGGAGTATGGTAGAATTTTCGATGAAAGCATTTGATGGATTTTTCCAAGCGGTGCTGCAATTAAAAAGCGTGGAAGATTGCCAAAAATTCTTTGAGGACGTCTGTACGATTAAAGAGTTGCAGTCGATTGCGCAGCGTTGGGAAGTGGCGGTGATGCTGAACGACGGAAGGAACTATCAGGAAATTTCCAAAAAGACGGGCGCAAGTACCGCAACCATCAGCCGTGTGGCAAAATGCTTGAACTACGGCGCGGGCGGCTATGAGTTAGTGCTGGAAAAGGGGGCGGAAGAATGAAGGATTGGTCGGCGGTGCTTTCCAGAGAAGAGCGAACGGCGTTTTCTCTGCGTGCGTTGTATGCGGAAAACGGCTACGAAAAATATCGCATGAGCAAATTGGAAGAATATGACGTGTACGCGCGTAATAAGGAGTTCCTCGTTTCGGAGAACGTCCTTACGTTTACCGACTTAGACGGTCGCTTGCTGGCGATGAAGCCGGACGTCACACTCTCGATTATTAAGAACGCTCGGCTGGGCGCAGGCGAGGTGATGAAGGTGTATTATCACGAGAACGTCTATCGGGCAGCCAAAGGTACGCGCAGCTACCAAGAGATTATGCAGGCTGGATTAGAGTGCTTGGGGGCGGTGGACGAAGACGCGCTGCTGGAGGCGCTGACTCTTGCCGTGAAAAGTCTGGATTGTATTTCGGAAAGCAACGTATTAGAGCTTTCGCACATGGGTATTGTCGGCGGCGTATTGAACGCCTGCGCCCTTTCCGACGGCGGTAAGCGCGCGGTGTTGGACGCTCTCAGTCGAAAAGACTTGTCGGGGATACGTTCGGTGGCGGCGCAGGAGGGCTTGGAGGAAAGCAAATCGGCTCTTTTGGAGAGGCTGGCGACGGTGTACGGCGGCATTGACGGCGTAGACGAGGCGCTCGACGTCTTTTGCGTGGACGGCGCAACAACGGCTGCGGTTGCCGATTTTCGAGGGATTTTAAAGGGCTTGAAAGCCCTGGGGCTCTCGGATAAGATACGGGTGGATTTTTCGGTGGCAGGCAATCGGAAATATTATAGCGGCGTGGCGTTCCAAGGCTACGTGGAGGGAATCCCCACGGGGGTCTTGTCGGGCGGACAGTACGACGGCTTGATGCAAGCGATGGGGAAGAATGGCAAAGCAGTCGGGTTTGCGGTGTACTTGGACGAATTAAGACGATAGGAGAGTGTATGCGAAAAATTTTGAACGTAGCCCTTCCCAAAGGCAGATTAGGGGAAAAGGTATACGATTTATTTGAAAAAGCGGGCTATGGCTGCCCCACAATTAAAGAGCCGGGCAGACGGCTGGTCTTTGAAAACCTTGAAAAGGGCATACGCTTTTTTTGGGTGAAGCCCTCGGACGTCGGGGTGTACGTAGAGCGTGGCGCGGCGGACGTTGGCGTCGTAGGGAAAGACGTGCTGACAGAATACGGCAGCGACGTGTACGAGTTGCTCGATTTGGGGATTGGCAAATGCAGTATGGCGGTGGCGGCGAAAGCGGATTTTCAGGATGACCGCAGTAAGCCTCTCGTGGTAGCGACCAAATTCGAACGGATTGCAAAGCGGTATTACGCGGAACAGGACAGAGAGATTGATATCATACGGTTGAACGGCTCGATAGAGCTCGCCCCTCTTTTGGGGTTATCCGACGTAATTGTGGACATTGTGGAAACGGGCGCTACGCTGCGTGAAAACGGTTTGGTGGTCGTAGAGCGCTTTGCGGATATTAGCGCGCGCTTGATTGCCAACAAGTCGAGCTTTAAATTCAAGACGAACGGCGTGGAAAATCTCGTCGACGGCTTACGAAAACAGATAGGAACGAACAAGAGCGATGATTAAAATAATGCAAGACGTACCGCAGCAGCGGGAAAAAATATTTTCGGCGGTGATGAAAACCCCTGACGTATCGGCGACGGTATCGGAGATACTGGCAAAGGTACGCAAAGAGGGGGACGAAGCGCTCATTGCGTTGACCGAGCGTTTCGATAAAGCAAAGTTGTCGTCCCTGCGTGTTTCGGAGGCGGAAATTGAAGAAGCGATGGGGCGGGTATCCGTTGAGTTTGTGGAAATCCTGCAAAAAGCGGCGGAAAATATCCGTGAATACCACCTTAGTCAACGGCGTGAGGGCTTTGAAATCCGCCGAGAGAACGGTGTCATTGTAGGGCAAAAGGTGCTGCCGATCGAACGGGTGGGTATCTACGTTCCCGGGGGTACGGCGGCATATCCTTCGACGGTGCTGATGGATTCTATTCCTGCCGTGGTGGCAGGCTGTCCGCGTGTGGTGATGACCACTCCGCCTAACGCGGAAGGGAAAGTGAATCCCGTCATCCTGGCGGCGGCAAAGGTGGCTGGCGTCAAGGAGATTTATAAGGTAGGCGGCGCACAGGCGGTGGCGGCACTCGCCTACGGCACGGAGAGCGTACCCAAGGTGGATAAAATCGTCGGGCCGGGCAACGCGTTCGTGGCAGAGGCAAAACGGCAGGTGTTTGGCATGGTGTCGATTGATATGATTGCTGGGCCTAGTGAGATTTTGGTGCTTGCAGACGATAGCAACCGCCCTATGGACGTGGCGGCGGACCTGCTGTCGCAGGCGGAACACGATAGAATGGCAAGTGCGGTGCTGATTACCGACAGCGAAGACTTCGCAAAGGCGGTGGCAAACGAGTTGGAGAAACAAATCCCCCTGCTTGCGCGTAAGGAGATTGCTCGTGCGTCGATTGACAACAACGGAAAAATCATCGTCGTAAAATCCTTGGAAGAGGGGATTGAAGTTGCCAACGGGATTGCCCCCGAGCATTTGGAAATCTGCGTAGACGACCCCTTCCCCTATTTAGAGAAGGTGCGCAACGCAGGCTCGGTATTCTTGGGTAAGTACTGTCCCGAGGCAATCGGCGATTACTACGCGGGCACGAACCATACCTTGCCCACAAGCGGTACGGCTCGGTTTTCCAGCGCTCTGTCGGTAGACGACTTTATCAAGAAAACACAGTACGTATATTACGAAAAGGACGCGTTAAAATCGGTGGCGCGTGAGGTGGAATACTTTGCGATGCAAGAGGGGCTGACGGCGCACGCAAGAAGCGCAGTCGTGCGCTTTGAGGAAGAAGACAATGAGTAAATTTTTATCCAAAAAATACCAAGGCTTACAGGCGTACGTACCGGGGGAGCAGCCCAAGGAACGCAAATACGTCAAACTGAATACGAACGAAAGCCCCTTTCAGCCGTCCAAGAAGGCGCAGGAACTGGCGAAGGAACAGTTGCAAAAATGTATGCTGTACTCCGACCCCGACTGCAAGGAGCTCTGCTCCTTGCTTGCGAAAAAGTTAGGGGTAGGCACGGAAAACGTCATCGTGGGCAACGGCTCGGATGAAATCTTGAATTTCGCGTTTATGGCGTATTGCGGCGGGGAAACGCCTGCGGTATTTCCCGATATTACCTACGGTTTTTACAAGGTGTTTGCCGACCTGCACGGCGCAAAGAAGACAGAACTCCCTCTGCGTGAGGACTTTACCGTCAACCTCGAAGATTATAAGCAAGCGAAAGGAACGGTATTTTTGGCGAACCCCAACGCGCCGACGGGCTTGGCGCTGTCGGTTGCGGAGGTGGAAGAATTGCTTGCCGCCGATTCTGGCCGTATCGTGGTGATTGACGAGGCGTACGTAGACTTTGGTTGGGAGAGTTGCGTACCTCTTATCCAAAAGTACGGCAACCTCTTGGTATCGCAGACCTTTTCCAAATCACGCTCGCTAGCGGGCGCGCGGCTGGGTGTGGGGATTGCGAGCCGAGAGATTATTGAGGATTTAAACCGTATTAAGTATTCGACCAACCCTTACAACGTCAATCGTATGACGGCGGCGGCAGGTGTGGGTTCATTGCTGGATACAGAGTATTTTGAGGCGTGTCGAAACAAGATTATTGCCAACCGTGAATGGACGGCAGAGCAGCTGAAAGCGCTTGGGTTTACGATGACCGAGTCGCAGGGCAACTTTCTCTTCGTTCGCCATGAGAAAATCGGGGGGCAGGAGCTGTATCTCAAATTGAAAGAAAAAGGGATTTTGGTACGGCATTTCGCGCAGGAGCGGATTTGTGAATACAACCGTATCACGGTGGGCAGCCCCAAGGAGATGGAAACGCTGGTGAAGGCGTTGAAGGAGATTGTATGCGAACGGTAGAAATCATCAGAACGACCAAGGAAACGGACATCGTCTTAAAGTTGAATTTGGACGGCAGCGGCGTGTCGAACGTGAACAGCGGCAGCGGCTTTTTGAACCATATGCTCACGCTGTTTGCGCGCCATGGCAGACTGGATTTAGAGCTTACCTGCAAGGGGGACGTCGAGGTGGATTTCCACCACACGACGGAGGATATCGGTATTTGCCTCGGTTTGGCGTTCAAGCAGGCGCTTGGGGACAAGCGTGGCATCGTGCGCTACGGCGACACAATTTTGCCGATGGACGAAGCCTTAATTTTGTCTGCGGTGGATATTTCGGGTAGGAGCTACTTAAATCTCGACCTTCGTCTGCGCGCAAAGCGTGTGGGCAACTTTGACACCGAGCTCGTAGAAGAGTTTTTCACGGCGTTTACTTCAAACGCAGGCATCAACCTGCACGTGAAACAGTTGGAGGGGAGAAACACGCACCACATCATCGAGGGGACGTTTAAATCGGTGGCGCGAAGTCTAAAGCAAGCGGTGGCAATTGACCCTGCATATGCGGACGAAGTCCCGTCCACCAAAGGAGTTTTACAATGATTGCCATCGTCGATTATGGGGTGGGCAATCTGTTCTCGCTGGTCAGTTCCTTTCGGGCAATCGGCGCAGAGGCGAAACTGACCTCGGATAGAAAGGAAATCGAGCAAGCGGATAAAATCGTCCTGCCGGGTGTCGGTGCGTTTGAAGATGCGGCAAAGAAACTGTTTGCCTCTGGGCTTGCCGAGGTGGTCGTTGCGCAGGCAAAGCAAGGCAAGCCGATTTTGGGTATCTGCCTTGGAATGCAACTGCTGTTTGAGAAGAGCTACGAATACGGCGAACATAGGGGTTTGGGGCTTATCAAAGGGGAAATTCGTCCGATTGCGGACGTTGTTCCTAAGGATTACAAAATTCCGCACATCGGTTGGAATAAACTGGAATTCCCTAAGAAAAACGAGTTGTTTCGATACCTGGTAGGGGATAATCACGTATATTTCGTCCATTCCTATTATGCGACAAAGTGCGACGAGAGTGTGATTGCCACGACGGAATACGGCGGCGCGATTACGGCGGCGGTGGCGAATAAGAACGTGTACGGCTGTCAATTTCACCCTGAAAAGAGCGGCGAGGTCGGCTTAAAAATCTTGAAGGCGTTTACGGAAGTGTAAGAAAGATTATGATTATTTATCCTGCGATTGATTTATACGAAGGGAAGGCGGTGCGCCTTTTTAAGGGCGATTACGCGCAAATGACGGTGTATAGCGAACACCCCGAGGAGATTGCGCTTGATTTTAAGGCGCAGGGCGCGACCCATATGCACCTTGTTGATTTGGAAGGGGCAAAGGGGGGTGGAACGCCCAACCTTGCCACAATCGAGCGGCTGGTTTCCGCCGCGGGTTTGTTTGTTGAAGTGGGCGGCGGTATACGCAATATGGACGTCGTGGAGCGGTATTTATCCGCTGGTGTCAGCCGTGTCATTTTGGGTACGGCGGCGGTGGTAGACCCTGTGTTTTTGAAAAATGCGGTAGGCAGGTATGGCTCGAAGATTGCTGTCGGCGTGGATATTAAGGACGGCTACGTTGCAATCAAGGGCTGGACAGAGCGGTCTGCTTTGACGGGAATGGAGTTTTGTAAAAACTTGGAAAATCTGGGCGTAGAAACGGTCATTTGTACGGATATTTCCAAGGACGGCGCGATGCAGGGGGCGAACTACGGGTTGTACGAACGGCTAGCGGCGGAATGTCCGAAACTGCAGGTGATTGCTTCGGGTGGCGTTTCCGACTTAGACGGAGTGAAAAAGCTGGCGAAGACGGGCTTGCACGGGGCGATTATCGGCAAAGCGTATTATGAAAAAGCGGTTTCTTTGCAAGAGGCGATAGAGGTTGCAAAATGATAACGAAAAGAATTATACCCTGCTTGGACGTTAAGGACGGCAGGGTGGTAAAGGGAGTGAATTTCAGCGGACTGTCCGACGTATCCGACCCCGTTGCGCTGGGGAAGTATTACAGCGACCACGGCGCAGACGAGTTGGTGTTTTACGACATCACGGCATCGGGAGAGGGGCGTTCGATTTTTGCCGACGTACTGCGTGCGGTGGCGGCGAACGTGTTTATTCCGTTGACGGTTGGCGGTGGGATTTCCTCGTTGCAGGACTTTGACAGAGTGCTGAAATGCGGTGCAGACAAGGTCAGCGTCAATTCGGGCGCAATTCGCAATCCGCAACTCATCTACGAGGCGGCAAAGTTGTACGGCGACCAATGTGTAGTGCTCTCCGTAGACGTCAAGCGTGTGGACGGCAGGTTCACCGTCTTTGCAAAAGGGGGCAGAGAGAATACGGGTTTGGACGCCTTGGACTGGATTGTGCGCGGCGTGGAGAACGGCGCAGGGGAAATCGTGGTGAATTCGATTGACACGGACGGCGTGAAAGGCGGCTTTGACCTCGAAATGTTAAAGGCGGTGTCCGATAGAGTAAACGTCCCCGTGATAGCATCGGGCGGCGCGGGCAAAGCAGAGGATTTTGTGGCGCTATTCAAGGCTTTGCCCAAGGTAGATGCGGGCTTGGCGGCGTCCATTTTCCACTTTGGAGAAGTAGAGATTGCCGAGGTGAAAGAGATTCTTGCCAAAGCAAATATTCCCGTAAGGAGATAAAAAAATGATAAAGATTGAGGAATTGAAATTTGACGAAAAGGGGTTAATCCCTGCCGTAGTGGTGGACGCTTGCACCAAGGAAGTGTTGACCGTGGCGTATATGAATGCAGAGAGCCTGCAAATCACGATGAATGAGGGAAGGACTTGTTTTTACAGCCGTTCACGGCAGACCCTTTGGCGTAAAGGGGAAACAAGCGGCAACTACCAAAGAGTGGTTTCGATTACAGCTGATTGCGACAAGGACGCGCTGACCGTGGTGGTGGAAAAGGCGGGCCCTGCCTGCCATACGGGCGCGGAGAGTTGCTTTTTTCATCCCGTCTACCAAAGTGAGGAGTTGCAGGAGTTTTCGCTCTCTGCGCTGATGAAGTTGATTGAAGGCAGAAAGACGGAAAAGAAAGACGGATCGTATACGACCTATCTGTTCGAAAAAGGGATAGACAAAATCTTGAAGAAGGTGGGCGAGGAATGTACCGAGGTCATCATCGCAGGCAAAGCCGACGACAAAAAGGAAACGGTGTACGAGATTGCCGACCTTTGCTATCACGTGCTGGTGCTCATGGTAGAGATGGGGATTTCGCTGGAAGACATCCACAAGGAGTTGGCTTCTCGCCACGTCATTGACAAGAAAATCAAGCAGGAAAAAATGACGAAATAAGTCGAAAAAAAGCGATAAATCGCGAAAAAAATTCCGTTTGCCTATTTACAAACGGGATTTTTTTTGTTATAATGAGGATGAAAAATTAAAAAAGGAGCGAAAAAATGGGAAAATTTGTAATCAAAAAGACGCCAAGCGGCGCGTTTAACTTCAGTTTGTATGCGGTAAACAAGGAAAAAATAGCCGTTTCTTCGCAGGTGTATACGACGAAGGGTGCGTGCAAGAAGGGTATGGAAAGTATCGCAAAGCACGCCGTAAAGTGCATTAACGAGGACAGAATTGAGGATCAAACTTTGAAAACGCCCGTGGCGAAAACCTGTCCGAAATTCGAGGTGTATTTTGACAAAGCAGGCTTGTATAGATACCGCTTAATTGCCTCGAACGGCGAGAGCATTGCAATGAGCGAAGAGGGTTATAAATCCAAAAGCGGCGTTATGAACGGTATCAAGAGCGTTTCCGTCAACGCAGTCGACGCGGAAATCGTGGACGAAACCTTAGAAAAATAAAACGGAATTTTTATAAAAAGGGAATGGCAGTTGCCATTCCTTTTTTATTGCAAATTTGGGGGGTGTTCAGCGCCGAAGTCGGCATCGAAGGGAAAACGGCAAACAAAAAAGCCGCGAAAAAGGCTGATAAATGGAATACGCTGGGGGTCAAGTGGGGGGTCAATTCGCGCGGATAAAAAGAAAAAACACCCAAAAACGGGTGTTTTGGCGCAGAGAAGAGGAAATTTGTTGCCAAAAGCAACAAGGTGTCGCGCCGCTGTGGCAAGATTGCGGTTTTATCAAAGAAGTAAGTACAGCGTCGCTCGCGCGAACCTCCGAGAATACAAAGCACGAGTATTGCTTTCCTCTAATAAAAAATCAAGG
Source organism: Clostridia bacterium (assembly GCA_017408045.1). Taxonomy (GTDB): domain Bacteria; phylum Bacillota; class Clostridia; order Christensenellales; family Borkfalkiaceae; genus Scatosoma. The sequence goes on along the minus strand of JAFQVL010000056.1, from coordinate 19,015 downwards.
CGCAAGCCTTGTATATCATCCGCAATGTATTGCGGTATATCATCAACACAGAGTGTTGGATATCATCATTGCGAAAGGATGCAACCTGTGGTTGATGATATACACCTGCGGTGATGATATGCAGACCGAAGGTCTGTTGATATACCATCGCTTTCGCAATGGATAAAAAAAGTCGTATCAAAGTTGATACGACTTTTTTGGCGCAGAGAAGAGGATTCGAACCTCCGGTAAGCTTTCAACCTACACACGATTTCCAAAAGCGCAAAACCGCGAAAAAGGGGCAAAAAAGCCCGATTTCAAGCAAAAAACCGCCCGAAATGGCGGTTTTCTTTTTCTTCAAAGGGGGTCAAATAGGGGGTAAATCGAGGATTTTTTCGATTTTCGATACAATAAGATTGTATCGTTCACGCAGGATTTCGACCTTTTCCGGCTCGGAGTAAAGCCCGGAGAAGTAAATATCCGGCGCGAGATCTTCTGGGTGCGTGTAGATGTCCATTGTGGTGGATGCGTCGGCGTGGCCCATCCAAAGCGCAACCGTATTCGCCGGGATACCGTTTATACAAATCTGGATCGTCCCGAAGGTATGCCGCAGCCAGTGGGGGACGGCCTCAGTCATTTCTCCGCGGAAAATCGAGAAGTCGGCGTTCACGCGGTGCTTGCTGACAGGGAAAAGCTTTTCAAATTTCGTCGGTACGTATTTCTCGAAGATTCTTTCAAGCAGGGGAAACATTGGGATGCGCCGATTCGAGCCCTGTGTCTTAGTGCCTCGGATGTAGACAATCTTGTTCTTCAGGTCGAAATCGCCGCCTCGGATTTCCAGCGCCTCGTCGCGACGTGCGCCGGAGAGAAACAGGAAGAAATAGTAGTGCAGCACGTCGGGCCGCAACTCTGTGGCCGCACGGTCAATCATTTCGCCCAGTTCCAAAAGCGGAATCGCCTTCCCTTTTTTGGAAACGTGCTTTACCGGGGCGACGTTGGCGGCGACGTTCTCCTTCAGGTGGCCGACGGTTATGGCGCAGGCGAACGCATCGCGCAACGTTCCGCGTGCGTATTGCCGCATCCTTGTCGATTCGATCCGATTGAGGGCCTGCGTCAGTTCCTGCACGGTGTACCGATTGAGGGGTTTGTCTTCCAGCGTTCCCTTCAGATGTTTTTGGATGCAGCGTTTCAGATTTTCGTACGTGCATTTTGCGACGTTGGGTTTCTTGTAAATCTCGAGCCAGTCATCTAACCAGGCAAAAAGCTTGATTTTACTTTTAGGCTCAATCTTCCCTTTCCCGCGGTTCTTCAGTGCAGCCGAATATTTTTGATGCAGTTCTTCGGCGGTCTTGCCGTAAATGGAAACCTTCTGCCCGTCAATCGTGGGCCGGATTTCATATCGGCCGTCTTTGCGGACCCGGACTTTTAACGATAGATTTAATTCGACGAGCATTTTCTGTATCTCCTGTAAGGTTTTGTAGTCAGCGGTCTGGGAGCTGGGCGGGTTGTCCGGTTTGATGATTCGGAACAATGTGCGACGGTAGGCGGCGAAATCATCTGCAGCGCGTTCGTCGCCAAGGAGTTCGTTGAGAAGCAAAACGCCGTCTTCAATGGCGGAGGCGGCGGCTTTGAAATAGAGTAGGGCTTGTTCAATTTTTTGGTCTGTCATTTGTAGGATCTCCTTACTTTTTGGTAAGGAAATTGTACGGCTTAATTTATAAAAAAGAAACAAAATAGAAATGAAATATGCAGTGGGCATATTTCAAAACTTTTTGTATTAGAGAATAGAAAAATGGATAAGCCAAGTGGTTTTGCATTTTTCACAACAAGCAAAATCACGGTAGACGGACTCAAATTCTTTCACTTCACTTAAATACTTTAAATAAAAACAAAGAGCAAATAATGTAAATGAAAGATTGATCCACCAACCTGGATTTTTTAGTTGGTTAAAATTTAATGTGATTAGGTCTATACATATAGGCAAAGCAAAAAGAATAAAGAGGGCAAAAGCGATCCACATTTTTAAACGCAGCTTCTTTTCTTTAACTTTTCCATAAGCAAACATTAGCGTATTTGAACATTTAGGGCATTTTCCATTTTCTGCATTTTCAATAGGCAATTTTTCCATCATTTTGTCCTTTACATTTTTTTTTCTTTTGTGTCGTTTCAGATTCTTGATCGATGAGTTCGCCGAGGTTTCGCATATAGGCCATAGCACGATGCTGAAGATCTTTTGGGAGTCTTCGATAAATTGATAATATTTCTTTTTCGCTGCTTGGAAGTGCTGCTACATTATCCGGGTAATAAAAAATAGATCTACATAAGAGATAATCGGTTGATACATCGAATAATGATGCAAGAGCAATAAGAGTGTTTGTATCAGGTAAAGCCTTGCCTAATTCCCATTTTGAAATGGTTGTTTGATCAATGTGGAGCAACTTTGCAAGATAAATCTGCGTCCAACCTTTTTCTTTTCGTAGAGATTTTATAGTGGTTCTCATAATGTCCTCCTACGAAAATATTACAACGCTGCATCTATTTTTACAAACAAAAATAATTTTTTTCAAAAAATAGGCTTGACATTCCTAAAAATTTGTGTTAGAATATCCGCGAATAGGAATTAAAATCATATAAAACAAAAATAGGCGCGATTACGTGCTGATAGGGAGGGATATATGAATAAACCGTTTGAAGATAGCAACGTATTCATTGAGCTGACCGAAAAAGGGTCGAATCGCAAAAAGATTGTTCGCGTTGATCGCATCAAAGAGATTACGCTTTTGCCAGACGGTACCGTATACCTCTATGATGAGAGGGAGCTTCGCACAGGTATCCTTAAGGGATTTCCGGTGCAGGAAGGCTATGAAACGCTGATTGAGCTTTGCATCCGCGCAGGACTGCAGATTATTAGGAGGGAGTGATTATGAACAACCTTTTAGAAAAAACGTCGGAAACGTACAACAACTACTACAAGGCGTACCGTGCGGCGTATTGCCATTCGACGGGATTGCCGATGTATGGACACAAAGACTTTCCAGAGGTGCAGGAAAAGAGGCTGTATACCAAAACACGGGCAAAGCGTGAAAAGGTGCAGATAGACGAAAGCCGTCCTGTTGGTTGGTATCGGATGACAAACGGCTACACGCCGCTGTTCCGTACCGTCTGATATATCCCTGGAAGAAGGGCAAGACCTTTGCCCGGGGAAACACGCTTCAACGAAGGCGCAGGCAACTCAAGTACACCGCTTGCGCCGGGCGTTGAAGGGTAAACGGATCCATTCGACGGCAACGTCGTGGAAATATATTTTTGAGGTGTGTTTATGAAAGAAGAAAAGGCAAACTTGCTCGAACAGCTCGAGCGGATGAAAGAAGGCGCGGAAGATCTGCAACGCCAGGGCATCAAGTATTACGCGATGCACGCTGAATGTGCGGTAAAATTCGCGACGGAAGCGATTGAGCTTCTCGCCGAAACGGAAGATCTTGAGCCAGGCGAGGTGTTCATGTCGCATTTGCATACGTTCAACCGAACGCGCATTGACTCCTTGTTCAATGAAGGATGGTTCAACGAGCTTGCGATCGGATATGCAAAAATTGCGCTGGAGAATATGGGGCGAAAAAACTCGGAGTTTTTAGCTCGCTTTGAGCAAGCGATGAAAGACGCATTTGACCTCTATACCGTCGACGCGGCAAGGAAGATTTATAACCGAATCGAAGGAGGCGGTGCGAAATGAAAGCAAAGGAAATTTGGGAATTACTCCCGCAAAACGCATTGGTGATATTCACGGTGCAGGGAGAAATCGTAGCGAATATGTGGCATCGCGATTGCGACTCCCCGGAGCTGCTCGAAAAGGAAGTTTTGGAAGTGGCGCCGCTTGAGCGCAAAGTTCTCTGTATCGAGGTGACGCCATGAAAGCAATCTTTTTTGGAGCGATGGAAGGAAGGTGGCCAGAGTTAGTTGACGTTCCCGAAAAAGAGGACGGCGTGCTGGATTATGCCTGGATAGAAGAGAAGATCGGGCACGGTTGCGATTGCTTGGATCATACCCTTCGCTTGGTAGGCGGCAAGCCGTACCGTTTCCTCGTGGACGACCTCGGCGCACGTAATGCGGAGATGACCGCCTATGGCGGCCTGAACTGTGTGCTGTGGGGGAATATGTTTATTTTCCGCCCGGAAGACAAGCACGGCAACCTCGTCGAGCCGACAGAGGCTGACGTCGCGCATCTGACGTTGCACGTTGCGCCGTTCTTCCAGCGGATGATGATGTACGAACTGGCGCATCCGAAATCGAGTTGGGATTTCGCGGCGCTGGCGATGATGGCTGCGGCAGGGGGTGCAAACAATGAAGAAAAGTGATTTTCAGCCTGTTGCGCTGCCGACGATTCCGGAAACGGATTTTGTCTATCACGTCGTACGTCGGGTGTCGCCGCTTGGGAAGGTCCATTGGGTGGTGCGCCGCGCTACATACGCAAGCTACGTGCTGCGCTTGCGCCATCACGGCGACGACGGCAGGTACTTTACCAGCGAAACGGTAGCGAACGACGTTGCCGCCGTTAAGCAAAAATACGAAAAGGACGTGCAGATCCACGCGCCAAAGGCGGTGTAGGATGACGCATCAGAAAAGATTTCAGGCAATTCAGAAGAACATCGAGGTGGAACGGATAAAGGTGATGGCGCTTTTTGTAGATCTTGATGAACGGATGCTGCAGCTTAGCCCCGGGAGATTGGCCGGGAGCGATGGCATCGAACTGGCGGGAATGATGGATGCGCTGTTGCAAACAGAACAGTCCCTGCGCCGCGCCATCGAATATATGGAAAACGTTAGAAAGGCTGAGTGATTTTTTCATAGTGGCTCCTATATATTTTTCTTTTGTGCATGGGGTGGCTGTCCGCCACCCCACCCGAAAGGGGATTAAGGGTTTTATAGAGAGGTAATGATGAAATTATTGATTTGTATTGGATTATTTTTCTTGGATTTTATACTTCTTTGCAAGTCATTCGACGTTATGCTGGAAACGCTACTTTACATTGAAGAGTATAGGCAAGAGTTGGAAGGGGATGACGAAAATGATTGTGGAATTGAACATCGAAGAGGCGGAAATCAGCAAGCAGACGATGAAGGACCTGAAGCGTCTTCAGCGAGTTTGGAAGATGAAGAGCGTGGAAGAGGTGATCAGCTTCCTTCTGGAGAAGGGTGTGGTGAATTTGCTGGAGAGGAAAATAGAGCTGCACGTGGACGCGATTTTCGCGAAAAAACACAAGCCGATCAAGATTTCGGTTTTTAATTCGCTTATATCGCGATAAAGGATACCTCCGTTATAAGGGCGGCGTTCGGGCATACGCCGCCCCGGTGGAAGGGAATCCAAATATAAAAAAGGCTGGCAGATAAAAAAGGAGATATTATGAAACGTTGGACAGGTGCAGTCATGGCGATATTGTTGTCAGGGGTTTCTATTATGTTTTCAGGTTGTGATGTCGGCGACGTGAAACAGCCGGAATGGTTGCAGCAGGAGCTTTGTGATCACGTCTTCGAAGAGGAGGTCGTTCGAGAGCCTACCTGCAAGCAGGCCGGAAGCACGTTGAAAACCTGCGCGCTTTGCGGGTTAGAAAAAACGGTGCGCGTGCCAGCCAAAGGGCACAACGTGGCGGCGATTGAAGGTGTGGCGCCGACGTGTGAAACGGACGGTTGGACGGCAGGATCCTATTGTACCGTTTGCGAAATCGTGTTGGTAGAGCCCACGTTAATACCGGCGAGCGGTCATGTTGACGGCTTCGGAAATGACTGCGTCGTGTGCGGCGAGCGCATCTGGACGGATATTTATTAAGTGGCTTATCAATAACAGGCAAAGGAGATTGATATGAAAAAAGGAAAGAAGTGCTTGGCGGCGGTATTGATTGGCGCAGTTGTATTATCAATGGCAGGATGTTCCTTGCAGAACGCGGACCTGCCGCCATGGTTAGAACAAGAAGTCTGCCAACACGTCTTTGATGATGGCGAGATCTTGCAAGAGGCTACCTGCATACAAGACGGAAAAATCGGGCAGATCTGTACCTTATGCGGTAAAACGAAAATTGTCGTTGAAAAGGCGCACGGGCATACCGCGTTGGAGAGTGAAGAGATCCCGGCGACGACAACCTCGCCAGGGATGACGGCTGGCATGTATTGCGGAATTTGCGGCGAAACGTTATCGGGACGCGTGAAGATCCCGCAAATTTCTACAGGCGGCAACACAACCGTTGGGGATTTCAAGCCCGGCTGGTTAGACTAAAAGAAAAAACGGGGGAACCCGAAAAAATAAAGGAGAGTAGGAATATGGCAAAAGCAAAGAAAAAAGGTGCAAAGAAGGTATGGAAGGTTGTGGGTATCGTCGCTGCAGTGATGCTTGGCGTTGGCGCCATCGGCGCTATATTTAGCGCAGATGCAAACAAGGCGAAGACGTTAAACGCATTCGATTACGAGATTTCGGCAGTTGACGCAGAGGGCAAGGTTTACGAAAGCGACGTTTCGATTACGACGAAAAACGTTATTTCCGTCAACGAGCTGAATATTGAGTATACGAAAGACGCAAACGTTGAATACCGTGTGCACTTCTACGACAAATACGAGGGGTTTCTTTCTAGCACGGAATGGCTGCAGGAAGACTATGAGTACGTAGCGGAAGAAGGCTCGGAGGCTGTATACGCACATATCGAGATTCGACCTATTGAGGACGAAGACGGCAGAGTAGACGTATTCGAGCTGAGCGGTTATGCAAACGACATCGAAGTTTCGTATAATCCGGAAATTATCGACGTCGACGATTCGGAAGAAACCAAGGACAGTTCTGCAGAATAAGGGAATAGGTGAGAGAAATGAAAAAAGTACGGACGAGAGTGGGGCATATAGCGATTGCGACGATGCTTGCTTCGGCGTTTCTTTTTCCAGTGTTAGGCGGCGCAGCGGATACAGTTGCGCCGATTCGCGCATCAGCGGAAACAGAGAAGATAGCTCTGCATACGAGGCTAGATGATAACTTTGAAATCAAACAAGGCGCGGCTCTTAATAAGGGTTCTGGAGATAGTTTTGGTTGCGACCACGAAGATGCCTTGACGAAATTAAAATATACTTTAAGCCTGAAGAATCCGGAATTATACGATTTTTGTGAAAATCCAAACGATTTTGTTTTGATGCAATGGACCGTCTACAAGGATATGGGCCCAATCACCTCCTCCGATGATGGGGAGATCCGCGAAGTAAGGGATGCTGAGGCCAAGTTCTCTGTCAGATGTTTGTGGGACGGCACGTCGATTAATTGGATGCATAAGGTGGTAGAATACGACGAAGATTTGCCTTTTAACGGTCTACTTGACTTCATCCCCAACCAAAAGAATGCACCGGACGACGCCGTGGTGATTGATTATGACGGCATCGATTATAAAACATCCGATGGCTACACGATGGATTTAACCGTAGTTTCGAAAGACGTTTGCGGTCTTGTATGGGACGATGAAAGTACGCCTGAAGTGGCATTTTTCATAACGTTAGGCTCTCCGTATTCATCGTATTTCGTTGACTTTGAATATTCGTTTCATCGCTACGTCAAAACGATTGATCATTGGTTTTCCAAAGATGAAATAGTATACTCTCGCACAGCCGGGCATCTGACGTCTGATGTACGGTCCATTTATTGGATCCTGTCCGCGATAGAGTCTGGCGGTACGGAGTGGGAGTTGGCGTGTAGATATACGGATGGCTGCACAGAAGTTTTGGACAAAGCTCAGGAAATATTGAGAGGTGAGCCGAAGCCAGTGCGTGTGGAGTATTTGAAACGCATCAAAGGCACACCGTTTGCGGAGAAGGTGCAAGCAGTGATTACTGTGCCTGCGGCGCAAAATACGATCTATAAGGATGACGTAGAGTCTGCGCTTGGTAGAGACGCGATGACAGCATTGAATAGCGTGATCAAGAATTTCGTTTGGAATGAAGAACGGCAGCTTTACGAGGCGGTGTATCACTCGAATATCTGGATTGACGCGCGCGATATGGAAGGCCATGCGTATAATTATTTCCTCGATTGCAGCAAGAGTTATCGTGATTATTATAACGAATTAAAAAGCGATTGCGGGTTCTCGGACGGTATGTACGATTATATGTTCGGTCAGATGTTGCGGAAATACGATGCATTGCTCACTTACAGCGACTCGCAAGTTTATGGATATTTCGGATATACGGTTATCCCGGATCAACCTTTATTCGGTTCGTTTGATTCCATGTGGGAAGAGGCGTTCGGCAGCAATAAACGAACCACGGGCGGCATTCGGATGTATTCATACGTAGAAAAGCTGTCGGCAAGTGCATATGATGTCCTCTTGGCGCAGTATGGTCATTCCTGGTTGAATAGGACGTGGAATCAAATCATTACCGCCGGGGGGCAGCTGGAAGAATTTGAGGCGACGCATTACTTTTTCTGGGCAGAAGATATCAGTATGGATAAGGTTGTCATCTCTGAAAATGGCACCGTAGCATCTGGCGATACTAACGGCATTATGCAGAATGAAATCACCGAGATTGTAAAGGATGTCGCGGTAGAGGTAGGAGTTAAACTTGAAAACTCGGGAAACAATGGACTTAAGGATATCGGAGATACGGTCGTTGATGTGATAAAGGGCATTCTGACAACAACGTTAATCGTAGCTGCATCTCTGCTGGGTATATCGGTGCTCGTTAAGATTATCAAGCCGAAATTGAAATCCTTAAAGCCAAAAAAGAAAAAGGCAGGGAAAAAAAAGGATCCAAAGAAAAATGATCCAAAGAAAGAAAAAACAGAACCTAAGCAACAGCAGCCGAAGGATAAGTGATAAGCAGCAATGAAACATTTTTTATTTGTACTTCGCTGGATAGGTTTACTGTTGACGGTGTTCCTGGCTGGATTTTTAGTGTTTTGTATAGGGAAATTGTAAAATGAGCGATACCATCAGCAAAGGTAAAAAAATAATATACCATGGCGCATCTGTCGCGCTGTTGTTGGTATCGCTGCTCTTTTCAATATTTCGTTTTGAGGCGGTATTCCTTCGCATGTTGCAAACGTTGCGGGACTTGATATTGTCTTTTGGCTTTTACGTGTGCAAGCCGTTTGAGAGATTTGGTTGGCCCGTGATTCCGACTACCGTGCAGGATATTCCTCCAGAGATGACGCAAATCATGCCGATCACGCCCAGCGAGTTTATATTGCTGCTGCAACGCCTTGGCGCATATCTGATTGATGGTAAGATATGGCTTGCGTATATTGCTTTTCTTATTGAGGCGAGTTGGAAATTAGCTTTAGCGATACAGCCTCTTTGCATGTTTTTGCTGATTGCAGGGCTTATCATATACAGATACTATGATCAGGTCGAGCCAGTGGACGAGGAGGGTGCTCCAGAGAAAGAGGCGACAAAGCCTCTCCTTGCATGGTGGTGGCTGGAAATCAACGTCTTTTATCCGATAGGACGCTGTGTGAAGGATTACGTTAAATGGTTGGCGGAAAAAGCATACGGAAAGGTGCTGCTGTGGATTTGGCTGTATAATCTAAACGTATTGACGCTTGCGGGGGAAGCGATAGCATATCTACTCTACGTCTTTACGTCGTACGATTTTGAGAGCGTGTTCGTGTACGCGGCGAAGGTGATCATGGATGCATCAATTCCTCTGAGCTTTGTCCCTTGGTGGATAACGGGAATTGGTGTATACAAAGTTTTTGACGGCTGGCGCCGTGAGAAAGGCTTTGACAGGTTGGAGAAAGGCGAGGCGGAAAATCAAGAGTTTTTGGAAGAGAATCCGGAAAACTTTATAGCGACAGGTCGCCCGCGTGTTGGGAAAACGCAGACAATCACGGATATGCAGCAAAGCCAAGAGGTCATCTTCCGAAGAAAGTCAAAGGAGAAAATGCAGACGCATAAGATGTGGTTTCCATGTTTTCCTTGGACACGGTTAGAACGTACGATTCGACGGATGCGCGACACCGTGCCGACGTTCAATCTGGATTACATCCATATATTTTTGAAAAGAATGCAGTATCAGTTTGAAGGCCGTGCGATATTAAACAATCGGATGCAGAGTTTTCAAACGCTGTACCATTATAAAAATCGCGGCTACGTAGGAGATGATTTTATCTTTGGATACGATTACAAAACGCGAGGATTGAAATACGACAACGGTTTAAAGATAGTGGACCTTTGGGAATGCATCGAGCTGGCCGCGCAGGAGTATTACATTTACACGGCGCCTACGTCGTTAAAGATTACGAACTATCCCGTTCGAGATACGATATCCTGGTGGGACTGTGGCCACGCTCCGCAGATGGAGGTTAATTTCTTTGATGCACCTTCGGTGGATCCAAAGCGTGCAACGTGGTCGCATTTAGCCATAATGGATGCTTTCCGCTTAGGCAAGAAAAAAGATGAAAACAATCCGTGGAAGGATAGCTTTGAGTGTGGTATTCTTGGTTTCTCGGAACTGGGTAAGGAGCTGGGAAATCAGAACACAAACACGGGCAAAAAGGCAGATTCTGCAGAGTGCAACGTGCGCAACGATTTATTTGTTCTCAATGCAAAAATGCAGGGTCAAGGCTGTACGATAGATTATTATACGTATTTCCGCATAATTGCGGACGAGCAACGCGCAGCATCCATTATGGCGGATTTCCGCGAATTAGGGTCTGAGTTGCTTATCATAGAACGGGAATACGACAGGATTTTGATGCCGGGGTACTTGATAGAGGAGAGCCTCTATTTGGCGACGTCGCGGCTGATGAAGTCGTTGGATGATTTCTTCAGCGTTCGGCGCAGTTCGCAAAACTTATTTTATTATCTTGCGACAAGGCTCTATTCGTTGATATTCAATCATCATACGAGGATTGAAAACACGTTTACGTCGCACGACGTTATCTTCAAGATAATGGACCATTCCGTGCAGGAGCAGGTGGGGGATGCGAAGAAGTTTCGGTATCATATCTCCCGGAAGAAGAACGCAGAGGCATATGCGACAAATTTCTTCGGGTCGCTGTATGAAGAAAAGCGCAGTCAATCGAGGTCGGGTGGCATCAACCAGATGCCAAGATTCCAGGGCATGAAGCCAACCATGGACGAAATGGCGATGATGGGGTCGCATTTCTTCGATTCGCTCGACGTTATGTTCGAGAGGAACGGAGGCAATGGGACAAGCACGGCGGCATAGCGGGCCGCATCCTATCTTATCAGAAGCGCCGCAGGCAAAAAGCAGCATCGTGGGAAAGCGCACACGGATACAGACGGGGACACAGACGCGGGTTTGCAGACGGTATCGGCGCGAACCGAGGCTGGGGCACCGGCTGGAGCCGGGGGCGCGACACGATGCGTGGACGCCGCGGAAGTAAGAATTAAGCCGCGGGAAGCGCGCGCCGCTTAGGTTTCAAAAAATTGCGCTTGTCGCAATTTTTTGAACGCCGCAGTCCCAAAAACAAAAAAAACAACAAGGAGGAAACGAGATGTCGTTGCAGTTTGACACGCTGGAATCTACGGCGCAACGTTTGGAAAAATATCTATCAGACAACTATGGCTACGGCATTACCGTTTTTGAAAACTACGAGGAAATAGGCCGCAAAATTGGGCGCACACGCAACGCTGTGCGTTATGCCGTGAGGAAACTGGAGAACGTTGGGAAGCTCGTTTTTGTAGGCAAAAGAATTATGCTCGTGAAGAAGGATGAAGCAGTATGAAAAGCAGAAAAAGCAAAACGACGTCGAAGCCGAAGAGAGCGGCATCGAAGCCAACGTCGCGCAGCTCGGCGCCGAAATCGAAGAGTAAGACTTCCGAATCGAAGCCAAAGAGCGCGCCTGTGCAGGCAAAACGGCAAACAAAAAAGCTGCCGAAGCAATCGACAGCAAAAAAAGAGTTCAAACCAAAAAATGAATTTCGCTACAACACGAAAAGTAAGCACAAAGAATTTATTTTTGGTGAAGTTGGCGAGAAATACAAGGCTGTAGGAATAACTCATAGCCCCAAAACATTTGAAAAGAAAAATATGCCGCTCAAAGTTAACCCACAAAAAGGAAAAACTGAGCAAGCATATGTACGAAATGGTATCGTTTCGGCGCCGAAAAAAAATTACGGTAAAAGAATATTAAAAAATCATCAATTTAGTACGGAAGATTATCCGAATGTGAAAGCGAAAATACGTAATTACAAGAAGAGAGAAAAGCGGCGCAATCCAAAAAAATAAAAAAAAGAACGAGTTCAGGCGGTTAAGGTCCGCTAACATTAACTCGTTCATCAGCGCTTACAAGGGCCAAAGCCCTACGCGCATTATTAGTATATGCGATAATTAAAAAAAAGTCAAGCGTTTTTATCACGAAAAGCAAAAAAATAAAGAATCCCTGATGTCAGGGATAAAGGTGTACTATGTCAGACGTAATGACGGCAAAATTGAATAATGGCTTTTTAATGCGCCCGTACTCGTTCTTTCACGGCGCGGATGGCGCGCGCACGTCGCGTTCGGCGACGATGCTGCTGGGCTGGTTCTCCGCGTTTGGCGTAGGTGAAGGGCTGCGCATCGGATATGCAGCGCTGATGGAAAAGCTTGGGCTTTCGCGCTCGACGGTAGCACGTCGGGTCCGAGAGCTGCGCAAGGACGGCAAAATCCGTACCGTGCGCACGGGTGGCCAAAAGTCCGTCTATACATACCCCGGCGCGGCGCCTGAAAAGGCGCACGTCAATACGCCGCTTTGGCTTTATGACGAAATATTCAGTCTTGCTGGCGTCGAACGTCAGCTCACAAACGCGGAAATCGACGTAGTATCCTTGATTTATTCCCACACAAGAAACGACCGAAACAGATGCTATAAAGGCAGCGTCCGTGAAATAGCGGGCATATTAAACTTATCCGAAAAGACCGTAATGCGTGCCATTCCGGTGCTTTTTGCTGCCGATTTAATATCGCGCCCAGTCATTGGCATCAATCGTCATAAGCAGTCTGTTTTCGTTGCGAATATGCAGCGATTCCGCCGTGGCGACAAGAAGGCGCGGAAGGAAGAACGTGCGAAGGAACGTGCGCAGGTGCAGTTGCCGCAGGCGGTGATCGACGCCAACGCGAAATCGGAAAGGGACAAGTTTTATGCGGCGCGTCAGGTCCGCATGGAAAAGCTTGCGGACGGGTTCCTGGCGCAAGCAAAGCGCCATCCACGCTTTGAGGCGAACGGGAAGGAAATCCGCTTGATAGGGATGGAGCTGGCAAAGGCAGAGGTCCAGGCGCCGTTGACGGTGCCGACGTTGCAGGCTCGGATGTCTGCGCTGCGCGCGGAACGTGCGCGCATCCTGGACGATCAGGGCGTGGAAGAATGGCAGCTTGAGGCAAAAAATCATGCCATCTGTAAAATCTGCCATGATAGCGGATGGCAAGAGAGCGACGGGCGAATGTGCGCTTGTTATAGGTGCAGATCGTGATGGCGCGTGTAGGTGTAGGCGAATTGGATAATTAAAATTGAAGCGTGGAAATGTCCACGCTAGAATTGCGTATAAAAAAAAGCCGACAGGGAGAGATTCTTGCCGGCTTTTTGTTTTGCATTTTTTTAGAATTGACATTTTGCGACTTTCCTATATTCAAAAGGCGCACGGAAAGTGTGTTCAAAATGTCCGCAGTAAATATACCTTATATTTATAAAAGAACTTTTTGAAAGAAAATACAAGCGCGCCCGGCTACGCAGGTACGCCTATGCGCGCAGGAAGGCAGAGTTTTAGACGGAACGCCGCCTGCGCGACGTTCTGATGGCGCGTTGCGCCGAAGAAGGCTGAGATTGAAACGTCGGATGTCGCTAGCCGCCGCGGCAACGGCGCAAAAAAGGCTAATAAATGAAATACGCTGGGGGGTCAAGTGGGGGGTCAATTCGCGCGGATAAAAAGAAAAAACACCCAAAAACGGGTGTTTTGGCGCAGAGAAGAGGATTCGAACCTCCGGTACGTTTCAGGCGCACACACGATTTCCAATCGTGCTCCTTAAACCACTCAGACATCTCTGCATTCTTATACGGCTTTTGGCGCATTTGTACGCCTTAAAGCCATATAATATTACTGTATTTTCATAAAAAAGGCAAGCGTTTTTACCTCATTTTCCAAAAAAATTTTCTTTTTCGGTTATATTTCGTTCGGCTTGTAGCAATCGCACGACGCACCGTTTTCGACAAAGCCCGTGTCCGAACACTTCTTGCACGCGAACTGCGGCGAAAGTTGCCATTCCTCAATCCCCAGCGCAGCCAAAATCTCCAACCGTTCGCAGAGCAACTTCGTCTGCTGTTCTTTTAAGTTCGGCAGGGTGTCGGGCGCGTAAAGTTCGGCTTTTGCAAGTTCGATATTCATCTTCGATAAAGCCTTTTCAATCGCCCCAAATCGGGGGTTGGAATTTGCTTTCGCCTCGTACCTGTCTGCCACGGATAAGGCTTTTTCGCGCTTGTCGGCGTAATATTTTTCTCTTGCTGCCTTGGCGTTTGCCGCTTCGATAGACGCCGCCAAATACGAGGGAGTGCCGCCCGTCGGTTTTGCACTCGTCGGCTTTTCCTCTTTGGCAAGATCTGCCATCGTGGTATAGCCTGCGCGCTTCCATTCGGACAAAATACGGTTGATGTAGGGGATAGGGGCTGCGGAATTTGCCGCGCGCTTTGCCGCCTCTACAATCATCTCGTCGGAGAGCGACCATTCGCGCCACGTGTTCAATAATTCTAAATTCGCAACGGTGGGTTTGATGCCTACGCAATATTCGCCGAGCTTGCCCAAAAGTTTTAAGTCTGCATTCTTGCGGCGCATCGTTTCCTTGACGCTGTCTTCGCCTATGATGCCTGCGGCAAACAGGCTTTCCACCTGTTCGTGCATACAGGCAAAGTCCCCTCTGCCACACTTCAAGCAATACAGCGCAATCTCCAAAAGGGAACTTTCCTCATACCCGAGGTTGACCCATTTTTCGACGTATTCGTCGATATAGGTCGCAGGGTTGGCGATTTTCACGCCCAACTTTCTGCCGAGGCGGAAGGTCAGCGCAGACAACGCTTCCCGTTCGGTAAGGTAAGCGGCGACGTCGCGAGCAGAGAACTTTTCCTTGCTTGCCACTTCTTCCAAAAGTAGTTGCAGGGTGGACATCTTGCCTTTTTTCAGGTGCTTTGCGGCTGCCTTGATACCGCCCTTTTCAAAGCCCATTCTCAGCCAAGCGCTGTAAAGGGTGTAGTCGCTTTCGTCCACTCTGCGGTTGATGGCAAGTAGCTTGAATAATTCTTCGATGTACTTTTCATTCTCGTTGTAGTTGCCGAGCGCAGCCTCCACCTGCTCGTAGGTGGTGATGCCTTCGCGAATGAATTTTTTGGCTTTGTTAAAGACATGGTGGGGGGTAATACCCGTTCCGTCCTTGGCAATACAGTATTCCGTAATCAGCAAAAACGCCATCGGTTGAATATCGTTTTCTTCCAAAAACTGCATATATTTTACCGATTCGCCGTACTCAATGTGCCGCCCGACCTTTTGCATACGCTTTTGCATTTCCTTGTTGAAGTCGGCGTATTTATCGTAGCGCACTTTCTTAGGCTTGCCTACCGCAGAGCGCACGGGCAGATACTGTACGGTGAGCGGCTGACGGCAGAGGATTTCGACAAGGTCGTAGTCCTGCCAAAGTTCAAAGGCGTTCAGGATTTTTTCTTCGGTAGAGCGCAACACCTCTGCAAGAGAGCTTGCGGAAAAATCCTCGCCGCCCGATTGACAAAGGTACAGACCGTAGAGGTAGACCTTCACCGCGAAATCGTTGGCTTCGGGGAGATATTTTTGGATAAAGCGGTTTTCTACAAGGGTGAAAGCACCGTTAGAAAACTCTTTCGAGAAGGAACAAAACGCCATAATGCCGCTCCTAAAAGTGAAATTTGCTTATTTTTCAAATAAGAATTGTGAAGAATAGGAAAAATTTGCGTGTTTTCTCCTGCTTTGTCTTGCTTTCTTTTTGAAAATGGTGTATAATATGGATAAATTGCGCCGATTTTTGGGGCGCAACTTACAGCCGTACAGTTATTATAGCGGTTTTCGGCGCGAAATGCAAGACATTTTGACGCAGGAAATAAAAAAAGAACGAGGGAATTATCGCAAAAAATGGCAAAATCCAAAACGACAAAAAAAGAAAAGCTGGTCAGCGCGCTGTCCCTTTGGCGTGAGTACGATCCGTCGGGCGCTTTGGACGCGGAAGTTTTGGAAACGCGTACGGATGCGGCGACGGGGCTCGCATACACGGCTTTGGCATACAACGGGCGTACGGTAGAGGACGGTACGGTCCGTATTTTTGCGTACTTTGCTCGACCTGCAATCGGGAAAAAATGCCCTGCGATTTTGCTTTTAAAGGAAGCGGGGAAGCCGCTGGATATCGAACTGATGGCGTATTTCGTGCAAAAGGGCTACGCCGTGTTGATGCCCGATTATTCGGGTGTGCCCACTCCTTATTTGGATTTCGACGATATTTTAAACGGTGTGCCCGCTGACGCGGAGACGTCGTCGGTAAGACTCGACCATACCGTTTTTCCGCAGTCCCTTGCTTATGCGAATTTTAAAAGCGTGCAGGGTTTGTACCACGTAGAGGATATCCCCTCCAACCAGACCTGCTGGTTTGAATGGACGTACGCTGCGCTGTATTCCTTGGAGTATTTGAAATCCCGCGAAGACGTAGAAAAAATCGGCGTCGTGGGGATTCGTACGGGCGGTGAAGTGGCTTGGAAGGTAATGCTTTCCCCCGACGTTGCTTGCGGTGTTCCCATTAACGCGGCAGGATGGCTGTCTGCAAGAGGTGTGGCGCGCTTTGCGGAAGGCACGGCGGTCAACCTCAACGACGAGCGACATCGCTACATCGCGGCGGTGGAATCGCAGTCGTACGCGCCCTTTGTGAAATGCCCCGTGTTGATGCTTTGTGCGCTGTCCGACTACTCGTTTGACTACGACAGGGCGTACGATACTTACGGCAGAATCGGTGGCGAGCGTGAAGATATAGAGAGTGCCATCGTCTATTCTCCCGATAGCGGATCTTGCATTGGCGCAGGCGGCTTGGCGGATATGGAGCTGTTCTTAGAAAAGCACTTGAAGGGCAGGGAAATCTTTATCCCTGCGCCGCTAAATATCACCGTGCGCGAGGAAGGGGGAAAACTGCGCGTAGAGGTCGTGGGCGACGAGGAAGCAATCGTGGAAGAAATGGGCGTTTGCTATTCGGAATCGTCCGTGGAAGTACGCAGTATCTACCGTGAGTGGCAATGCGTATACAAGCAGACGGGCAGCAAGATTAAAGACGGAAAAATTCAATGCGAAATCACGCCGTTTGCAGGTGCGCCTGCGGCGTTCGTATACGCGTACGCAAAATATTTAAACGGTTTCAAAATCATGACGAAGGTGGTGGCGAAGCGCTTTGGCGAAAGGTCTACCCAGAACTTGGGCAGCCGTATGCTGTTCTCGGGAAGCGACCTCGATTGCTTTAGCGTGGCGCATCACGAGGACTACTCCATTGCGGGGATTTTCCTCGAAAAGGAAGCCGCGCCGAAGTTGATTACAGGCTACGGCGGAATACGCGGCGCGTACTCGGTCGGCGGCATTAAGACGTATAAAATTAGTTCTCCGCAGTACGTGGCGGGGGAAGGAGCGTTGTTGAAATTCGACGCGTATACCCGTGCGGACGACGCATTGACGATTTTCATAGAAGTCGCAGAGGAGAGCGGAGAAGTCGAACAATATTCCTGCCGAGTACCCGTCAAGGGGGGCGGAAAATGGAAACGGATTATTCTGGCGGCAAAGGATTTTAAGAGCGCGACCTACGGCAGGCCTTTGTCTGCATTCTCGAAGGGGAGTGCGCTTTCCTTCCATTCGGAAATGGAAGAAAACGAATACGCGATTACGAACGTGCTTTGGTTGTAAATATGAACGAGAATAGGGGCTTACAAGACAGCGAGTTGTACGAGGCTCGCTTTCAATATAAGGAACGGCGTTCCACGATACGGTTTGTCGGGATCTTCCTCTTTGTTATTTGGACGTTAGCCTGCCTGATCTTCGCTTGGCATTCGGCGTTTGGCGGCGTGCAGGTGTCCGGGGGGTCTATGCTACCCGGGTTGCAGGACGGGGACTACCTGATCGTAAAGTATTTTGAGGTGGGGGATGAACTTCCCTACGGTAGCGTGATCGTTCTCGACATCGAGCATTATCCCGAGGTGCAGGCGTATAACGCAAAGAAACGAAAGGAAAATCCGAAGTGGGTGGATACGAAATTCATCATTAAGCGGCTGATTGCAAAGGCTGGGGATATCGTGCGTTGTAGGGACGGCGTCGTACAGGTGTGGTATTCGGGAGATAGCGGTTTTACCACTTTGGACGAGCCGTATGCGCAGTACTACAACAAAGCGTCGTACGACTTCAAGCAAGACTATATCCTCAAAGAGGGGGAAATCTTCTTCCTTGGCGATAACCGCGACAATAGTTTGGATAGCCGCTACAACGAGGGGATGTCGCACTTAAAGTATCTGTATCGAGAATCGGATATTTACGGTGTCGTACCTACTTGGGCGATGGAGAACAAGAAATTTTTAGAGCCGATTTTCTTCTGGCGTGAGTTGCTGGCGGAAAATCGAAAAAGATAAAAAATAGTTAGATAAATTAGGGAGATAAATTATGGCAATTTCTATCACGTCAGACAGTACTTGTGATTTGGGACATTTGGTGCAGGAGCGCAATATCGGTATTCTGCCCTTGCAGGTAAATTTGGGGGCGAATTCCTACAGCGACGGCGTAGACATTACGCCTGCGGACATTTTTGCGTTCGTGGCGGAAACCCGTCAGCTGCCCAAGACCTCTGCGCCGAGCATTGGGGATTACGAGGAGTTCTTTGCAGAGCAATTAAAGAGCTATGACGAGGTTATCCATTTCAACATTTCGTCGAAGAGCTCTGGCTCGCACAATATGGCAAAGCAGGCGGCGGAAGGATTTGGAGGCAAGGTACACGTCATCGACAGTATGGCGCTTTCTTCTGGGCAGGGCTTGCTGGTCATGAAGGCGTG
>JAFQVL010000055.1 GCA_017408045.1 Clostridia bacterium | reverse complement strand
TTATACCCTGCAAAGGACACTAGCTGTACCTGCTCGCCGCCCACATAGGTGTAGGTGGGCAATTTTGCCGCCGCAAAATTCTCCCCAAGCGCCTTTTCAATCGCCTTTCTGTTCCATACCCCCGAAAAAGCGGCGACGATGCTCCCGTCCGTAATCCCAGCCACGATTTTCGAATCGTCCGCATCCGCTTTTACTCGGTTGTCCTTGACCAAGTTCCAAAGGCTCTGCGTGACTTGCTCGCCAACGGCGTTATTGAAATTGCAAGTGATAGAGGTTTCCCCTAAGTCGTTATCGTACGATACCTCGTAGCCCAAGCCCTTTCCGAAATAAAACGCCGTATTATACCAACCGTCCGCGACCATAAACGCCAGCTTTTTGCCGTCTGCGCACTTTGCCAAAATCCCGTCTATCGAACGGACGTCCTCCTCCGTCAACACCGATTTATCGTAGTACAGGAAAAAGGTGTTGTCGGTATACGGCAGAGCGTACACCTCCTCCGTTTCCCCTCGTACGAGCGTAGCTGCCGACACGGACTCCGCCGTATTTTGCGCCTTGATTTTCTGCAAATATTCGCCGCCTATTCTCGTCAAAGCATCGCCATTGACCAGCTGCGTTAACTGGTCGTTGGGGAAAGAGAAGACGTCTGCGGCGCTCTCCACGTCGTTTAAGACGCGGGTTGCCATTTCGTTTTCCCCCTGCACGTCAAAGACGAAGCGATATTGTTTGTCAGGGTTCGCCTTTTGAAAATCCCCCGCAATCTCCTTCGCAAGCGCTTGATCCGCCTCCGAAACCCACACCGTCAACTTGATTTCCTCTCCGCCGTCCATACCGCAGCCCGACAATGCAAGCGCAGAAACCACCGACAGAGAAACCGCCCAAAAGCCTTTTTTGAACATATGCACCTCCTAAAATTCTTCTGCTTTTAGTGTTGCGTTTTCGATGCTTTTTTATACGAAAAAAGACGCCCCTTTTTAAGAAGCGTCTATTTTTTATCGGTGATAACGTTCGCAGAGCGATTTTAGCCACGCTGCCTTACGACGTCGAAAGTCCTTTTCGGTATATCGGTACGTCCAGTTTTCCCCCACCGTGGACGGCGCGTTGATACGAGCCTCTGCCCCTAGCGACAAAATATCGTGCATCGGCACGATGACGGTGTTCGCCACCGTGGAAAACAGCAATTCAATGATACTTTGACATTCGTCGTCCATACTCTCTACAATATACGGAACGTCGGCAAGCAGGCATTGTTTTTCGAGCGCTGCCTCAAAGACCTTGCGGTCTTCCTCCTCTTTCGAGCAGATAAAGTCGGCAAGCGGCTCGTTATCGTGCGTGCCCGTATACGCTACGCAATTCTGTTGATATTCAGAGGGCAGGTGTTCGTTTTCCTCGTTGCCGTCAAAGGCAAACATCAACACCTTCATCCCCGGGAAGCCCGTCTTTTGCAGCATCGTGCGAACGCCGTCGTCGATGATACCTAAGTCCTCCGCGACGATGTTTTTGCGTTTCATACCGACAAACAAACGATGGGACGGACCTTGCAGCCATTCCCCTTCCTTTGCCGTTTCCGCCGCCGCGGGGATTGCAAAAAAGCGGTCAAACCCTCTAAAATGGTCGATACGCACTACGTCAAACAGGCGCAGGGCGTAGTCAATACGCTCCTTCCACCAGCGATAGCCCGTCTTTTTCAGTTTCTTCCAGTCGTACACGGGATTTCCCCAAAGCTGACCGTCCTCGGAGAACGCATCGGGGGGAACACCAGCCTTCAAAGAAGGCTCTCCGTCCTCGTCTAAGAGAAACAACTCCCGTCTATATTTCCACGTTTCCAAACTGTCGTACGCAACGTAAATGGGCATATCCCCCATAATCGAAACGCCACGCTCGTTCGCATACGCCTTCAAGCGCGACCATTGCCCCAAAAACAGGTACTGTGTGAACTGCCAAAACTGCACCTCCTCGGCGTGCGCCTCGGCAAACGCGCGGACAGCCTCTTCGTCGCAACTTTTGTACGGCTCGTTCCAGTCCGACCAAGCGCGGTCGCCAAAATGCTTTTTCAGCGCCTTAAACACCGCGTAGTCGTAATATTTCCCCTCATGCAGGAAGGCAAGCCAGTCCTTATCCTGACGGTCGAAACGCGCAAACGCCTTTTTAAGCAGCGCCGCTTTTTGTTGGTACTGCCTGCCGTAATCCACCCTGCGCTCGTCTTCGCACCAGACGAAGGCGTCTACCTCTGCTTTTTCCAGCAAGTCTGCCTCGATTAAAAGGTCAAAGTCGATAAAATACTCGTTCAACGCGTCGGAGGCATACGACTGATAGGGGCTGTCGCCGTAGGACGTAGGCAACAGCGGCAATACCTGCCACACCTGCATTCCAGCCGATTGCAGCCAGTCGACGAAGTCATACGCCCCACGCCCCAGCGTACCGATACCGTATCGTCCAGGAAGGGAGAAAATCGGCATCAATACCCCTGCTTTTCGTTGTTTTTTAAACTGCTTTTTCATATTCTTCACTTTCGTATTCTGCCGCACAACCGCTTATTTTATACGGGAGAGCAAAAGCACCTCGTGGCGACGAAGCCCCGGTATACTCTCCTTTTCAAGCAGAACGGTTGCTTGCGCTATCAAGGCTTGCGCGCGTTCCGTTTCGCCGCACTTTTGCATATACACAGCCAAGGTGCGCTTCACCGCAACGTCGTCGCTTCTCCAATATTCCTCGCTGTTTTTAGCCGCCGTCTTCAACACCTCGTCGTTGCCGCCTATAAGGCAGAGATACGCCAAGTTTCTCTCTAAAGAGAGAATTTCCTGCTCGGAGAGATATTCTCCTGCCGCGCGAATACGCTTTAAGCAATCGAACGCCTTTTCATATTCCTCTCTTTCTACGTAATAAGAATACCTTGCATCCAAAATCGCCACGTACAGCGGCTCATCTTCCGCAAGTTGCGGAGCGGAAAAATACCAACCCTCCTCCATCTCGGAAAAGGTCTTGCCCGACTGCAATTCGCCATGGATACGCATCACGTTCAGCAGCGTTTGTTCAGCAGGTGCGTCCTTTACGATACCCTTTGCCACTAAGGCGTCCGTCTTGCCCGACGGGTATTCCACGGGCAGCAGATTTAACAGGAAATGATACGCCACGTACGGCAACATCGCCACCGCAACATACGCCGTCGCGCCCAGACACCAGCAGACCGCGCACGCGGTAATAAGAACGAACAAAAACGCACCCTCGACGGCAAGTCCGCCGATTGCGTACGCGTAGGCGCGCTGTTGCATATCCTCGCTACTCATCGGCAACACCTGCGTTTCATCGGGCGCAAAGGGATTGGCAAAACCAAAACGAGGCTTACCCTCCCTACGATAATAGCGGAAGCAAAAGAACTTACAATAGACCGTCTGCAAGGAATTTGCGGTGGCAAAAATCACGTGCCCCAACTCGTGAAAAGCAGGCGCAAGAACAAACGCCGCGGCTGCCCCAACGACGGATTGTATGAGGTTGTGGGCGTCCGACCAAGCAAACGCCGCCACCGCGCCCAGCCCTGCCAGCATACAAACGAGCAACAGCCAAGCATATATTTTTGCAAAAATACCTTTCATCTTGATTACAATAAGCCCTTTTTAATGGCAAATCCCTCCAAGTTGTCCGCATCGCTGACGATGACTTCTTTGAGCCGTAAGCCTTCCAACAGCCTCTTCAGCCACACCGCGCCGCCAAGCAATACCTCCGCGCGCTTTTGCGGCACGCAGGTTTCCGCCGCCACCCGTTCGGGGGGTGCGCTCGCGAGATATTCCGTCGCCTCCAAAAGGCTGTCCCAGGTCAGCGCATAGCCCGTAATTTTAGCGGGATCGTATTCTTTCAACCGAAGCGCAATAGAGGCAAGCGAGGTTGCCGTACCCCCGATAGCGTGCAAGGTTGCTTGCGGCACTTCCGAAAAGGCGTTTGCGGCAGAGCCGCAATATTCCGTCAAGCGTTCGATTTCCCTGCCGCAGAGGTCGTGCAGACGGACCACGCCGACGTCAACGCTCTTTTTATACAGAATTTCGCCCGATTTTTGCACGATGATTTCCGTGCTTGCGCCGCCGATGTCGATGATGCCGCCGTCCGCGCCTCTAAGCGCGCCAAGCACCCCGATTTCCGCCTCTTCCTCGCCCGAAATCACCTCGACCTCTAAACCGCAAAGGGAACGCACCGCCGACAGGAATGCTTGTCCGTTCTTTGCCGAGCGCACCGCCGCCGTCGCAAAGGCGCATATCCGTTCCGCGCCATCCGCTTTGGCTTGGGCGTAGAAGTTCGCCACCGCCGCTGCCGAACGGTCAATCGCCGCAGGTTGCAACTCGCCAGAAGCGGCAAGCCCCTCGCCAAGTCGGGTGATTTCCAAGGTCTTATATAAAATTTTTCCGTCCGCCACAAACATGAGGCGGACGGAATTCGAGCCGACATCAATTACGGCAATCTTTTTCATAACCTAATTTCCCTTTTATTCTTCTACAATGATACCGTATTTCAGGGCTAAATCGTGTTTCCAGAAAGGGTCGCCCAAGTCTTCCAAATCTTCCTGCAACTGCTCCTGCTTAGCGGCAAGCTCGTCCGCCTCTGCCTTTGCGTCCCTATAACGGCGATCCAAGACCCCGAAGGTAATCCACTGGTAAATCAAAACGCTGAAGAGAACGACCAAAAGCAGGGTCGCCGCTACGACGATCCCCGTTACCATTCTCGACATTTTTTCCTGTGTCATAAACGTTTCTCCTCTTTCTTTCGAAAGTTTTTCCTCTTTTTAAGGCAGTTTACCAGTTTCCTAACGCTATTATAGCATATCTTTTTGAAAAATGCAACTGCTTTGTGAAAAGTTTTTAAGTATATTAGCAGCCCAAGGGCAAATCCTACGTAATAATATTCCCGAAAAGACGGCAGACAAAACCAGCTCGCCACAAAAACGCACAGCCCTGCAAACGCCACGAAAAAGGCAACGTCCGCAAAAAAACGCAAGCCGCCACGCCATTTTTTCGGCTTTGGCAACGCCATAAGCGATACGACTTCGTAAAGAAAGCCGCCGCCAAACCCCAGCGATATGCAGAGGAAAAAGATGGGTAATTGACCTGCGCCGTCCATCAGCGAAACAGCCTTGCCGCGAAACTCTTGCCGCCGTAGGAAACCCCCACGATACTGCCGCTGGCGGTAAATACGCCGCTTTCCTTGGAAAAACCTGCAATCTTTAAGCCGCTGCCTGCCACGTACAGTTTGCCACCGCCTCGCAGCCCGAGCGTGATTTTCGTTTCCGAAAACGCTAACACGCTCTCTATGCCCGTAATCGCAACCTCTTTCTTTTGTGTAATCGTGATTTGATGAACGTCGTTTTGCATACTCTATCGTATGCGACGAAAGCCTTCATTATTCGTCCTTTTCCTCGCTCGTACGAGGAGCGACGATGCCGTGCCGAGCGCCGCCCTGCTTATATTCCACCAAGGTATCGAGCTGCACATTGTGTATGCTTTGGAAAATGTTGCTCTCTACGTTCGGGTTTTCTTTTTTTAACTGCGCAATCAGTTCCTTGACCCGTTTTCTTGCGGAAAAATTCGGTGCGGCTTGCTGTTCAACGCTCTCCGTGAATTTACACGCGCAAGCGATAAACTGCAATCCGTTGTATTCTTTCCAACGCAAAATATCCTGCTCCAATACGCAATACAGGGGGCGTATGAGCTCCATTCCCTCGAAATTCGTACTCTTGAGCTTTGGCAACATTCCCTGTATCTGACCGCCGTACAACATTCCCATCAGCGTGGTTTCGATGACGTCGCTCTTATGATGCCCCAAGGCGATTTTGTTGCACCCAAGTTCCTTTGCCTTAGCGTAGAGATGTCCTCGCCGCATCCGAGCGCAAAGGTAGCACGGCGAATCCCCTGCCGCCGTTTCCGACGCCGCAAAAACGTCGCTGTCAAAAACGGTGATGGGAATATGCAAAAGCCTTGCATTCTCCTCGATTTGCCGACGGTTTTCAGGGGCGTAGCCGGGGTCCATAACGAGGTATACGAGTTCAAACGGAACGTCGCTATGCCGTGAAAGTTGTTGCATGAGTTTCGCCAGCAGCATACTGTCCTTGCCGCCTGAAATACAGACGGCGATTTTATCCCCAGCCTCGATAAGATTGTACTTTTTTACTGCCAGCACGAACGGCGACCAAATCGTCTTGCGATAGGTCGTAATGATTGAGCGTTCGACTTCTTGATATTTTTCCAGCTGTTTTGCCATGCGCCACCTGCTTTTTATGCCTATTCCAACACAGTATAGCAAATTTCACAAAATCCGTCAACTAATTATCGAACGATAAGCAAGCGTTTCTTCGCCCGTGTGATTGCCGTATACAGCCAACGAAAGCGATCCTCGCCAAACAGCCAACTCTCGTCAAAGACCACCACGAAATCGAACTCCGACCCCTGCGCCTTGTGGCAGGTAATCGCATACGCAAATTCAAAGCGGTTAATCGTTTGCTCGGAAACGACCTTCAATTTTCTAAGTAAAGTGCGGTTGTATTCATGGACGATTGTCCCGTCCGCAAGCGTCGCCGCCCGATCCCCGTACATATGCGCATATTCGCCCGTCAGGAATATCCCACCGTCGGCAATCACCTCCACCTCTTGTCCGATTTTGTCCGCTTGAAAGGAAAAGGTGAGCAGGTAATCGTAATGCTCCTGCACCGAATGAACACGCCCGATAATGCCGTTGACTAAGTGAAAACGCTCCTCCTCGTCCAGCGGCTGTTCCCAGTTGTTCAGCGTGCAAATCAACTTCTCTTCTTCCTGCGGAAACAGCACGTCCTCGGCAATCCCTAAATACCCCCGATATTCTGCATTTAAGGCGTTCCTCGTCTTGTTCCTGCCGCAGATAATCTGGTCGGCGCGGAGCATCGCACGCTTCCTCTCCACCCCCTGAAAGCGGCGCAGGGAAACCACGCTGACGTTCTCCCCGTAGCGCCCGTAGGGGATATGCTTACCCTCGCGCGCCATCGTCGCCACCTGAATAATCGGGTCGCCAGCCGCTTGCCGCACGATTTCCGTCAAGACGAAATCGGGGTTTTGCATCAGCCGACAGTCCCCGTTGACAGGTGGCAGTTGCGCGTGGTCGCCACAGAATAGGCATTTGACGCCAAAACTGAGCAAGTCCCTCAGCATTTCTTCCCCCACCATGGACGCCTCGTCAATGATGATTAAGCGAATTTTCTCGTCGATGCTTTCACGCTTGGAAAAAGAGAGCCTGCGCTCGGTGGCAATCACTTCGCCGTCCTCGTTGACGTCGAATTCGTCCTCGTTGCGGATATAGATTAAGCCGTGCACCGTGCCAGCCACCGTACCGCCCTGCGCCAAGACGGTGGCTGCCTTCCCCGTCGGGGATACGAACGCCGCCTCTACGCCCGCCTCCAACCCCAACACCTCTTTCACGACGTGGTTGATGAGGAAGGTTTTGCCCGTGCCTGCGTACCCCGCCAAAACAAAGCACAAATCCTCGGTATGCAAAAACCATTCGGCGATTAAATTTTCCGCGCGCTGTTGGTCGGCGGTCAGCTGTACCTTTTTCATCGTGCTTTCATTATAACACACCCTTTTTGAAAAAGCAAGCATTTTGCGAACATTTGTTTGTGTTTTTTATTTTCTGGAAAAACGAGCAAAAAACGCCTTACCTGAAAGGTTTTCCGACAGCGTGAGTTCCCCTTTTTCGTACGTCATACGCACTCTTTTTTCCCCTTTACCGTCAGGTACGGTCAGAAAGAAGGATTGCGCGCTTTCGTCATATTCGTAAGGGAAGGAAAGGCGCTGTTCGCCGATGAGAGGGGCTTTCCAAATTAGCGTCATTTCCTCTGTGCCGACCTCTAACCGCGCGTTCACGTCGCCTGCATAGTCCCTTCCCCCTATCCGCAGCGTTTCACATTGATAGTACCCCACGTACGGGGTGGAAATTTCTTTCAGCGTGCCAAGCTGCAAAACGTTGGGCACGGAGAAAAGCGTAAGCAGAGATACCAGCGCCGAAGCGCAATACAGTCGAATTCTTTTCATATAGTCAGTCTGCTCCTTTTCTCCGTTTCTTATTACCGCAGTATGCAAAAAATAAAATCAGCAAGCATCGCCGTCAAAAGCAATACCGACGGCACGGCAAGGGTTTTCCTCGGCGCAGCATTCGCCAAGCGCATCAGCCAAGTATACGGATAGCGCATCCCCACCGTCAATAAAAATCCCCAACAGATGGATACGGACGGACAGACGAAACCTTTGAAATTATACGGCTCGCTTGCATACGACCAAAGGACGTAGCCCAAGCGTTGAAAGAGCAAGCCTACGATTAGCTCCACCGCGGTCGCAAGCAGCACGCAGAGCAGATAATACCCCGTGTAGCGCAACGCCCTTGCCACTCCGTCCGACCAGCCGTACCGCCTGCAAAGTCGACCGATTCCCTCGGCAAGATTTCCCTCGGTAGGCGTGCCCACAAACAAGCCCAAACCGCACACGACTCCGCCGTAAATCGGACAGAATGGCAACGTTAAGAACCCTCTATCGGAAAAAGCGCCGTAGCACACCGCGCAAAGCAAGGTTTCGTAGACCCAGCCTAAATAGGACACGGCAAGAAAAACAAACGACGCAGCAAAAATGCTACGCCGTATTTTGGTTGTCGTCTGTTTCTGCGTATTCATCCACCGCAGTATTTGTAAAGCATAAGAACTTTATGCGAATTATTGGCAAGCCTCCGCTACGATTTTGCCCATTTGTTCAAAGCTTGCCTCCATCTCCGCCGCCAAACGAATTTGCGTGCGGCATCTCACGAGGTTATGCCCCTCGTATTTGGTCGCAAAGTAGGTATCGCCCGACAGATAGTCGGTAAGGAAACGCATACCGCATTCAATCGTCATCAGGTACGCGCCGTAGGGCAACAACTCTTTTTCCTTTTCGGTGATACTTCCCTTTACCGCACCGCAATAGCCCTTTGCGTAGGCTGCAAACAAGTTGATGTCAAAATGCACCTTGGATAAGTCCTTTTCGTCCTCTGCCGCCGTCGACGCACCAAAGCGAATGGAGTCGCCAAAGTCGTACAGCATCGAGCCGGGCATAATCGTATCAAGGTCAATCACCGCACGCGCCTCGTTCGTTTCCGCATCCATGAGGATATTGTTGAGTTTCGTATCGTTGTGGGTCACGCGAAGGGGCAACGAGCCGTCCGCCAACCCTTCCATCGCTTTGCCGTAGGTGTCGGCGTGGCTTAAAATGAAGGCGATTTCTTCACGGCAATCCTTTGCCCTATCGAAAGCGTCTGCCTCCAGAGCCGCTTTGAAGTTCGCAAAACGGTTGGGGGTGTCGTGGAAACGAGCTATCGTTTCCGTCAACTTCGACGCGTCGAATTCCGCAAGATAGTTTTGGAATTCGCCGAACGCTTTACCCGAATTTTCAAACACCTTCGCATCGCTAACCTTTTGATAGGTGATCGTATTTTCAATGAACGCGTACATACGATAACATTCGTCGCCGTGGATAAAGCTCTCCCCCGACTTGGTGGGGATTACCTCCAAGGTTTCGATGCCGCGAGCGCGTAAATGCTCGGTGACACCGCAAATATTGCGCATCAGGCTAACGGGGTCGGGGAATACCTTTGTATTCATCTTCTGCATAATATACCGTTTTTGATCCGTTTCGACAAGCAGCGTCAGGTTGATGTGCCCTTCGCCGTAAGGAGCAATTTCCGATACCTTCCCCTCTAAACAAAATTGTTCTGCCACAGCAAGATACTGTTTGGTACACTCTGTCATAATTCCACCTCATACTTTTGTATTTGTATAGCTCCATTATAACATATTTATTTTGCTTTGAGAAGAGTTTTTTATAAAATTTTATTACAATTTCTTTCGTTGATTTTTTAAATTCGTACGCACGCCTCGATTATTTTCGGCGAAGGCGCTCGACCTGCTGGCTGTTAAAAATGACCCCACCGATGAAGCAAATCGTCATCACGTACAGCCAGAGCAAAAAGACGATGACTGCGCTGAGCGCGCCATACAGCCGATCAAGGTTGCCAAGGCGCAAATAGACGGTAAACCCAAACAGCGCCACCGCCCACGCCGCAACCGTCAACAGCGACCCCAGCCAAAAGCATTTGGCGGGCGCAGGATACGGACAGATGTATAAATTGAGGAAAAAGACGAGCACAAACGCCAAGAGAAGAAGCAATATATAACGAACGGGCGTTTCCCAGCCCTCACCGACTAAACTGCTCAAAAAAAAGGAAACCGCCGTAAATCCCATCAACGTTAACGCAATCAAAGACATCATCAAAAAGAGGAGCGCCAGCGCCCCTAACCGCGTCTGCAAGCCGCCGCTAAGCGAGGACGTTTCATAGATAATTTCCCCACTCTTTCGCATTTGGTAAAAGAGGGTGGTCGCAGAATACAAGCTGGTAATCAGCAAGAACACGGAAGCCCCAGAGGTGGCATTTTGCGCTTCACCTCGGATATAATCAAAAATCTCGGAAAACTGCTCCATACCAGGCAAAGCAAACGCCGTCGTTTCCACCTGCAATTTGCCCAGTAGCAGAGTCGTCCAAAAAAGCATCGGAACGAGCGACATCAATAAAAAGAACACTAACGTTCCTGCTAACGTAGTGTATTTCTTTTTGCTGAGCTGTTGATACTGCCCTGCAATATATCGCCAAATTCTGCCCAAAACACCCATACGCATACGAGTATGCGCCGTTTACCAAATAATTAAACAACGAGCGGCGAAAAAATCGCCGCCCGTATCGCCGACAAGTACGCGACTTGTCGACACACTTTTCCTTAGTCATTCAAGCCGTATTGTCTTGCGTAATAATCCTCGTAGTAGTTGGCAATCGCCGCCGCGCCGCCGCATCTGCCGAAACCGCAGCCGTTTGAGCAACCGCCGTTAGAGGCGTTGTTCGTCTGCCCGCCAAAGCAGCCCGAATTGCCCCAAGAGGTCGGGTAAAAATAGATGGACGAGGTAGGCACAACCGCCGTTCCGCTGATGGGAAAGCTGATATACCGACTTCCGCAGCCGTGATGACAGCCGCAGTTGCAGCCGCAAGCGACAGAGCGATTCTGCACGCAACCGTAGCCCGTACGAGCGCAGCCCATACGCGCGCTACCGTTATTACAGCCGCTAACCGTTATCGAATTTACCCCTACGCCGTTCGTCCAGTTTTGACAACAAGTACACATAATGCAATTCCTCCTTAGTACCTTCTTAGCTCTGCTAAGAGGGTTTAGGTTTTACCTATACTGTATAATATGTACTTTGGGCAACAAAGGGTGCAAAAAAAAGAGGGCTACCCCTCTTTTCTTTTGAGAATTGTATCCCGCAGCTTTTTAGTCGCCAAAGCAAACGCCCATCGCTTTTGCAAGCTTTACAAGTTCGCCGTTCGGGTCAACGTTTTTGGTTTTTTGACCGATAACGTCCTCCAAGGAAACGTCTACGATTTCGTCCCCTTGCAACGCCACCATTCTGCCA
>JAFQVL010000054.1 GCA_017408045.1 Clostridia bacterium | reverse complement strand
TTGCGAATTTTTTGTTTTAATTCTTCTGATTTAATAAAGATTTCTCCATAATAACCGCACTCATCCGGAATTAGCGCTAAAGCTTCTGAAGGGAATGTTTTGCAAAATTCCCGTAGCCATCAACAGCGTATACGGCATTCCTACCCAGATATTCACAAGCAAAATCATCACTCTTGGCAGCAGGGAGAAATGCCTTTGGTCGGCAAGCCATAGGATATTCGTACCCAAAATCTTATTGAGTATCCCGTCGCCGTCCAAGACCTTTTGCATCAACAGCAAGGACACGAACTGCGGTACGGCAATCGCCAAAACGAACGCCGTGCGAAACACCGCTTTTCCCCGTATCCCCTTTCTTTGAATAGCAAGCGCAAGCAACATACCGATAAAATAGTTGCTAAAAGTCGCCAAAAGCGCCCATATTAGCGTCCAAACGAGCACCCGTAAAAACACCAGCGCAAATGAGGAAGTGCCCCCCGAAAGAGAAAAAAGCGCTCTGAAGTTGGCAAATCCCACCCAGTCAAAGAGTTTCCCCGGGGGCATATGGGCGTAATCGTAGCTGGTAAACGCAATCAGCACCATAAACACCAGCGGCAGTACGGTAAAAATCAACAGCCCAAGCAGCGGCAACGCCAAGAGCAGCACGTGAAACCGACGGTTGATGAGATTGAAAAACTCCTCTCTACCGCTGAGCAACGGTTTCCCTTCGCGAAGGCGCAAATCGGACAGATAGCTGCCCTTGACGTTTTCGTACCAAGCATACAGATACACCGCCAAAACCACCAACGACGCCACGCCACCCAGCAACACCAAAAAACTATTGTCGCCGCGCACCTTCTCGTAGATTTGCAACTCCTCATTCCAAACCTCGCCCGCAAGACGTGTGCCAAGGTTTCCCGAAAAGAGCGCCACGAGCGACCTGCCGCCCACAAGCACCATATACAGCGAAAACAGCGTCTGCACCAACACCGCCAATAGCCCCTTGGCGTATTGCCGATGGGAAAAATACCCTGCCCCCATCGCAAAAAAGGAAAGTTTTGTGCTAAACGACCCCTCTTTAAACGCCGACTTTAGCACTTTCCATACGTTTGTTTCCCTTTCTGCTTTTGACAACGTCATTTTACCCTATTTCCTCACTTCTCAATTGCCGAAACGCATGCGTCCAGCTGACTTTTTACGTCAAAATTCCCCGATTGCAAGCCCGTAAGCATCGCATTCCCTAAGCCCTTCAACGGATTCCACAGAGTGGACGGCACGTTCTTTTGCGTTTTCGTAAATTGCAACTGACTTGCAATTGCCTTGGCAACCACGTCCGACTGTACCCGTTCATCCGCGCGTGCATCTACGTTCGTCGGCAGATAACTGCGCCCTTCGAAACGACGAATTTGGCTTTGCGCGTTCGTGTAATAATCGGCAAACGCCAACGCATCCGCTTTGTTTTTCGAATAGTTATTTACCCCCATGAGTTTATACCCCGCAAAGGATACGAGCTGCACTTGTTCTTCGTTCCCCGCGCCTTTATTAAAGGTATAAGTGGGCAATTTCGTCGCCGCGAAGTTATCCCCCAAATAGCTTTCAATCGTCTTTCTG
>JAFQVL010000053.1 GCA_017408045.1 Clostridia bacterium | reverse complement strand
TCAAAAAAAATTAAAAAAAATTGCAAAAATCTCCAACAAAAAGGCAAAATCCTTCGTTTAATGGTTGAAAGACGGGCGAAGACGTCCGCTGAAAATAAGGAGAAAAACGTATGAAACAACAGGTTAAAAGGATAATATCTCTAGCGCTGGGCGGCGTGTTGACGACAGGGCTGTGCACGGGCTTGATTGCTTGCAAGCCTACGGAAGAAGCGAAGGCGGAATCGTTGGTTTCCATCGACGTTAACCCCTCGGTGTCGTTGGTGTTGGACGGCGAAAACAAGGTGCTTTCCGTCATTGCGGAAAACGAGGATGCGCAGGTGCTTTTGTATAACGAAAACTTTGTGGGGCTGACTGCCGAGCAGGCGGCGCAGAAGATTGCCGACCTTGCGGTAGAGTTGGGGTACTTAAACGAGGGCAACCGTGGCGTATCTATTACGGCGCAGGGGAAAATCGACCAAGCGTCCGTAGAGGCGGCGGTGAAAGGTGCTTTCGAGAGCACGCTTTCGGCAAAAGGCAAGGACTTTGAGGTGGAGATTACCACCGAGGGCTTGTTTGCTATGAATCGTGCGGTACAGTCGGTAAACGCACAGTTTGATTTAGACCTCTCCGTGGCGGAATACGAGCTGATTTTGCAGGCACAAGCAGCGGACAAATCCCTGACCGTAGAGGCGGCGGCAGAGCTTTCGACGGAAGATTTGCTTGCGATTGTGTACGAGGGGGTAGAGGACTACGTTCCCTATGCCACCGAGGCGTATCTCGCGGTGAAACGGGACGCTTTTAGCGTCTATTACAAGGCGAAGGAAGAGCTGTTGGATAGTCTATGGACCGCCCCCTATTTGAACGTATTGAAATACACTTCCGGCAACGGCTTGGTGTATTCGACCTATACGGCGACCTCGATTTTGTTGGAGAGTGGTATTTGGGCGGCAGAGCAGGCGGCGAAGATTGCCGAGGCGATTACAATTCCGGAAACGGTGCAAAATACGATTGCGCAAAAGCTGGGCTTCGACGAGGCGCAGACGGCGCAGTTTAAACAGGATATTCAAGACGAGAGCGGCAACGCTACGTTGACCTCGTTAGAGGAATACCTGAACACCTATTTCAAGAATATGACCGCAGAGCAGCGCGCAGAGGCGCAGCAGGCGTTTGACGAAGTGCTGTTGATTGCTAAAAATCTTGCGGCGGACGTGGATGCCATGGTGGATAGAGAATACAAGGACGCGTTCGCGGGGCTGATTGAGGATATGGAAGAGCAGATCCCCGAGGCGTTAAAGCTGGTGGCAAGCAATGCGATGAACCAATTTAAGGGGACGTTGGAAAGAATGCAGGCTGCGACAGAGGGCGAAGAGCCGCTTGCAGGCGCGTACGCAGCTTTGAAGGAGCTGGAAAAGGATAAGGCGCAGGTGTTGGCGGCAATCCAAGCCGAGTTGGACGATGCTGACCGCCAAGCGGTGGAAACAAGCATACAAAACGCAGAGAGTATGTTTGCAGGCTTTGAGCTTGTAATGTCTGAAAAACTCGAACAGGCAGAAGAGGCTGCAAAGCAGTTCCTTGCCGAGGCAAAGGCGGCGAGAGAGAGTGCAAACGCCGCATAAGGGCGCGTGCGATAACGATTGTTGCAGTTGATAAAAAAGCGGTTGATGTTTCAACCGCTTTTTTTCTATGCAGTCGAGTACAAGAAAAGTTTTTGGGATTTTCTTTCCGCAAACCCTTTACATTTATAATGTAAAATGGTATACTATTGTATAATTCAAACGAATGTTCGCAAATTAAAAAGAGGAGGAAAAAACGATGGCATTTACGTTGAAAGCATCCTTTCAGCCTACGGGCGACCAACCGCAGGCGATTGAAAAGCTGACGGAAGGGGTTTTGGACGGGCTGCGTACGCAGGTTTTGGTCGGCGTTACAGGCAGCGGTAAAACGTTCACCATGGCGAACGTCATTCAAAACGTCGGCAGACCTACTCTGGTCATCGCACACAATAAAACGTTGGCTGCTCAGCTTTGCAACGAGTTTCGTGAATTCTTCCCCGAAAACCGTGTGGAATACTTCGTTTCCTATTACGATTACTACCAGCCTGAAAGCTATATCCCGTCCACCGACACCTATATCGAAAAGGACATGAGCCTCAACGACGAGATTGACAAGCTGCGCAACAGCGCAACTTGCTCTCTGATGGAGCGCGACGACGTCATCGTGGTGGCGTCCGTGTCCTGTATCTACGGTTTGGGCGCGCCCGAAGAATACTTCCGTCTGTCCTTGTCCTTGCGGCCTGGCGACGAGTGGGAGCGCGGCGCGCTGCTTAGAAAACTCATCGAGTTGCAGTATGCCCGCAACGATATGGATTTCAAGCGTTCGACCTTCCGCGTCCGCGGCGATGCGGTGGAAATTTTTCCTGCTTCCAATTCCGAGGTGGCAATCCGCGTGGAATTTTTTGGCGACGAGATTGACAAACTGTACGAGGTAGAGGCTTTGACGGGCAAGAAAATCAACGAGCTGTCGCACGTTTGTATCTTCCCTGCCAGCCAATATGCGGTGGGTACGGAGAAACTACAAACGGCGCTGTCGATGATAGAGCAGGATTTGCAGGGGGAAGTGCGCGCCTTTGAGGACGAGGGCAAGCTGTTAGAGGCGCAACGCTTGCGCCAGCGCACCGAACACGATATCGAGATGCTGCGTGAAATCGGCTACTGCACGGGGATTGAAAATTACAGCCGCTATTTCGACGGCAGAAAACCGGGCGAGCCGTCCTTTACCCTGCTTGATTATTTCCCGAAGGGGAACTTTCTCGTCTTCATCGACGAGAGCCATATGACCATTCCGCAAATTCGCGCGATGTACCACGGCGACTTGTCCCGAAAGACCAACCTCGTGGACTACGGCTTTCGTATGCAGGCGGCGTACGACAACCGCCCTCTGACCTTTGAAGAATTCGACGAGCGCATACCGCAAATGATTTGCGTATCCGCTACCCCTGCGCCCTACGAATTATCGCAGGCAGGGCAGGCGGTGGAACAGCTGATTCGTCCGACCGGCTTATTAGACCCGATTATCGACGTTCGACCGACTAAAGGACAGATAGACGACCTCTTATCCGAAATCCATAAGACGGTAAACGGTGGGGGCAGGGTCTTGATTACCACGCTGACAAAGCGCATGGCAGAGGAGTTGACGGACTACCTGAAAGAACATTCCGTCAAGGTAAAATATATGCACAGCGACATCGACACCTTAGAGCGTGTGGAGATTGTCAACGGACTTCGTAGCGGCGCGTTCGACGTGCTTTGCGGCATCAACCTCTTGCGTGAGGGTTTGGATATGCCCGAGGTGAAACTTGTTTGTATTCTTGATGCGGATAAAGAGGGCTTTTTGCGCAGCGATACGGCGCTCATTCAGACCATCGGCAGAGCCGCGCGAAATAGCGAGGGCAGGGTAATTATGTACGCCGACGTCATCACCGACAGTATGAAACGGGCAATCGGGGAAACCGAGCGCCGCAGACGTGTGCAAGACGAGTACAACAAGGCGCACGGCATCACGCCCAAAACGATTGTTAAGCCCATTCAATCCACTCTCAACATCACCAAGAAAAAGAAGGTGGGGGACGAAGTGGAGCTTCGAGATATTCCCGACGAGATAGAAAAGCTGAAAGCGCTGATGAAGCTTGCCAGCAGTCAGTTGGACTTTGAAAAGGCGATAGAAATTCGCGAAACGATTGCCGAGCTGAAAACACGTCTTAGAAAGGCGCAAAGAGGATAATATGGACCATATCATCATTAAAGGTGCAAAGGAAAACAACTTAAAAAACATCGACGTCAGTATCCCTAGAAATACTTTGACCGTCTTGACGGGGCTTTCGGGCAGCGGCAAGAGTACGCTTGCCTTTGAAACGATTTACGCCGAGGGGCAAAGACGGTACGTTGAGAGCCTTTCTTCCTACGCCCGTCAATTCTTGGGGCAGATGGAAAAGCCGAACGTGGAGAGCATTGAAGGGCTTTCCCCTGCCATTTCGATCGACCAAAAAACGACCTCGCACAACCCCCGTTCCACCGTGGGTACGGTAACGGAAATCTACGATTATCTGCGTCTACTGTTCGCCCGTATCGGCGTGCCTCATTGTCCAAAGTGTGGCAGGGAAATCCGCCGTCAGACGGTGGACGAAATCACCGACCAAGTGCTTGCGATGCCTGAGGGGAGCAAGATTATGGTGCTTGCGCCTGTCGTTCGCGGCAGAAAGGGGGAGTACGTCAAGGAATTGAACGGCTACCGCAAAAGCGGCTACGGCAGGGTGAAAATCGACGGCAGCGTGTACGATTTGCAGGAAGAAATCAAGTTAGAAAAGAATATCAAGCACAACATTTCCGTCGTGGTGGATAGGCTGGTGGTGAAACCGACCATTCGCAAACGCTTGACGGACAGTTTGGAGACGGCGTTGAAACTTGCCGACGGCTTGGTTGTGATTGACGAGGGGGATACGGAAACGCTGTATTCTTCCAACTACGCCTGCCCCGATTGCGGCATTTCCATTGAGGAAATTGAACCGAGAATGTTCTCCTTCAACACCCCCTACGGTGCGTGCCCCGTCTGCCTGGGGTTGGGGGTAAAGCAGGTGGTAGACCCCGATCTCATCTGCCCCGATAAGACGAAGACGCTGCGAGAGGGCGCGATGAAGATTACAGGTTGGAATTTGGGCTCGCAGTCGATGGCGCTGATGGAGGTTTCCGCGATTGCAAAAGCCTACGGCTTTTCGTTGGACGTACCCGTCAAGGATTTGTCCCCTGAAATCTATCATCTTTTGATGTACGGCAACGGCGGCGAACGGATTGATATGCAGTATACCTCGCGTACCTTCCAAGGGAGCTTTAAAAAGAGCTGGGAGGGCTACGTCAACAACTTGGAGCGCAGATACGCACAGACGAGTTCGGTGGGCGTAAAGTACGACATCGAAAAGCTGATGCGTGTTTCCCATTGCGATGCCTGCGACGGCAAGCGGTTGAAAAAAGAGGCGCTGTCCGTGCGGATTGCCGGTAAGAATATTTGGGACGTTTGCGAAATGTCCGTCAGCGATTTGTGTCGCTTTGTGGACGAATTAAAGGGGAAATTGACCCCCACGCAACATTTGATTGCAGACGCGATTTTAAAGGAAATTAACAGCCGTTTGGGCTTCCTTTCCAACGTCGGCTTGGAGTATTTGACTTTGAGTAGAACGGCGAACACTCTGTCGGGCGGCGAGAGCCAGCGTATTCGCTTGGCGACCCAAATCGGCAGCGCGCTGACGGGGGTGTTATATATTTTGGACGAGCCGTCTATCGGCTTACACCAACGGGATAACGAAAAGTTGTTGCAGTCCTTAAAGGGCTTGCGCGACCTCGGCAACACGCTGATTGTCGTCGAGCACGACGAGGACACCATTCGTGCGGCGGACTACGTGCTGGATATAGGTCCAAAGGCAGGGGTGCACGGCGGCGAAGTGGTGGCAAAGGGCACACCCATGGACGTGATGAACACCGAAGGTTCGATTACGGGCGATTATTTGGCGGGGCGCAGAAGTATCCCCGTGCCTACGGTGAGAAAAACCCCCGACGGAAGATATTTGACCGTCAAGGGCTGCCGTCAAAATAACTTAAAAGGGATAGACGTTTCCGTGCCCGTCGGCTTGATGACCGCCATTACGGGGGTTTCAGGTAGCGGCAAATCGAGTTTAGTCAACGAGATTTTGTACCCGACGCTCGCCAACCGCTTGAACGGCGCAAGGCAGATTGAGGGGAAATTTGACAGCATAGACGGGATCGACCATTTTGATAAGGTGATCGCCATTGATCAATCCCCGATCGGTAGAACCCCCCGAAGCAATCCCGCAACCTATACGGGGGCGTTCAACGGCATACGCGACTTGTTTGCGATGACTCCTGATGCGCAGGAACGCGGATACAAGAGTGGTCGTTTCTCTTTCAACGTCTCAGGCGGCAGGTGCGAACATTGCTTTGGCGACGGCATTATCAAGATTGAAATGCACTTCCTACCCGACATTTTCGTACCCTGCGAAGTGTGCGGCGGCGCGCGGTATAACCGTGAAACGTTAGAGGTGCGCTACAAGGGTAAAAACATCTCCGACGTCCTCGAAATGACGGTGGACGAAGGGGTCGAATATTTCCAAAACCACCCTGCCATCTACAACAAAATCAAGACCCTGCAAGAGGTCGGCTTGGGGTATATCAAGCTGGGGCAAAGCTCTACCACTCTTTCAGGAGGTGAGGCGCAGCGTGTGAAGCTTGCCACCGAGCTTGCCAAACGCTCGACCGGGAAGACGTTGTATATCTTGGACGAGCCGACGACCGGTCTCCATAGCTACGACGTGGACAAGCTGATTAAAATCCTTTCTCGTCTTCGCGACGGTGGGAATACCGTGCTCGTCATCGAACACAACCTGGACGTTATTAAGACGGCGGATTATATCATCGACCTCGGTCCTGAGGGCGGGGACGGCGGCGGTACGTTGGTCTGCAAGGGTAGTCCTGAAGAGGTGGCAAAGCACGACGGTAGCTATACGGGGTATTTTTTGAAAAGAGCGCTTAAAATGTAAAAAAGCATACCAGGTATGCGTTGAATAAGAGGGGAACGCCGCAGCGTTCCCCTTTGCTTTTTTAGGGTGGGGCGGCGGTTGCGTGGGCAATAAGAGAGCACAATGCTGTTTTTAGTGAAACGAGGACGGGCAAATGCGAATGGATACTTTGCCTATATATTTTTATATAAATTGTCCGTTCAAAACGGTTGCCTTTTAATCTAAAAGGTGGTAGAATACACATAACTTTTGAAAAAAGGTGTGTATGATGGAACAAGTGGAAACGCAAACGCGGCGCAATGCTGCACGGGTAAGATATGCCTGCTATACCGCAAATATCACGATGTCGATCGTGGGGAATTTGTCCCCGCTGCTGTTTTTGACCTTTCGGGATTTGTACGGGATTTCTTTTACGCTGCTGGGCACGTTGGTGGCGGTCAACTTTGCCACGCAGCTGATGATTGATTTAATCTTTTCCTTTTTCTCACACAAGTTCAACATTCAAAAAACGGTGCAGCTGATGCCGATTTTATCGCTGGTCGGATTTTTGCTGTATGCCGTATCCCCCTTTCTTTTTCAAGGGAGCACGGTATACGTCGGGCTATTGATCGGTACGGTCATCTTTTCTGCGTCCAGCGGGTTGGCGGAGGTGCTCATCAGCCCGATCTTTGCGGCGCTGCCCTCCGATAATCCCGATCGGGATATGAGCAAACTACACTCGGTGTATGCTTGGGGGGTTGTAGGAGTGGTGTTATTCGCTACGCTGTTCCTGCTCTTTTTCCGTGAGTTTTGGTACGTGCTGCCGTTGATTTTTTTACTGTTGCCTGCCGTATGCACCGTGCTGTTCTTTTCGGCGAAAATCCCGGAAATGGAAACCCCGAAAAAGACCTCAGGCGCGTTAAAGCTGTTGAAAAATGGCAAGCTGTGGACGTGCGTTTTAGCGATCTTTTTGGGCGGCGCGGCAGAGTGCACAATGGCGCAATGGGCGTCGGGGTATATTGAGGGCGCGCTGGGCATTGATAAGGTCTGGGGGGACGTATTTGGGGTAGCTATGTTCGGGTTGACGTTGGGCTTGGGCAGAACGCTGTACGCCAAATTCGGCAGGAACATTCGCAAGGTTTTGTTTTTCTGCGCCATCGGCGCGGCGGGCTGTTATTTGACAGCGGCGCTCGTGCCTGTACCCGTCGTGGGGTTGATTGCCTGCGCGTTGACCGGGCTGTGTACCTCGATGATGTGGCCGGGCAGCCTTGTAATCGCCTCGGAAAAATTCCCCGAAAGCGGCGTGTTTATCTATGCGATGATGGCGGCGGGAGGCGACCTTGGCGCAGCGCTTGGGCCGCAGCTGGTGGGCGCGATTGCAGACGGTGTTGCGGGCAGCGCGACGTTCGCTCCTTTGGCGGAAACGCTGGCGCTTTCCTTAGAACAGTTGGGCTTGAAAGTAGGCTTGCTGTGCGGCGGAATCTTTCCGCTTTTAGCGATTTTGATTTTCGGCTTGCATCTTCACGTTCACAACAAAGACAACCGCGCAAGTTTGCTCTCCAAAAAAATGTGAAATAGCCTTTTCAAACGCTCCGTTTTTTGTTTCGAAGCGGAAAATACAACCGAGACGCCCGCAAACGAGCAGGATTAAACGGAGCGATCGTTCGCCTGCAATTGGCGCAGAGTAAAAAAAGAAAGGTTGATAAAGTGCCTTCCCCCACAAGGGGGAAGGATTTTTTTACGATTTTTTGATTACACGCGCGCAAAACGTTTGACTTATTCCTATCGGTTGTGGTATGATTGTAATAATTCTTTTATTATAAAAATAAATTGATACATACGCGTGTTATCGAAAAAACGAATAACACGAAGGAGTGTTATTATGGAATTGACGATTGTAAAAACGGAAAACCCGAAGACGATGCCTCCTGAAAGCGAATTGGGCTTTGGAAAATACTTCACCGACCATATGCTGGTGGTGGAATGGTCGGCAGAACAAGGCTGGTACGATGCAAAAATCCTGCCGTTTGGCAGAATCGATTTGCATCCTGCTTCCACCGTTTTGCATTACGGTGCGGAAATTTTTGAGGGCTTGAAGGCGTACCGTCGCGCAGACGGCGGCGTGCAGCTCTTCCGTCCGATGGAAAACGTCAAGCGCATGAACCGCTCGGCAGAACGTATGAGCTTGCCTACCATGGACGAGGGGGAAATGCTTTCCCTAATCGAACAGTTCGTACGGTTGGAAGAACGGTTCGTTCCCCATTCCTTTGGGACTTCGCTGTATCTGCGCCCGTTCTTATTTGGCAACGACGAATGCTTGGGGGTACACGCAGTACACCGCGCAACCTTTATGTTGATTGCTTCCCCCAGCGGCAGCTACTACAAGGAAGGTATCAACCCCGTTGGGATTATGATTGAGAACGAGGACGTCCGTACGGTACGCGGCGGCACGGGCTATGCAAAGTGCGGCGGCAACTACGCGGCAAGCACTCGCGCAGGCGAACGTGCGGCGAAGAAAGGCTATTCGCAGGTACTGTGGTTGGACGGCGTTGAACGCAAATACATCGAGGAAGTCGGCGCGATGAACGTCATGTTCAAAATCGGTGGGAAGATTATCACCCCGAAATTGACCGGCTCTATCCTACCCGGTATCACGAGAATGAGTTGTATCGAGGTTCTTAAAAAGGAAGGCTACGAGGTAGAGGAAAGGTTGTTTTCGTTGGAAGAGCTCGTATCGGCGTTGGAAAACGGCGCGTTGGAAGAGGCTTGGGGTACGGGTACGGCGGCGGTCGTTTCCCCTATCGGCAAGTTGGCAATCGGCGACAAGGAATACGTTGTCGGCGGCGGAGCAATCGGGGAAACCACGAAGAAGCTGTACGACATCTTGACGGGTATTCAATGGGGCAAGAGAGAGGATACCTACGGTTGGGTATATCCTCTGTAATGAAACGAGAGAGAATGGTTTTCTAAGGATTTAGGAATGAAGAATAGCAATAAATACGAAAAACAATATTTTTTACCTGAGGGCGTGTCGATGGACTGGATGCGTAAAACCGCCATCGAAAAGCCGCCCGTATGGTGCAGCGTCGACCTTCGCGACGGCAACCAAGCCTTGATTGTGCCGATGAGTTTAGAAGAAAAACTCCGTTTCTTCGAGGTGCTTTGCAAGGTTGGGTTCAAGGAAATCGAGGTCGGTTTCCCTGCGGCAAGCGAAACGGAATACGAATTCTGCCGTGCGCTCATCGAAAGAAACCTTATTCCCGACGACGTCGTCATTCAGGTTTTGACGCAAGCAAGAGAACATATCATTGCCAAGACCTTCGAGGCAATCAAGGGCGCGAAGAGAGCAATCGTACACGTCTACAACTCCACTTCGAAAGCGCAGAGAGAGCAGGTGTTCAAAAAGGACAAGGCAGCCATTAAGGAGATTGCCGTGTTCGGGGCAAAACTCTGCAAGAAGTACAAGGACGCAGCCGAAGGGAAAATTACTTTGGAATACTCCCCCGAAAGCTTTACGGGCACAGAGCCTGCGTTTGCCG
Source organism: Clostridia bacterium (assembly GCA_017408045.1). Lineage (GTDB taxonomy): Bacteria > Bacillota > Clostridia > Christensenellales > Borkfalkiaceae > Scatosoma. The sequence goes on along the minus strand of JAFQVL010000053.1, from coordinate 50,112 downwards.
CTGAGGTGTGCAACGCGGTGCTGGACGTATGGAAGCCGACGGAAGGGGACGAGGCGATTATCAACCTGCCCGTAACGGTGGCGCATTCGATGCCCCACGTCTACGCGGCGCAGGTGGAATACATGGACAAGCACCTTCGCTATCGCGACCACGTAATCATTTCCCTGCATCCGCACAACGACAGAGGTACGGGGATTGCGGACACCGAAATGGGCTTGCTGGCAGGCGGCGATAGAGTAGAGGGTACGCTGTTCGGCAACGGCGAGCGTACGGGCAACGTCGATATCATCACGTTGGCGCTCAATATGTATTCGCAGGGTGTAGACCCGAAGTTGGATTTTTCCGACCTGCCTTCGATTACGAGGGTGTATGAGGAAGTGACCAGAATGCGCGTACCCGAACGGCAGCCGTACAGCGGCGCGCTGGTATTCGCGGCGTTCTCTGGTTCGCACCAAGACGCGATTGCCAAGGGTATGAAGTACCGCGAGGAAAACCACACGGGGGTATGGAACGTGCCCTATCTGCCTTTAGACCCTGCCGACGTTGGCAGAGTGTACGAGGCGGACGTCATCCGTATCAATTCGCAGTCTGGCAAAGGGGGTATCGGGTATATTCTCGAAACGCAGTTCCACCTTTCCCTGCCGGCAAAATTCCGCGAAGTCTTCGGCTATCACGTCAAGAGCATTTCGGACCACGCCCACAGAGAGCTGGCAAGCAGCGAGGTGCACGACATTTTCCTGCGGGATTTCGTCAACGTACAAACGCCGCTTTCCCTGTTGAAAGCAAGCTTTGAGGCGGAACACGAGTTTGACGGCGTGGAATACGAAGAGGACGTTTGGGCAAAGCTGACCGTAGCATACGGTGGCGAGGAAAAAACCATCACCGAACATGGAAACGGGCGTTTGGACGCAGCCTGCAACGCGCTGAGAAGAGTTTTGGACGAAAGCTTTGTGGTGGAAAGCTACACCGAGCACGCTTTGGAAGAAAAATCCACCTCAAAAGCGGCGTCTTACGTCAGTATTTCCAAGGCTGGAAAGACGTATTGGGGCGCTGGCGTGCATACGGACATCATGACCTCATCCTTAAACGCGCTGATATCCGCGGTGAATAAAATGCTGAAAAATTGAGAGAAAAAGCAAGGAGAAAATATGAAATTAAACGGTGCAGAAATCTTGGTAAGAACGCTGATTGAGCAGGGTACGACCGACGTGTTCGGGTATCCGGGCGGTCAGGTCATCAATATCTACGATGCTTTGTATAAATACAAGGACGAGATCAATCACATTCTCACCGCGCACGAGCAAGGTGCGTCCCATGCGGCGGACGGCTATTCGCGCGCGACGGGTAAGGTGGGCGTATGCCTTGCGACCTCTGGTCCGGGCGCAACCAACCTCGTCACGGGGATTGCAACGGCAATGCTGGACTCCATTCCGATGGTAGCGATTACGGGCAACGTGCCGAATTCGCTGATCGGTAAGGACAGCTTCCAAGAGATTGATATTACGGGCGTGACCATTCCTATCACGAAACACAACTTTTTCGTAAAGAGCGTTGCGAACCTTGCCGATACCATTCGCGAGGCGTTTGCAATCGCAAAATCGGGCAGACCCGGCCCCGTCCTCGTGGACATTCCCAAGGACGTGCAGGTTGCTCTGTACGATTACGAGCCGCAGCCCGTAGTGGAAAAAATCCCCCTGCCCAAGGTTTCCGAAGAGGAGATTGACAAGGCGGTGCAGCTGATTATGCAGGCGGAAAAGCCGTATATTTATATCGGCGGTGGCGCAGCTGGCTTGGGGCTTGGCGACGAAGTGGTCGATTTTGCGTATAAGATTGACGGTGTCATCGGTTGCTCGTTTATGGGCTTGTCCGCAGTCCCCGACAGCGACCCTCGCTTTTTGGGCATGCAGGGGATGCACGGACACTACGCGTCGAGCATGGCGCAAAACGAGTGCGACCTCATCTTGGGCGTTGGCGTTCGTTTCTCTGACAGAGCGACGGGCAACGTTGCAAAATTTGCAAAAAAGAGCAAGATTATTCAGATTGACCCCGACTTTGCGGAAATCAACAAGAACGTGCAGGTAGACCTTGGCTTAATCGGCGACGTAGAGGATGCGTTAAAGCGGATTATGGCAAAGTGCCAAAAGGCAAGCCATCCCGAATGGATTGCTCGGGTAGAGCAGTTGAAGGCAGAGGAGCTTGCGACCGAAAAGGAACTTGCGGCAGGCAGCACGCAGAGCATTACCCCGAAACAGATTTTCGATATCATCAACGCGAACAAGTCGGACGACACCATCGTGGCTACCGACGTAGGGCAACACCAGATGTGGGCGGCGCAGTATACGCAGTTTAACAAGCCTCGTCGGTTTGTTTCCAGCGGTGGCTTGGGAACGATGGGCTTTGGCTTAGGCGCGGCAATGGGCGCGTACGTAGCGACGGGCGACCCCACCGTACTCATCACGGGCGACGGCAGCTTTGGTATGAACTTAAACGAATTGGCTACCGCGGTTTCCTATAACATTCCCGTCGTCATCGTTCTGCTCAACAACGGCGTGCTCGGAATGGTAAGACAATGGCAGACCCTGTTCTTTGGAAAACGCTATTCGCAGACGGTGCTTTCCCGACAGACAGACTTTGTGAAACTTGCCGAGGCGTTTGGCGCGTTGGGTATGAAAGCGGAAACACCAGAGCAGTTCGAGGCGGCGTTCAAGGCGGCGCAGGCGTCGGGCAGACCTGCGGTCATCGACGTTAGTATCGGCAAGGATGAGATGGTATTACCCATGCTCCCTCCCGGCGGCGCGATTGACGACATTATCGTAAAAATCGAAGAAAAATAAGGGGGCGCAAGATGGAAAATAAGTTTATTATCGCAGTATACGTAGACAACCAGTTCGGCGTTTTGACGAGGGTTACGGGTTTGTTCTCGCGCAGAGGCTTTAATATCGACTCCTTGACGGTAGGCGTCACCGAAAGCCCGGAATATTCCCGTATCACCATCACCATGCACGGCGACGAGCATGCAAAGGCGCAGGTTATTCACCAACTGAAAAAACTGATCAACGTCAAGAAAGTAGAGGTGCTTGAAAACGAAGCCACCAAGCGTGAATTGATGCTGATTAAAGTAAAACATTCCTCTGGCACTCGGACGGAGATTATGACGGCGGTAGACGTATTCCGCGCGAAGGTTATCGACTATTCGCCTGCGGAAATGTGTATCGAGGTGACGGGCGATCCGCAGAAAATGGACGCCTTCGTTGCGTTGATGCAACCGTTTGGGATTATGGAAATATGCCGTACAGGTATCGTTGCTCTGGATAGAGGGAGCATCACTTTACTTAATAAATAAAGGCTCTGTCACATCACCTGGTTGATTTTTGGCGGAAAAATAGTTGCGAAATTCGGCGTGTTTTGCTCGGTTACAGACCGCTGAGGGTATGCGCCCTCACAAAACGCTTGTCTTTCTTATATTTTTCTCGTCAACCCAACAAAAAGGGTTTTGTTGTAAATCAACCATTCTCTGTGACATAGCCTAAATAAAAAATTTTTAAACCTATAAAAGGAGAAATAGGAATATGCGTAAAATTTATTATCAACAGGATTGTAATCTGGACAAGTTGGCAAACAAAACGGTTGCCATCATCGGCTACGGCTCTCAGGGGCACGCGCACGCTTTGAACCTCAAGGATTCGGGCGTTAAAGTAGTCGTTGGTCTGTACGAAGGCAGCAAGAGCTGGGCAAAAGCGGAAAAGCAGGGCTTGACCGTTATGACTTCTGCAGAGGCTGCAAAAGTTGCAGACCTCATCATGATTCTCATCAACGATGAAAAGCAGGCAAAACTTTACAAAGAAAGCATTGAACCCAACCTTACCGAAGGTAAGACCTTGGCGTTTGCACATGGCTTTAACATTCACTTTGGTTGCATCAAGCCCCCGAAGGACGTCAACGTTATCATGATCGCGCCCAAGGGCCCCGGCCATACGGTACGCAGCGAATATCAGGTAGGTAAGGGTGTTCCCTGTCTTATCGCGGTAGAGCAGGACGCAACGGGCGATGCTCTGGATATCGGCTTGGCGTATGCTTTGGGTATCGGCGGCGCGAGAGCAGGCGTTTTGGAAACGGATTTCCGTACCGAAACGGAAACCGACCTCTTCGGCGAACAGGCGGTACTTTGCGGCGGCGTTTGCGCGCTGATGCAGGCGGGCTTTGAAACGCTGACCGAGGCTGGCTACGACCCCAGAAACGCTTACTTTGAATGTATCCACGAAATGAAACTCATCGTAGACCTTATCTATCAGAGCGGTTTTGAAGGTATGCGCTATTCCATTTCCAACACCGCAGAATACGGCGACTACATCACCGGGCCGAAGATCATCACCGAGGAAACCAAGAAGGCGATGAAGAAGGTTTTGAAGGACATTCAAGACGGTACGTTCGCAAAGGATTTCTTGCTCGATATGTCCGAGGGCGGCGCGCAGGTACATTTCAATGCCATGAGAAAGCTGGCTTCCGAGCATCCTTCCGAAGTAGTAGGTAAGGATATTCGTAAGTTGTATAGCTGGGCGGATGAAGAAAAGTTTATCAACAACTAAAAAAACGTTGGATTTGCTACGCAATACGGCGTTGCGCTGTGGCAATCCTCGGTCATTTACGGTTAGTAAACTCCCTCGGGTTATCCTCGCGCGCCTTGTCTTGCTTGCAACTGCAACGTTTTTGCAAACGGCGGATTTGCTACGCAATACTTTGTCGGCTTGCTGAGCAAATCAATGCACTCCCTATAAAGGTATCACTATGATTAAAGAAACAATAGTAGACGGATTTCACAACGCTCCGCACCGTTCCTTGTATCACGCGCTGGGCTTGACGGACGAGGAGCTTTCTCGCCCGCTCATCGGCGTGGTATGCTCTTACAACGAAATCGTGCCGGGGCATAAGGACCTCGATAAGATTTGCGACGCAGTCAAAATGGGCGTTGCAATGGCAGGCGGTACGCCGATTATGTTCCCCGCAATCACCGTATGCGACGGGATTGCAATGGGGCACGTCGGCATGAAGTATTCCCTCGTCACCCGTGATTTAATTGCCGACAGCACGGAAGCAATGGTCATGGCGCACGGCTTTGACGGCTTGGTGATGATTCCCAACTGCGACAAGAACGTACCCGGGCTGCTGATGGCGGCGGCGCGACTCAATATCCCGACGGTGTTCGTTTCGGGTGGCCCGATGCTCGCAGGCAGAGTAGGCGGTAAAAAGCGCTCCCTTTCCAGTATGTTCGAGGCGGTGGGCGCGTACAAAGCAGGAAAAATCGACGAATGTCAACTGACCGAATTCGAACGCAAGGTATGTCCTACCTGCGGTTCTTGTTCGGGGATGTATACGGCAAATTCCATGAACTGCCTCACCGAGGTCTTGGGCATGGGCTTGCGTGGCAACGGCACGATTCCTGCGGTGTACTCTGCGAGAATTGAACTTGCAAAGCACGCAGGCATGCAGGTCATGGAGCTTGTGAAAAAGCAAATCAAGCCCCGTGATATTATGACGAAAGCGGCAATCAAAAACGCAATCATCGCAGACATGGCGCTTGGTTGTTCGACGAACAGTATGCTCCATTTGCCCGCTATCGCCAACGAATGCGGCGTTCCGTTCTCTTTGGACGAGGTGAACGAAATCAGCGAACATACCCCCAACCTTTGCCACCTTGCCCCCGCAGGGCCTACCTATATGGAGGACCTCAATGAGGCGGGCGGCGTGTATGCCGTCTTGAAGGAGCTGGAGGGCTTGAACCTCTTAGATACTTCTGTTTTGACCTGCACGGGCAAGACGATGAAAGAAAATTTGGAAGGGGTCAAGAACCTCGACGAAGAGGTAATCCGTACCCCCGAAACGGCGTTTACGAAGACGGGCGGTATTGCGGTGCTGAAAGGCAACCTTGCCCCCGACGGGTGCGTGGTAAAGCGTTCGGCGGTGGCGGAGGAAATGCTGGTGCACGAAGGCCCTGCCAAGGTCTTTGAAAGCGAGGAAGAAACGATTGCCGCAATCTATGCAGGCAAAATCGTGAAAGGGGACGTCGTGGTCATTCGCTATGAAGGCCCTGCAGGCGGCCCTGGTATGCGTGAAATGCTCTCGCCCACCTCTGCGATTGCAGGTATGGGCTTGGATAAGGACGTAGCCTTGATTACGGACGGCAGATTCTCGGGTGCGACCCGTGGCGCGTCGATCGGGCACGTTTCCCCCGAGGCGGTTTCCGGCGGTACGATTGCCTACGTCAAGGACGGCGATATTATCTCTATCAATATCCCTGCCTACACCATTGAGTTGAAAGTTTCTGAAGAAGAGCTTGCAAAGCGTAAGGCGGAAATGCCCCTCAAACGCAAAGAGGTTTCGGGGTATTTGAAGCGGTATGCGGCGCAGGTTTCCTCGGCGGATAAAGGCGCAATCATCAATAAGTAAAACGTCGGATTTGCGGTGCAATACTTTGTCGGACTTGCGTTTTCCCTCGGTCACGTACGCCTATGTACGCTCCCGTCGGGAAAGCCACGTCCTTCGCGTCTTGCTTGCAACTGCAACGTTTTATGCAAAATGGATGCGGAGCAATCACGTTCCGCAATTCATTTCTTAAAAAAAGGAGTTTCTCATTATGGGAATGACAATGACACAAAAAATCCTTGCGGCGCACGCGGGGCTTGAAAAGGTAGAGGCTGGCGAACTGGTCTTGGTCAACTTAGACCGAGTGCTCGGCAACGACATCACCTCTCCCGTAGCCATTCGTGAGTTCGAAAGCATCGGGGCTACCGACGTTTACGACAAAGAAAAAGTAACGATGGTCATGGACCATTTTGCGCCCAACAAGGACATCAAAGCGGCAACGCAATGCAAAATGTGCCGCGATTTTTGCGAAAAGCACGAGGTTGTACATTTCTACGACGTAGGGGATATGGGCATCGAGCATGCGTTGCTCCCTGAAAAGGGCTTGGTAGTGCCCGGGGACGTGGTCATCGGGGCGGACTCGCACACCTGCACCTACGGTGCAATCGGCGCGTTTTCCACGGGCGTAGGCTCGACGGATATGGCGTGCGGTATGGCGACGGGCAAGGCTTGGTTCAAAGTGCCTTCTGCCATCAAGTTTGTCTTGAAGGGCAAACTCAATCAATACGTATCGGGCAAGGACGTCATCTTGCACATCATTGGCAAAATCGGTGTGGATGGCGCTCTGTATAAGTCGATGGAATTCGTTGGCGAAGGGGTTTCCTCGCTCACTGTATACGATCGATTGACCATTTCGAATATGGCAATCGAAGCAGGCGCAAAGAACGGTATCTTTGAGGTGGACGAACAGACAGAAGCGTACGTAAAGGAACGCTCTAACCGTCCGTTTATTGCCTACAAGGCAGACGAGGACGCGGTGTACGACGAAACGTACGAGATTGACTTGTCGGCAATCACCCCTACGGTAGCTTTCCCGCACCTGCCCGAAAACACCCGTACTTTTGACGAAATCGGGGATATCAAAATCGACCAAGTCGTCATCGGCTCTTGCACGAACGGGCATTATAAGGATTTGGAAGAGGCAGCCGCTATCTTAAAGGGTAAAAAAGTGGCAAAGCACGTGCGTGCCATCATCATTCCTGCTACGCAGGACATTTACTTAAAGGCGATTGAAAACGGCTTAGTTCGTACCTTTATCGAGGCAGGCTGCGTCGTTTCCACCCCGACCTGCGGACCTTGTCTTGGCGGACACATGGGCGTGTTGGCGGCAGGCGAAAGGGCGGTGGCGACCACCAACCGAAACTTCGTTGGCAGAATGGGGCACGTATCTTCCGAGGTGTATCTTGCATCCCCTGCCGTGGCGGCGGCAAGTGCAGTAGCAGGCAAGATTGCCTCTCCGTATGAAGTAATGGAGGAACAGGTATGAAATTCGCGGGAAAAAGCATTTGTTATGGCGACAACGTGGACACGGACGTAATTATCCCTGCTCGCTATTTGAATACCATTGACAAAAAGGAACTCGCTTCCCATTGTATGGAGGATATTGACAAGACCTTCGTGCAGAGAGTGGAGGCAGGCGATATTATGGTGGCAGGCTACAACTTTGGGTGCGGCTCTTCGAGAGAGCACGCCCCGATTGCGATTAAAGAGAGCGGTATTTTCCTCGTAATTGCAAGAAGCTTTGCCCGTATTTTTTATCGCAACTCTATCAACATCGGCTTGGCGATTTTAGAATGCCCTGAGGCGGTAGACGGCATTTCCGAAGGGGATATCGTCGAGGCGGACTTGGATGCAGGCGTCATCTACAACCGCACGACGGGCAAGTCTTTTCAGACCAAGCCTTTCCCTGCGTTCATTCAGCAAATCATCGAAAACGGTGGCTTGGTGGAGAGCATCAAAAAAGGCGCAATTCACTAAATTATTTCCGTAATTTATTTCAAAAACACCATAACAGGTACGAGGTGAACAAAAAATGCAGTATAAAATAGGACTTCTTCGCGGGGACGGAATCGGCCCGGAAATCGTAGACAGCGCGGTGCGCGTTTTAGAGGCGGTAGGCAACAAATACGGACATGAGTTCGTGTTCACTCCTTATCTTATCGGCGGCGCGGCAATTGACGCTACGGGCAAGCCCCTGCCGGAGGAAACAGTAGAAGGCTGTTTGGCATCGGACAGCGTGCTTTTAGGCGCAGTCGGCGGACCGAAGTGGGATATACTCCCTGGGCATTTGCGCCCCGAAAAGGCGTTGCTCGGAATTCGCGCGGCGATGGAGTTGTTCACCAATCTTCGCCCTGCGAAACTGTACCCTGCTTTAAAAGCGGAATGCCCCTTGCGTGAGGATATCGTCGATAAGGGCTTTGACATTATGATTGTCAGAGAATTGACGGGCGGCATCTACTTTGGCGAGAGAGGCTACCGTCAAGGCAAGTACGGCGAAGAGGCATACGACACCGAATGTTATAGTCGTATGGAAATCGAGCGTATTGCGCGCGTTGCGTTTGAGAGTGCGAGAAAGCGTAGAAAAAAATTGACCAGCATCGACAAGGCGAACGTTTTGGAAACCTCTCGCTTGTGGCGCAAGGTCGTGCACGAGGTGGCGGCGGAATACCCCGACGTTGAGGTGCAGGATATGCTCGTAGACAACGCGGCGATGCAGCTTGTTCGCAACCCCTCGCAATTCGACGTCATTGTGACGAGCAATATGTTCGGGGACATTCTCTCCGACGAGGCGAGCCAAATCACCGGCTCTATCGGAATGTTGGAGTCTGCCTCTCTGGGCAACACCAAGCGTGGGCTGTACGAGCCCATTCACGGTAGCGCGCCCGATATTGCAGGGCAGGGCAAAGCCAACCCGATTGCCACCATTCTTTCGGCGGCGATGATGCTGTTGTATTCGTTTGATTTGGCAGCGGAGAGCAACGCGATCGTTGCGGCGGTGGATAAAGTGCTTGCAAGCGGACTTCGCACGGCGGACATTGCCCGTGGCGGCGACGCGCTTTCTACCACGCAGATGACGGATGCGATTATTGCGGCTCTTTGATACAAGAGAGAAACGAAAGGACTTTTATGAGAAAACAATTACAACCGATTTATTTACAACTTTGTACGACGGCGGTGTTGTCGGGCGTTTTAGAGGCGGGGCTGTTTACCGCCTTTGAACGGTACTGTCTGGCAAATTCCGAGGCGGAAAAACGCAAGGCGTACGCGGCGTTTGTTGGCGAGATTTATGTGGCGGGCGGCAGCTTGACGGAGCTGGTAAAGCAGCTGGTATTTATGAACGAGAACGTGTACGTGCGCAAGATGGCGCGCGGCGAGGCGGTGGCGGAAAGCATTGCCGAGGCGGTGAAAAAGGAGCTGGACGTGCTTGCGGATTTTGCCTCCCTTACGCCTGCGGATTTTGCCGAGGATTTGGGCGTGAACGCGTACCTGCTGCCTGCATTTGATAGCAAAGAGGTGGACTTAGCCGCTGAATATGCATCGCGCCTTACCGATATCGACCGCTACGGCTACGGCATTTTTGCGGCGTACGGCATGTTCCGACTTTCCGATGAAAAGAAAATTGAACCGATTGTATCGGCAGACAAAATCGGTGTGGATAGCTTTGTCGGCTACGAGCAGGAGCGAGCTAAGGTCGTAGAAAACACCCTTGCCTTTATCGAGGGCAGACCTGCGGCGAACACTTTGCTTTGCGGCGATGCAGGTACGGGCAAATCCTCGACGGTCAAGGCGCTTGCCAACGAGTACTTTGACAGGGGGTTGCGACTCATCGAACTTAGAAAAGACCAACTTTCCCTCTTGCCCTTCGTGATGGGGAAAATCAGCGAAAACCCGTTAAAGTTCATCATCTTCATCGACGACTTGGCGTTCAATAAAAGCGACGATAACTTCAGTATGCTGAAAGCGGCGCTGGAAGGCTCGGCATCGGCGCAGACGGAGAATGCGGTGATTTACGCCACCAGCAACCGTCGCCATATCATCAAGGAAAGCTTTGGGGACAGAGATGCCGACGACGTGCATAGAAACGACACGATGCAGGAAACGCTGTCGCTGTCCGAACGCTTTGGCTTGACGGTGCTCTTCCAAAAGCCGAACAAGCAGCTGTACCTTTCTATCGTCAAAACGCTTGCTCAGCGCAAAGGGATTGAGATACCCGAAAACGAATTGTTCATCGAGGCGGAGGCGTTTGCTTTGAAAAAGGGCAACCGTTCCCCCCGTTGCGCAGAACAGTTTATCGACAGCTTGCTTCGTGCAAAATAAATTTTAGTGAGGAAGAAAAGCGATGCTTACGATTGATAACGTATACCGTGCAAGAAACGCCTTGAACGGCGTTGCCAGAAAGACGGACGTCATTTACGCCCCCAAACTTTGCAAGGATGCGGAAATTTACTTAAAGACGGAAAATTTACAGATTACGGGTTCGTTTAAGGTGCGCGGCGCGTACTATAAGATGACCCGTTTGTCCGAGGAGGAAAAAGCGCGCGGCGTGGTGGCTTGCTCGGCGGGAAACCATGCGCAAGGCGTAGCCTTGGCGGCAAAGCAAAACGGTATCAAAGCGGTGATTTGTCTGCCGGACGGCGCGCCCATTTCTAAAGTGGAGGCAACCAAGAGCTACGGCGCGGAAATCTGCCTCGTTAAAGGCGTGTACGACGACGCTTATCAAAAGGCGTTGCAGTTGCAGACAGAAAAGGGATATACCTTCGTGCACCCGTTCGACGATGAGGACGTCATCGCAGGGCAGGGCACGATTGCGCTGGAAATTTTGGAGCAGTTAAACGACGTGGACGCCGTGATTGTACCCATCGGCGGCGGTGGCCTGATTTCGGGGATTGCCTATACGATTAAAACGCTCGCGCCGAACGTCAAAGTGTACGGCGCACAGGCGGCAGGCGCTCCTTCGATGGTAAACTCGCTTGCAGGGCACAAAATCGAAACGCTGCCTTCTGTATCGACGATTGCAGACGGTATCGCAGTAAAACGTCCCGGCAACCTGACCTATCAAACGGTAGAAAAGTACGTGGACGAGGTGGTTACGGTCACCGACGATGAGATTTCTGCGGCGATTTTGGCGCTGATGGAACAGCAAAAGCTGGTTAGCGAGGGCGCAGGCGCGGCGGCGGTAGCGGCGGCGATGTTTGGGAAGTTGAATATTGCAGGAAAGAAAGTCGTATGCGTACTTTCTGGCGGCAACATCGACGTTACCATTCTTTCGAGGGTCATCAACCGCGGCTTGCTGATGTCCGGCAGAAGTTGTCAGCTGTCGGTAGAGTTGGTGGATAAACCCGGTCAGTTGTTGGGGGTATCGGAGATTATCGCACGCCTCGGTGGCAACGTGACCGCGGTGCGCCATGAAAGAGCGAACGAGGGCTCGGACGTCAACGGTTGCTACCTGCACATTAAGCTCGAAACGAGAAACTTTGAACATATCGAGGAAATCAAGGCGGCGCTGACCGAGGCAGGCTTTAAGCTGGTGTATGGAGTATAAGGAGAAAGTTATGGAACTGAAAAAGATAAGCACAACTGACGCGCCTGCGGCAATCGGGCCTTATTCGCAGGCAATCCAATTGGGAGAATTTGTATTCACAAGCGGTCAAATTCCCCTTGACCCGCAGACGGGCGTACTCGTTGGAGAGAATATTACGGAGCAAACGGAGCGCGTTATGCAAAACCTTGGGGCGGTGCTTTCTGCTGCGGGAATCGGCTTTGAAAACGCGGTAAAAACCACCTGTTTTTTGGCGAATATGGAGGATTTTGCGGCGTTCAACAGCGTATATGCAAAGTATTTCACCACTTGCCCTGCGCGCAGCTGCGTAGCGGTAAAAACGCTGCCTAAAGGCGCTTTGGTAGAAGTGGAAGTCATCGCAAAGCTGTAATTTAGGATAAAAATGGAAGAAAAGAAACCGTCCAAGCGGTTTCTTTTTTCTTTTAGAAAAAAAGGGGGAAAATACGGGGTGTATTTTCTTGACATCTGCGACAAGATTATGTATAATCAATATAATTCGTTTTTTAAATATATATAAGCAAATCAATCGAAAAACAAAATCGTTGTAATAGGAGCGAGTATGATAGAAAAGAACAAGCACAGCAACTTATTAGAGCAGGAAGAATACAAGTATTCTTTGCAGGACGTAAAGAATCCCAATTTGTATCGGGATATTTATCCGTATACGGAAGTGCCGTACACGACCTTCAACCACCGCCGCGTGCCGTTGGATATGCCCGAACATATTTGGATTACGGATACCACCTTCCGCGATGGTCAGCAATCGCGCGCGCCGTACACGGCAAAACAAATCGTGGACGTCTATAAAATGTTGGCGCGCCTCGGCGGTCCAAACGGCATTATTCGCCAAAGCGAGTTCTTCGTCTACACGAAAAAGGATAGAGATGCGTTAGAGCAGTGTATGGATTTGGGCTATAAGTTCCCTGAGATCACCACTTGGATTCGCGCCAAGAAAGAGGACTTTGAACTGGTGCGCGACATCGGGATTAAGGAATCGGGTATCTTGGTTAGTTGCTCGGACTATCACATCTTCAAAAAACTGAATATGACCCGTCAGCAGGCGTTCGACCATTATTTAGGGGTCGTCAAGGAAGCGTTTGCGGCAGGGATTTCCCCCAGATGCCACTTGGAGGATTTGACGAGGGCAGACTTGTACGGCTTTGTCGTTCCCTTCGTCAACGAGTTGACTGCCCTTTCCAAAGAGGCAGGGATTCCCGTCAAAATCCGTATGTGCGACACGATGGGCTACGGTGTGCCCTTCCCTGGAGTTGCGCCCCCCAGAAGCGTGCCCGGTTTGATTTACGGTCTGCACCATTATTCGGACGTAACCTCGGAGATGCTGGAATGGCACGGCCATAACGACTTCTATATGGGGGTTGCCAACGCGGTATCCGCTTGGCTGTACGGCGCGAGTGGCGTAAACTGTTCGTTGCTCGGCATCGGTGAGCGTACGGGCAACGTACCTTTGGAGGCGATGGTGATGCAGTACGCGTCTCTGCGTGGTACGCTAGACGGCATGGATACCACCGTGATTACCGAGATTGCCGAATATTTCAAGAAGGAATTGAAATATGATATTCCGCCGATGACCCCCTTCGTGGGCGACGCGTTCAACCTTACGCGTGCAGGTATTCATGCTGACGGTATGATGAAGGATGCGGAAATCTACAACATCTTCGATACGGAAAAAATTCTCAATCGTCCTGCGGCGGTGTCCATTTCCAACACTTCGGGCTTGGCAGGGATTGCTTACTGGCTGAATATGCACTACGGCTTGAAAGGAGATCGCGCGTTGACAAAGTCCGACTGGCTGGTACAGGAGATGAAGAGCCGCGTAGACGCCATGTACGTGGACGGCAGAACGACGGTCATGGGCGAGGACGAATTAGAGGAGTTGGTAGCAACTTTGAAAGGCGATGCGCGCAGCAAGCTGAACTGGTTTGAGTTGCAATAATTGCCAAGATCAGGAGAAAAGTATGGGATACACGATTGCGCAAAAAATTATCAAGAGCCACCTCGTTTCGGGCGAAATGCAGGTGGGCGCAGAAATAGGATTGAAGATAGACCAAACGCTGACGCAGGACGCTACGGGTACGATGGCGTACCTGCAATTCGAGGCGATGGGGATTGATAGGGTCAAGACGGAATTATCCGTTGCTTATATTGACCATAACACTTTGCAGGCAGGCTTTGAGAATGCGGACGACCACAGATACATTCAGACGGTGACGAAAAAGCACGGGATTCGCTTTTCCCGTCCTGGCAACGGCATCTGCCATCAGGTACACTTAGAGCGTTTTGCCGTTCCCGGTAAGACCCTCATCGGCTCGGATTCGCACACCCCGACGGCTGGCGGTATCGGTATGCTTGCGATGGGCGCAGGCGGCTTGGACGTGGCGGTGGCGATGGGCGGCGGCACGTACTATATCACGATGCCCCGTATGATTAAGATCACCTTGAACGGACACCTGCCCCCGATGGTGGGTGCAAAGGACGTCATTTTGGCGGTGCTGAAATTGCTGTCGGTAAAGGGCGGTGTAGGCGCGATTGTAGAGTATGCAGGCGAGGGGGTAAAAACCCTCTCTGTGCCCCAGCGCGCGACGATTACCAACATGGGCGCAGAGCTGGGCGCAACCACCTCGATTTTCCCTTCGGACGAAATCACAAGGGAGTTCCTGCGCGCAGAGCAGAGAGAACAGGACTTTGTGCCCCTCTCCTCGGACGAGGACGCGGTGTACGACGAGGAATACGAAATCGACCTCTCTTCCTTACAACCCTTGGCGGCTTGTCCGCATAGCCCCGACAACGTGAAACCGATTGCGGAGCTTGCAGGCAAGAAGATTAGCCAAGTATGTATCGGCTCTTGCACGAACTCTTCGATGCTGGATATGCTGACGGTGGCGGCGATGCTAAAAGGCAAGACGGTACATCCCGACGTATCGTTGTCTATTTCTCCCGGTTCGAAGCAGGTATACACGATGTTGGCGCAAAGCGGCGCTTTGGCGGATATGATTGCGGCAGGCGCGCGCATCTTGGAATGTGCTTGCGGACCTTGTATCGGTATGGGCTTTTCGCCCAAGTCTGCAGGGGTCAGTCTTAGAACTTTTAACCGCAACTTCTTAGCAAGAAGTGGGACGGCGGATGCCGAGGTTTACCTCGTTTCCCCCGAAACGGCGGCGGCGAGCGCGTTGACGGGCGTATTCACCGACCCGACCACTTTGAAGGGCGTAGAGGTGGAATTGCCTAAGACCTTCCTCGTCAACGACAACCTCGTTGAACTGCCTGCAACCGAGAAAGAGGCAGGGCAGGTCTGCGTGGAACGTGGCCCGAACATCAAGCCCATTCCCGTAGGGAAAGCCCCCGAAAAGGATTTGAGGTGTTCGCTGATATTAAAGGTGGGCGACAATATCACCACCGACCATATCATGCCGGCAGGGTCGAAAATCTTGCCTTACCGTTCCAACGTCCCCAAACTGTCGGAATACTGCTTTACCGTGTGCGACCCTACTTTCCCTGAAAGGGCGAAGGCGCAGGGTGGCGGCGTGATTTTGGGCGGCAGCAACTACGGTCAAGGCTCGTCGAGAGAGCATGCGGCGCTCGTACCTCTGTACTTGGGAATCAAAGCGGTGGTTGCAAAGAGCTTTGCCCGTATCCACGTGGCGAATCTCATCAACTTCGGTATCGTGCCGATGACCTTGCAAAACCCCGACGATTACGACAAGTTTGCGCAGGGCGACGAGATTGCGATTTATGACTTTGCAGCGGCGGTTGCAGGAAAGACGGAGGCGACCCTCGTTAATTTGACGACGGGCGAAAGGGCAACGCTTTGTTTGGCGTTCTCCCCTCGGCAGAGGGAAATTTTGCTTGCCGGCGGTACGCTGAATTACACAAAACAAAGCAAGGAATAAGACGAGGAGAAAGAGAAAATGGAAAAATACGAGGAACAATTACAGCTGGCTTGCGAAAAGTTCAAGAAGGTCTTGGAGGGGCAGCTTAAAAGAGTAGAAATGATGAAAGCACAAGGGGATTTCGTGGACTATGCGGCTCTCCCTTGTATCCGTATCGGCGTATGCGGCGGCGACGGCATCGGCCCGACGATTACGGCGCAAGCAAGACGGGTGCTGGAATATATCCTTGCCGACTTAAAGGCGGCAGGCAAGGTGGAATTTGTCAATATTGACGGCTTGACGATTGAAAACCGTATCGCGCATATGCAGGCAATTCCCGACGACGTGTTGGCAGAACTCAAAAGCTGCCATATCATCTTGAAAGGGCCGACCACGACTCCGCAAAAGGGGGACGGTATGCCCAATATCGAGAGCGCGAACGTCGCAATGCGTAAAGCGCTCGACTTGTTTGCGAATATCCGTCCCGTCAAAGTCCCCGAACAGGGCATCAACTGGACGATTTTCCGTGAAAATACCGAAGGCGGCTATGCGGTAGGTTCGCAGGGCTTTAACGTAACTGAGGACTTGGCGGTGGACTTCACGATTACGACCAAGCAAGGCTCGGACAGAATTGCAAGACTTGCGTACGACTATGCAAGAAAGAACAATCTTGGCAGGGTGTCCTTGGTAACGAAAGCAAACGTCATTAAGACCACGGACGGCAACTTCTTGGAGGATTGCCACAAAGTGGCGGCGCTGTACCCTGAAATCACGACGGACGAATGGTACGCGGATATTATGACGGCAAAGCTCGTGGACGAGAAGCGCCGCAAGGATTTCAAAGTCTTACTGCTGCCCAACCTCTACGGCGATATCATTTCGGACGAGGCGGCGGAATTCCAAGGCGGCGTCGGCACGGCAGGCTGCGCGAATATCGGTAAAAAGTACGCAATGTTCGAGGCAATCCACGGCAGCGCGCCTAGAATGGTGCGCGAGGGCAGAGCGCAGTACGCAGACCCTTGTTCAATGCTCCGCGCGTGCGTTATGTTGCTTTCGCATATCGGCTTGCAGGACCGCGCAGATAAGCTGGAACGCGCTTTGGATATCTGCTCGTTCGAGGAAAAGAAGTACGTCATCACGGGCAGAGATAACGGGGCGACCTGCGACGAGTTCGGCGATTACGTCATGAACACTTTGCAAAATTTGTAATAGACTTAGGCACATAAAGATTGTGATTTCGCATACGATAGGAGTACGCAAATGCTCATTTCCCATTCCTTAAACTGCATAGGCGAAACCCCGTTGTTGCGGCTTGTAGGGGTGGAGAAGTCGTACGGCATCGAGGCAGAATTGTACGCAAAACTGGAATATTATAACCCAGCAGGCTCGGTAAAGGACCGCGCAGCGTTGTCTATGATTGAGGCGGCGGAGGCGCAGGGTTTACTCGCAAAGGGCGGCACGGTCGTTGAGGCGACCTCGGGAAATACGGGCATAGGCCTTGCGTACGTATGCGCGATGAAGGGGTATTCGTTCATCGCCGTAATGCCCGATACCGCAAGTAAAGAGCGCAGAAAACTCATGGCGGCGTACGGGGCAAAACTCGTCTTGACGGACGGCGCAGGCGGTATGCAGGCGGCGGTGGAAACAGCCCGTCAAATCTGCAAACAGCAGAATGCCTACCACCCAGACCAGTTTTCAAACCCTGCTAACCCTTTGGCGCATTATCAAACGACGGGTGTGGAAATTTATCGGGATTTGCCCTCGGTGGATATCTTCGTTGCGGGCGTTGGTAGCGGCGGCACAATTAGCGGCACGGGCAGACGGTTAAAAGAGGAAAACCCGTCTATTCGCGTGGTGGGCGTCGAGCCAAGCAGTTCCCCTTTCCTTACCAAAGGAGAGGCAGGACGGCATAAAATCGAGGGGATCGGCGCAGGTTTTTTGCCGAAGGCGCTGGATACGTCGGTGGTTGACGAGGTGCTTTGCGTAGAGGATAGCGAGGCTTACGAATACGCGCGTGCGGTGGCAAGGCTGGACGGAGCGTTCGTAGGTATCTCGTCTGGCGCGGCGCTTTGCGCGGCGGTGCGCTTGGCGAAATTGGAGGAGAACAAAGACAAGAAAATCGTGATGATTTTCCCCGACGGTGGGGGCAGGTATCTATCCACCGAATTGGTAAGAGAAGGGGTGGAAACATGATAGACGTAAAAGACGTGGCGAAGAAGATGCAAATTTCCTACGCGACGAATTTGACGGCAGGGGTGGAAAAGGGCTTGACTCTGCCCGACCGCGCGGAGATTATTCTTGCCTTAAAGGACGTGCAAAAGTTGTTTTTCCCTGCGTTTTTTGCCGCGGAAGAGGCAAGGGGAGATTTGGCGCATTTTGCCGAGGCGACCCTCAACGCCATCTATTTTCGCTTAAAAAAGCAGTTGGAACGGGCATATCGGTTCGTAGGCAAAGACGTGGAAAAAGCAGAGGTAGCGTTAGAGGCGTTTATGCAGGGCTTGCCCAACCTTCGCGACGTGTTATTTACCGACTTGGACGCGACTTTCGAGGGCGACCCTGCCGCAAAGAGCAAGGAGGAAATCGTCTTTTCCTATCCCGGCTTTTATGCAATCACGGTGTACCGTGTGGCGCATTTGTTATACGAACAGGGCGTACCTTTTATCCCCCGAATTATGACCGAGCACGCGCACGGTAAGACGGGGATTGACATACACCCTGGGGCGAGCATCGGGGAAAACTTTTTCATCGACCACGGTACGGGTATCGTTATCGGTGAAACGACGATTATCGGCAAGCGAGTGAAGATTTATCAAAATGTAACGCTGGGCGCGCTGTCCCCGAGAAAGGGGCAGAGCCTTGCAGGAAAGAAACGCCACCCCACGGTAGAGGACGACGTAACGATTTATTCGGGAGCGTCCATTCTGGGCGGCGAAACGGTGGTAGGCAGCGGCGCGGTGATCGGCGGCAATTGCTTTTTGACGGAGAGCGTTGCGGCGGGCGCGCGCGTTAGAACGAAACCCTTAGAACTGATTATCAACGAATGAGGAAAATGAAAGGATGAGCAAAACGTGGATTCCAAACAACTATACTTCTGCGCTTAGTTTATACGAAACGCAGACGGCGATCGGCTTATTAAAGCGCACCTTTGAAGAAAAACTGTGCTTAGCGCTGAACTTAAAGCGTGTTTCCGCACCTTTGTTCGTAGACCCGAACACCGGCTTGAACGACGATTTAAGCGGCGTAGAACGCCCCGTACGCTTTGACTTAAAGGAAACGGGAAGCGATGCCGTCGTCGTACATTCGCTGGCGAAATGGAAGAGAATGGCGCTGAAGGAATACGGTTTTCCCATGGGCGAGGGCTTGTATACGGACATGAACGCCATTCGCCGCGACGAGGAGATGGACAACCTGCACTCTGTATACGTCGATCAATGGGACTGGGAGAAAGTCATTTCCCGCGAAACGCGCAACATCACCCACTTAAAGACGGTGGTAAAAGCCATCGTTTTGGCGATTTGCGATACGTTGGACGTATTGAAATGCCGCTTTCCTAAGCTTGGGGTAGAACTTTGCAAGGACGTCGCTTTCATCACTTCGCAGGAGTTGGAAGATATGTACCCCAACTTGACTGCCAAAGAGAGAGAACAGCAGTTCACCTTTGAAAATAAGACGGTGTGTATCATCGGTATCGGCAATAAGTTGCGCTCGGGGCAGCCGCACGACGGCAGAGCCCCCGACTATGACGATTGGACGCTGAATTGCGATATTTTGTTCTGGCACGAAACGCTGTCCTGCGCGATGGAAATCTCCTCTATGGGGATACGCGTGGACGAGAAGGCTTTGCGCTCGCAACTGCGTGAGGCAGGACAAGAGGTGCGTGCAAATCTTCCCTTCCACAAGGCGTTGCTGTCTGGGGAATTGCCTTTGACGATGGGTGGCGGTATCGGTCAATCCCGTCTGTCTATGCTACTCTTAGGCAAAGCGCACATCGGCGAGGTGCAGGTATCCCTCTGGGATGAGGAAACGCGAAAGATTGCCGCAGAACGTGCGGTTATACTGTTGTAAAAAGGATAGAGTTATGAGGTTGGTTGTAAAGGTTGGTACGTCCACGCTGGCGCACTCTACGGGAAAATTGAATATCCGCAGAATGAAGTCGCTGTGCGAAACGCTGGCGGATTTAAAAAACGGCGGACACGAGGTCCTCTTGGTGTCCTCTGGCGCAATCGGTATGGGGGTTGGCAAACTTTCTCTGCCTGTTCGTCCGAAGGATATTCCCACCAAGCAGGCGGCGGCTGCCGTGGGTCAATGCGAGCTGATGTACGCTTACGATAGAACCTTTGCCGAGTACGGCCAAACGGTGGCGCAGCTACTTTTGACGGGCGCGGACTTTGGGCACGAGGACAGACTGCAAAACTTAAAGAACACCTTAAATCGGTTGTTAGAACTGGGGGTAATTCCCATTATCAACGAAAACGATACCGTTGCGACGGAAGAAATTAAAGTGGGGGACAACGACACCCTTTCTGCTTTGGTGGCGGCAAACGTCGAGGCGACGATGCTTATCATCTTGTCCGATATCGACGGGCTGTATACGGCAGACCCGAAGAAGGATAACAATGCGGTGCGTATCGAACGGGTGGAGGCTTTGACCCCCGAAGTGATGGCACTTGCAGGGGGAGAGGGCTCTTCCATGGGTACGGGCGGCATGCGTACCAAGTTGCGCGCGGCGGAAATCTGCATGGGCGCAGGCGTGGTGGCGGTGATTGCCGACGGGGCAGACCCTACCGTGCTGTATAGGCTGGTCGAGGGTGAGAGCGTGGGTACACGCTTTGAGGCAAAGGTATGATAGAGATATTGAAACGGACGAAAAAAGCAGCGCCGTTGCTGGCGCTGACCACCGACGAGGAAAGGCGGGCTGCTTTGGCGAATATTGCCGACGGACTGATAGAGAATGCCGAGGCGATTTTGCAGGCGAACGAGCAGGACCTTGCGGCGGCAAAAGAAACGGTTGCCGAGGTGATGCTGGACAGACTGCGCTTGACGAAGGAACGAATTGTCGGCATCGCAAACGGCGTGCGCGAAGTGGCGGCTTTGCCCGACCCTTTGGGCAGAAAGTTGGATACTATTTCCCGACCCAACGGCTTGCGGATTGAAAAAATTGCCGTACCTTTGGGGGTTGTGGGGATTATTTACGAGAGCCGTCCCAACGTAACCGTGGATGCGGCTGCGCTGTGTATCAAAAGCGGCAACGCCTGCGTTTTGAGGGGCGGCGCTCTTGCGTATCGTACTTCCAAAAAGATGGTGGAAATCATTAGAAAAGCCCTGCAAAAAGCAGGGATTTGCGAGGACGTAGTGAATATGCCAACCGACTGTTCGCGCGAGAGCGCGACGGCGATGATGTCGGCGGTGGGCTATTTGGACGTCTTAATTCCAAGAGGCGGCGCAGGCTTGATTCGCAGTTGTGTGGAGAATGCAAAAGTCCCCTGCATACAGACGGGTACGGGCATTTGTCATCTGTACGTAGACGAGAGCGCCGACCTTACTATGGCGCTTTCCGTCATCGAAAACGCAAAGACCTCTCGCCCCTCGGTATGCAACGCGGAAGAGGTATGTTTGGTACACAAATCGGTTGCAGAGGAGTTCTTGCCGAGGCTGAAAGAGCGGCTGGTGGAAAGACGAAAAACGGCAGGAAAAACACCCGTAGAGCTGCGGCTTTGCCCTCGGTCGCAAGAAATCATTTCGGGCACGCCTGCGACGGACGAGGACTTTGATACAGAGTTCTTGGATTATATCTTGGCGGTGCGGATTGTGGACGGCGTAGAAGAGGCGATTGCGCATATCGCCGTTCATTCGACAGGGCATAGCGACGGTATTTTGACTTCTTCAAAAGAGAATGCGGAAAAGTTCGTGCGCGCGGTAGACAGCGCAGCGGTGTACGTCAACGCCTCTACTCGGTTTACGGACGGCGGCGAATTTGGAAAGGGTTGCGAAATCGGCATTTCCACCCAAAAATTGCACGCGCGCGGCCCGATGGGCTTAGAGGAATTGACCTCGTATAAATACGTCGTGTACGGCGACGGACAAATTCGATAGGCGGTAGCAGGTATGTATAGGGTAGGATTTATCGGCTGTGGAAATATGGGCGGAGCGTTGGCTCGCTCGGCGGCGATGGGGCTGGGAGAGAGGCTTGCCGTCTACGACCCCATTTGTGAGAAAACGGACGCTTTGGTGGCGGAACTTGGCTGCGAACAAGCCAGCGCAGAGGAGATTGCGGCAAAGGCGGAATTCGTCGTCGTCGGCGTAAAGCCGCAGGAGATTGAACGGGTGCTTACGGGGCTTAGACCTGCGTTTGCAAGCAACCCTTCTTTGGTCATCGTCAGCATGGCGGTAGGGGTATCTATCGCGGCTTTGCAGGCGTATGCAGGTGGGGAATATCCCGTCGTTCGCATTATGCCCAACACCCCTTGTATGCTGGGGGAAGGCGCGGTGCTGTACGCCACGAGAGGGGTTTCGCCGATACAGGAAAAGCAGTTTTTATTCCGTATGCAAGGGGCAGGAAAGTTCTTCAAAATGGATGAGGAAATGATGGACGCGGCAGGCGCGTTGTCCGGTTGCGGACCTGCATACTACTATCTGTTTGCGAACGGTTTAGCCGAGGGCGCAGAGAGGTTAGGTCTGGATAGAAAGACGGCAATAGCGTTGGCGGCGCAGACGATGATAGGCGCAGGTAAAATGTTGCAAAAATACGCCGATCCCGTCGATTTGAAAAACAAGGTCTGTTCTCCGGGTGGAACGACTTTGGCAGGGGTTGCCGCCTTGGAAGAGGGTAATCTGGAAGAGGTAGCGGCATCTGCGGTTGCCGCGGCGTACAAGCGCACCTTAGAGTTGAAAAAATAGTGCAATCGTAAAGCGTGGGGAAAGGATAGAGAAAGGAGCAAGAGTATGGAAAGAGTATACAATTTTTCGGCAGGACCGTCGATGCTGCCGCAGGAAGTTTTGGAGATAGCGGCGGCGGAGATGTTGAATTATCAGGGTAGCGGTACGTCCGTTTTAGAGATGAGCCATCGTTCCCCCGTGTACGACGGGATTATCAAGGGGGCGGAACGCAAACTTCGCGCGCTGCTCGAAATCCCCGACAACTACAAGGTTTTGTTCTTGCAGGGGGGCGCGTCTACGCAGTTTGCGGCTGTGCCCTTGAACCTGATGAACGGCAGCAAAAAAGCGGACTATATCCTCTCTGGGCAGTTTTCCAGCAAGGCGTACGAGGAAGGGAAAAAGTACGGCGACGTCTACGCAGTAGCCTCTTCCAAAGAGGCAGGTTTTTCCTACGTGCCGAGGGTGAAGAAAGAGGATTTTAGAGCGGATGCGGACTTTGTGCATATCTGCTTTAACAACACGATTTACGGCACGAAATTCCCCTATATCCCCGACACGGGCGACGTGCCGCTGGTCGCAGATTTTTCCTCTTGTATCGCCAGCGAGTCGATGGATATTAAGAAGTTCGGCTTGATTTACGCAGGGGCGCAAAAGAATATTGCGCCGGCAGGCTTGACGGTGGTGATTGTCCGTGAGGACCTGCTTGGCAACGCACGCGCGGAAACCCCCACGATGCTGAACTACAAAGTGATGGCAGACAGCGAATCTATGTATAATACGCCCCCTTGCTACTGTATTTATATGTTGGGCTTGGTTTGCGATTGGCTGGAAAAACAGGGCGGCATGTCTGCGATGAAGGAAAGAAACCAGAGGAAAGCGGCGCTGTTGTACGACTATTTAGACAGCCAAAGCTACTATATCGCTCCCGTAGAAAAGGAAAGCCGTTCGATGATGAATATTACCTTTTTGACTGGGGACGCGGCTTTGGATAAAGCGTTCGTGCAAGCGGCGGAAAAAGAGGGCTTAATCAACCTCAAAGGTCATCGCTCGGTGGGCGGTATGCGCGCCTCTATCTACAATGCGATGCCCTACGAGGGAGTGGAAAAGTTGGTGCGCTTTATGCAGGACTTTGCTGCAAAGAATCCAAAGACGAAATGAGGAAGACCATGAAAAAGATTGCGGTATATAACAAAATTGCCCAGGTGGGCTTAGAGGTTTTTGACAAAAGGACTTATCAACTGGCGGACGATATTGAAGGCGCAGAGGGCTTGATTTTGCGTTCGGCAAAATTGCACGACGTTGCGTTTCCCGAAAGTCTGAAAGCGATTGCGCGCAGCGGCGCAGGGGTGAACAATATCCCCGTTGAACGCTGCACAGAGAAGGGTATCGTCGTATTCAACACGCCGGGTGCGAACGCAAACGGGGTCAAGGAGTTGGTAATTTGCGCCCTCATTTTGGCGGCGCGCGACGTCGTTGGCGGCGTAAACTGGGTAAGCACCCTGCAAGGCGAGGCGGACGTTGCCAAAGCGGTAGAAAACGGCAAGGGCGCGTTTGTCGGCGGTGAGTTGGCAGGAAAAACGCTGGGTGTTATCGGCTTGGGCGCAATCGGCGGCAGTGTAGCGAACGCGGCGACGGCGCTGGGTATGAACGTCATCGGCTACGACCCGTACATCACCCCCAAGGCGGCGTGGAGCTTAGCCCCGTCCGTCAAGCAGGCTTCCGGCTATGAAGAAATTTTCAAAAAGAGCGACTATATCACGCTGCACGTTCCTGCGACCGAGCAGACGAAGAATATGATTTGCGAAAAGAGCATTGCGCAGATGAAAAAGGGCGTGAAGATTTTGAACTTTGCGCGTGCGGATTTGGTGTGTGCAGAAGATATGAAAGGCGCGCTTGCCGCAGGCAAAGTGGCAAAATACGCCACCGATTTCCCTACGAACGATATCGTCGGGGTGGAGGGCGTTTTGGCGATTCCGCACTTGGGGGCGTCGACGTACGAATCGGAAGACCATTGCGCGGTGATGGCGGCAAAGCAGTTGCACGAATACTTGGCGTGCGGGAACATCACCAACAGCGTGAATTTCCCTAGCGTTTCTCTGCCGCATACTTCGTTTGCAAGGGCGTGCTTGTTGCACGAAAACGTGCCGAATATGCTCACGCAGATTACTTCCGTGTTCTCGGCGGCAGGCATCAACATTGACAACCTTGCCAACGGCTCAAAGGGTCAGGTAGCGTACACGATTGTTGAAATTTCGTCCGCACCCGATCAAGAAATCGTGGAAAAACTGCAAAGCATCGGCGGCGTTATTCGTGTGTTGACCTACTAAGGGTGGTTGTGTAAAAATTTTTTGACGAAAAAAGCAAAAAAAGTGTTTAAAAGCGCCCAAAAGGCGTTTATAGTAAAATAGAGTTGACAATGACGGCTCGGGCGTGTTATAATAAACACGTTCTAAATAAAAAAATAGAGGTGTTTTATGAAATACGCATTGAGAGGCATCACCGCCGAAGAAATCTCTTACAGCATGAACCGTATCAAGGTTGACCCCAACCATCGCTTTGAAATCAAGCCCCAGTTCACCCGTGGCGTTAAGAGAGTAAAAGAGAACGACAAGTTGTACTTTTTGACCTTGGAAGTAAAGATTGAGGCAACGGAACAAAATCCTACTCCTTTCAACTTGAAGTGTCGTTTGGTTGGCGCTTTCGAGGCAGAAGAAATCGAAAACAAGGAAGAGGAGCAGCTGTTGGTGCTTTCCATGACGGAAATCGTATATCCTTATCTGCGCTCGACGGTTGCAGCCCTGACGGCAAACGCGTTCATCGCGCCCATCACGCTGCCCGTTGTGCCCATCACGGCAATCTTCCCCGAGCAGCCTGCTCCTGCGGAAAACACCGTAAGCTAATTGAAGAAAAACAAAAACGGACGATTGAAAAATCGTCCGCTTTTTTGTTATACAAACAAGTCTTTTATCCCTACGTTTAAAACTCTTGCAATTTTAAATAGGATGATAATGTTTCCGTTAAAATTGTTGGAGAGAATTTTTTGTAAGGTATGATAACTTATTTTGCATTTTTCACAAAAAGTCTTTTTCGACAATTTGTTTTCTCTTATGTAGGATTGAATTCTTTGAACGTTAATTTCCATTCTGTACCTCCATTCCTATTTAGGAATATTATATCATTCCTGTTTAGGAATGTCAAGTATTTTTATTCCTAAAATGGAATATAATATAGATATGGAAAAGTTTTCGGAAAGATTAAAAGATTTAAGAATAGAGAAGGGGCTGTCTATTCAGGCACTCAGTAAGGAAGTCAATATAGGCGTAGCGTCCATTTGCCGTTGGGAGAATGGAAAGGCTGACGTTAAGGGAGCGCAGTTGATAGTCCTCGCAAGGTATTTTGAGGTATCGGTGGATTATTTACTTGGTTTAGAAGATTGAAAAACGGACGATTGAAAAATCGTCCGTTTTTGTTTATAAAGAATATGAAAATTTTTATTCTAAGCAAAGCGAAGAATCTCCAAAAGAAACAATGGATCAATGATGATTTTAGGCGTTTTCAGCCAGCGCGCGACGTATTTAAGCGGCTTTCTTTTTCGATGCAATCCACTTTGCGCATTTTTGATACAAAAGCGAAATCCCCCAAGCAATGAAAAGCAATGCGAACGCAATCGCCAAAAAGCCTATGATATACAATACGATAAAGGCGACGGGGTGCACGTGCGGATAAATATCCCGCAAAATAGGCAACGGGCAGTCGCGGTAAGGGCTGATGTAAAAGGCGTTAAACCAAAACTCTTCACTTCTACCGAGGGTGGCGTTTAAGAGGATTGCCACGGAGACCAATACTCCGAAATAAGGGGCGGCGTGCAGCGCCGTATTCCACTTAAACTGAATTCTACCCGTCAGATATGCCGCTATGCCTACTACCACCATCAAGCCGTGATGTGTCAGCGTTTGCGTGGAAATAAACACGTAGGTTTTTAAGTTCCCGTCGGGGACTAACATAAAAATCAAGCCGCCGAACAGATTGAACGTACCCAAAAACGCATATAAGCCCTTGCGGATTTTTTCGTGGCGAATCAACAAAATTGCCGGCCAGATAAAATAGGGCGAGGAACAGAACTGGAAAGGGAACTGACCCCAGTCGTATTTCCATTCCTTCGTTTCAGGTCGATACGAATAATGAATCTGCTTCCCGATTTCCAACAGAACGACGACGGCAAGGCAGCTCGCCAGCAAGATTAAAAAGCGTTTTTCGGTAAAATGCTTTCGAAAGATGAAAATAACGACGCAGGCGGCAATCACCAGCCCGATAGCCAGCAAGTGCCAAAAGCCAAAGGTTTTAGGCGCGGTTGCGCTTTGTCCCCAGAGGATCGTTTCAAAAAAATTCATAATATTCTCCTTTGTAAAAACGTACTAAATTGTTTTAATATTCGGCGCTTTCAATGACCCCGCCGCCGAGGCAATTTTTCTCGTCGTACAGAACGGCGTACTGTCCCTCGGTAACCGCACGCTGTTTTTCATCAAATTCGATATGCAGACGGTTTTCGTCCAAAACGTGAACGCGTACCTTCTGTTCGGGCTGACGATAGCGGAATTTTGCATAACACTCAAACACCCCCGTCTTAGCCTTGGGAATCCAATTAAAGCCGCTGACCTCACAACTCTTGGAATACAGCGGAGTTTCGTCGCCGTGGGAAACGTAGAGGACGTTGCTGGAAAGGTCCTTTTTGACGACGAACCATCTGCCGTCGCCCATACCCTTGACGCCGCCGATGTCCAAACCTCGGCGCTGCCCCAAGGTGTAGTACATCAGCCCGATATGTTCGCCCACCTCTCTGCCTTCAAGGTCGATAATTTTCCCTTTTTGGGCAGGCAGGTACGAGTTCAAGAACTGACGAAAGTTCCTTTCTCCGATAAAGCAGATGCCTGTAGAATCCTTCTTTTTTGCGGTGGCGAGCCCGTATTTTTCTGCGATAGCGCGGATTTCGGGCTTTTCCAAGGCTTGCAAGGGGAACAAAACGTCGGCAAGTTGCGTTTGCGAAAGTTGGTTCAAAAAGTAGGTTTGGTCCTTGTTTTGGTCCTTGGCTTTTTGCAGGTAATGCACGCCGTCTTGGTGCAGGATTCCGCAGTAATGCCCCGTGGCGATATAGTCCGCGCCCAGCCGCTTTGCCTCTTCCAAAAAGGGGCCGAACTTGATTTCGCGGTTGCAAAGGACGTCGGGGTTGGGGGTGCGCCCAGCCTTATATTCGGCAAGGAAATAGGAGAACACGCGGTCCATATACTCCTTGGCGAAGTTCACGGTATAGTAGGGGATATCGAGTAGCCCAGCCACGCGACGCACGTCGGCAAAATCCTCTTCGGCGGTACAGCAGCCGTTTTCGTCCGTTTCTTCCCAGTTCTGCATAAATAAGCCGATGACGTTATAGCCCTGCTCCTTTAAGAGCAACGCTGCCACCGAACTGTCGACGCCGCCGCTCATTCCGACGACCACCGTCTTTGCCATACTCTGTCTCCTTATCATTTATGTTCCGCTTGATTATATCATAAAACGGGGAAATTGAAAAGTAAATTTTAGGAAAAATCCGAAAAAACTTGACTTGCCAAATTTTTGTGTTATAATAAGCTTAATGAAACTTGGAGGTACATAGCATGACAAGAGATATGGACGAAATGTTGTCGGGCGAGGAATTCGCGGACGACGATATCATCACGCTGACGACGGCGGACGGCGAAGAAGTGGATTTTGTAGAGATTGCAGGGATTGCGCATAAGGGCAAATTTTATGCAATTTTACAGCCCGTAGAGCTGCTCGAAGGAATGGACGAGGACGAGGCTTTGGTGTTTGAAGTCGTGCGCAACGCAGACGGCAGCGACGGCTTTAACGTGGTTTTGGACGATGAAATCATCGACGCGGTGTTTGCAGAATACAACCGACTTTTGGACGAATCCGAGGCGTAAAGAACGACGGATTAAGCAGAACGCAAAAGACGGTCAAGATTTGGTATAATGCAGAAATTTTGTCTAATGTCTTATGCATATAAACAAATAAGGAGTAAGCGTGTTTCATCGCTGTCGCTCCTCGCGCGAACCAACAAAAAAACGCGGTTTCGAACGACCAAAGACATCAAAAAGCCCACCCCGCGAAAGGGTGGGCTTTTTGGTGTACCCGATTGGATTCGCGCCTTTGGCGGCGCGCCCCGCTGGACAATTATCAATTGTCCATTTTGCCCTCAATCTAACGCGCAATGGGGAAATTTCTAGGCAAAACGCTCACTCTCGTTCGCGGCTCCACCCTCGAATCCAATCGTTGCCGCGGTAGATGAACCAAAAAACCCACCCTATGGAGGGGTGGGCTTTTTGGTGTACCCGATTGGATTCGAACCAACGGCACCAAGCGTCGGAGGCTTGTGCTCTATCCAGCTGAGCTACGGATACGTATGCTACTATTGTAATGCTTTTTTTGATTTTTGGCAAGTATTTTTACTCGCTATTTGTAAAGAAATACAAGGCGGCGCGTTTTTGCGCCGTCTTGTCTTATAGTTCCTGTTTCAAAATGCTCTCGCCTGTTGCCGCGCTTTGGTATAATACGAAAAAGCCCATCTCGGGGGTCAGCGGAGAAAGGGGGACAAAGTACGCCTTTTCACGCATTTCTTGCGGTACGCGCTCGGTTGCGGGCACGGCGTAGCAAATGTACTTGACCAAGCCGCTCTCGTAAATCAAGCCCACCAACTCCTCGGCGTTGCCTTCCTCGCCTTTGATACGCACCCACTCGCTGGCGGGGTAGGCGTCCGTCAGCGTTTCGTCCTGCGGATAGCGGGCGAACAGGGCGGTCAACTCGCCTTTGATGGATTGATAGTATCCGTCTGACTGCGTTGTAAATGCGTGGCGTACGCTTTCGTCATTTTCATCTTGGTCAGGGTCATTCCCCTGCGCCGTTTCTTGATGCGGATTTCCGCTTTCAATAGATGCATTTTGGCAAGTTTGTGTAGGGGCTGTGTCTGCATAGTTCTTCTCCTTTTCAAAGTAGTTTTCGCCTGCCACCAGCTCGTCGTCGTAAACGGGGTTTACTTTCGGATAAGCGCTGGGCAGGTCTGCGTTTACAGGTGGCTGCGCGGGTTGCGCTTGCGTGGGCGGCATGGCGGAAAACGCCGTGCGGACCAAGGAAAACAGGTCGTAGGACATACCGCCGCATACCCCGTAAGCAATCAGCTCGGCGTCGTCGTTTACGTAGCAGATTGCGGCGTAAAACCCGGTGGCAAGCTGCAACTCCCCCTGAAAGGAATACCGAGCGTCGCCGCATAAGGGGAATAGCTTATATTTTTTCTCTCTGTCGGCAAGCAGCAGATGATACTCGCCCTCGGAGAGAGGCGCGAGGTTGGCGGTGGAAATCTCCACCCCGATATGTTGGGCGTACTGCTCTATCTTGACAATTCCCGAAAGGGGGTTGCCGTCCGCAGAAAAACCGTTTTTTAATTGTCGCAGAATGCAAGTTTTCTTTACGTAGCGCATAGCAAAAATCCTTTTGTATTGCTTGGTTAAACCAAGGTGATAGTGTTTTGGTAAGCGTATACTATCATACTTTTACGAGGGGGTTTGTGTATAAAAAGGGAAAAATCGGGCTACTTTTGTAGAAAACTTAACCAAAATCGGTGTTAGGGATTGATTTTTTGCGGAATATATCGTATAATATAAGTATTATGAAAGAAAAAACGCATTGGTCAACGACCGTTGTGCGCGTTCTTTTAATCGTATTATCGCTGTGTATATGGGTTTTTATCTTTTCGAACGCGTTGTCGGACGGGGAGACTTCTTCCAAGCAGAGCCATTCCGTGACCGTATCGGTGCAGGAAGTGGTGGGAGCAATCAATCCCAACTCTCCGATTGCGACGGCGACGGGGGAGAGCTTCGATTTATTACACGCGCATATACGGAATTTGGCGCACTTTTTACAATATTTCGCATTGGGGGTTTGTGTATTCGGCGCGTACCTCTCCTTTGCAAAGAAAGGAAATCGGCGATACGGGTATATCCCCCCCTGTCTGTTGTTTTTGACGGTAGCGATGGACGAGTATCTGCAATCGCTGACGGTAGGTAGAGTTTCGGAATTTGCCGACTTTGCCACCGATTGCGTGGGATTTGCTTGCGGAATAGTCCTTGCTTTGTTGGTTTTTGGGTTGATTAAGTGGGCGGCATATACCGCAAGAAGGAGAAAGAGCTGATGATGGAAGAAAAGACGGAACCGCTCTTACAAAAGCACGATAAAAAAAGTTTTTTCAAGAGCTTGCTGTTGGGATTTTTCATCGGTTTGGCGGTGATTGTCCCCGGAGTGAGTGGCTCTACCGTCGCCATCATCTTGAAATTATACGACAAATTTTTGTACGCGGTGGGCAACCTTTTTAAGCGGTTTAAGGTGTGTTTTTTATTCTTGTTGCCGGTTGCCATCGGTGCGGTGGTCGGATTTTTGCTCGGTTTTCTCGCCGTGCAGCAACTGTTGGAGTTAATCCCCTTTGCCGTAATCTGCCTGTTTGCAGGGCTGATGATCGGGGCGTTCCCTGCGGTCAAAGACGAGTTGTCGGGCGTGAAAATGAATGCAAAGCGTATTACTCTCATGGTGGTAGGCGCGTGTATTCCCGTGGCGGTAGCCGTGGTTTCCGCTGTGTCCACTCTGCAGGGCGGCGCGACGGGGAATATTTTAGAGGCGGACCTCGTATGGCAGATTGTACTGCCGCTGCTGGTGGGTTTTGTGCTTGCCTTGACCCAACTTGTTCCCGGCTTGAGCGCCAGCGCCATTTTGATGGTCATCGGCTGGTACGCTGTGCTGATGCAAAACTTGCATTTTAGCGTGGAAACTCTGCAAAACGTCGATTTAATCGTTGTGGTTGTATCGTTGGCAGTCGGCTTTATCGCAGGCTTTTTCGTCTTCTCGAAACTTATTTCGCATCTCTTTGATAGGGCGAGAGATACCTCGTATTCGCTGATTGTCGGCTTGGCGCTTGGGTCGCTGCTCACCATGTTCTTCAACGCGGAAATCGTCAAAGTGTATGCTGAATGGGCGGCAAGCGGTATCAACTGGCTGCATTTGGCGTTGGGTGTCGTTTTGTTGGCGGCAGGCGTTGTCGGCGCGTATCTGTTGGTGCGGGTGCAGCGCAAACACGATAAAAATTAAAAGAAAAAACTACCCCCTGACGGGTAGTTTTTATGTTATAAAAGGGGGCAGGTATGGCTGTAATCAGGGAGGTTCTGCGAAAAATTCGTCGAAAACTTGCATCGGAGGGATACACCTGCGATGCTTGCGGCGCAGAAGTTTTCTCCTATCCCACGCCGAGGCTGTGTGAGGAGTGCCGAACTTCCATTGTCCGAAATGACGGATATACTTGCGAAAAGTGCGGCAGACCGATGCGCGCATCGGGCGTTTGCAGTACCTGCAAAGAGGTTGCTCCTGCCTTTGAAAAGGTCGCCGCGCCGCTTGCCTATCACGAATATACGGCGCTGCTTGTCAACCGCTTTAAAAACGGCAAACGCTACCTCTCGTACTATTTTGCAGAGGAGATGGCAAAGGCGTTGCCTCGTCTGCCACAGCGAGCGTTTGTATTGCTGCCCGTGCCGATGACTAAGCAAAAGCAAGCCCTTCGCGGCTACAATCAGGCGGAGGAACTTGCCGTGCACCTTTCCGAGTTGACGGGGCTTGCCGTCCACTACACCCTCTTGGAAAAGAAGAAGGACGGGGAGCAAAAGCGCCTCTCTGGCAAGGAGCGCATAGCAGGTGTCGCAGGTGCGTTTCGGTTGACCGAACGTAAGTTTTGCAAGGGCAAAGACTTTTTGATTATCGACGACGTAATGACCTCTGGGGCGACGCTGGCGGAGATTTCCGCGATGCTACTCCGCGCAGGGGCGCGTTCTGTGTGCGGTTTATGCGTTGCTGCCGTCCCCCAAAAGGATTTTATTTCCGAGCCGAGAGAATTTTAAACAAACCGCCTTGCCTCAATATAGAAGTTCCATCGCGCGTTCGACATTTTTTCAATCCGCGCGTAGTCGCTGGCGGTGTGCAAAATATAGTTATTCCCAAGATAAATGGCAACGTGCCCAACCCGTTCAATGCCCGTGAGGTGTTGGCGGGTTTCGTTTGTAAAGAAAATGCAATCCCCCCGTTGCAAATCGCTGGGGTGCACGTATTTTCCCTGCTTGATTTGCGTGCGTGTGGTGGTGTTCAGCAGCTTGCCTGCGCCGTGGTAGTACACGTATTGCACGAGGGAGGAGCAATCGAATTTTTGCGCCGTAAAGCCTTTTAAGAAAGTGCCGTTGCCGTCGTGCAGACGGACTGCGCCGTATACGTAGGGAACGCCGATGTGTTTATACGCCTCTTTGATGACTTCTTCCGTCTGGTCGTTCTTGGAAAGTGGCAGGGTGAAAACGGCGGCATACTCCGTATATATGTATGCGGTTTTGCCACGGTAATACGTTTGATACCAGTTGCCGATTTTGCCTGTAATCGCGTACATGGTGCCTTGTTCCGCCTGCCCAAGCACGGTGAAATCCTTGCCTGCGCCGCTGCGGATATTCACGTTATTGCCCGTGCAGCGAATATACTGCTGGGTGGTGGGTTTCGGCGGCGATTCGGGTACGACCACGGTCGTTTCGTCGTCTACGTTATCCCCTGCGCCGTTGTCGGGCGTCTGCTCGGTGCTGTTTTCCGTCGATGGCGGGGAAATGCTCCCATTCGTTTCGGGGTTGCTATCAGGTGGGCTTGCGCAACCAACCGCGGTAAAGATACTGCACACCGCAAGGAATGCCGCCAGGGTAATTTTCATTTTTTTATTCATCATTTTTTTCCTCTCTACTTATGAATTCGGCGAAAATTTCCACCGTTATTCTTTATTGTAAGAGAGCGAAAGTCCCTTGGCAATAGTCAAGCCTTTCCTATCCTGCCAGCATCTTCCAAAAGCCGCGAAAAAATACCTAATTTAGGTGCAGATGGTGGAATTTCCCTTGCATTGAAGGGCGGATTGTGGTATAATATGGGCTATGAAAAAGATTTTAACGGACTTACATACCCATACGGCGTTTTCCCCCGACGGCAGGGCGAGCATAGAAGAAATGCTTGCTACGGCGCACGCGCTCGGGGTGGGCTATTACGGGATTACCGAGCATTTTGACTTTGATATAGTCGTCAATGGGATACCCCCGTACTCAGAAAATCCGCCCACGCCTGCGGACACTTACTTTCAAAGAGGTCGTCAGTTGCAAAAGGAGTACGAGGGCAGAATGCAGGTGTTAATCGGTGGCGAATTTGGGTACACCGATACGCCGACCGCGCAGACGATGTACCAGCGGTTGGTGGATGCTTATCACCCCGACTATATTATCCAAAGCGTGCACAACGTCTTGCGGGGGGATTATGCGTTTGGGAACGGCTACGTCGACGGCAAAGGGGGGCTTCGCGACAAGCAAGAGGTCTACGAGGAGTATTTGGGCTTGGTTCGCCGCAGTTTGGACGTTTCCCACCCCTACGATATTTTAGGACACGTCAGTTATTGTACTCGGTACGCGCCCTACGAGGACAGGAGAATGCGTTGGCAGGATTTTTCCGGTAGCCTTGACGATATTTTGCGTACGGTCATTGCGAAGGATAAGATTTTAGAGGTGAACAGCGCCAACAAAAACGTTCCTGTTTTATCCCTTCCCGACACCGATATCTTAGAACGGTACTTTGAGTTGGGAGGACGGAAAATTTCTTTTGGCTCGGATGCACATTTCCCGTCCAGAATTATGGAGAATAGACAGAAAATTGTGGATATTTTGCGTGCAATCGGGTACGAATATTTGACGATTCCCTGCCGTGGGGAGCATATAAAAGTAGAAATTTAACCTAAGCAAAAGAATGATATAAGGAGGAGAGGCTATGTCAGAGTTGGATATGTTAAAGTTTTTAGAAACTTTCGCCGAAGAGGCAGAGCTTGCGGACTTTTCTCCGGAGGAGTTGCAGGATCTCATCGAGCAGATGCAAGCGGACGGCGCGCCTCGGCCCATGACGAAAGAGGAATTTAAGGCGAGGTATTTCGAATATTACGACGACGTCAAGGACAAATCCTTGAAAAAGCAGGACTGGTAATGAAAAAATACAAAGCAATACTGTTCGATGCCGACCATACGGTCATTGATTATTTAGAGGATGAGAAGGCGGTCTTGCGGGAGTTGTTGCCTGCGTTGGGGATTGAGCCGACCGAAGAAACCGTTTGTGAATGCGACGATATTAGCAATGAAACTTGGGATAGTGCAGGCTTGAACAAGGTCAGCGATCCGTACATTCAGCAGGAATATCATCATCTGTACGTAGAGCATACGGAGGATATGTTCAAGGCTTTGTTTCAAAAGTACCCGTCGAACGCCGACCCGAAGGAAACGGGCTTGCAGTTTTTGAAGATGTTGGAGCGACCTGCAATTCTCTGCGAGGGGGCGGAGCAAGTGTTATCCGCGCTGGCAGGGAAGTACGTAATCGGGATTGCGACGAATGCGATTTCTGTGTTGCAAAGACCGAGATTGCAGTCGGTTGCAAAATGGGTAAACCGTGTTTATATTTCCGAGGAAGTGGGCTTCATCAAGCCCCTGCCCCAGTTCTTTGTGCATATTTTAGAGGATTTAGGGGTGAAAAAGGAGGACTGCTTGATGGTAGGGGACTCCCTTTCGTCGGATGTCGCAGGTGCGAACGCAAGCGGTATTGACAGCTGTTGGCTGAACCGCAAGGGCAGGGAGAACAAGTCAAAGCACGTCCCGACGTATGAAATTCATCGGTTGACGGATTTACTGGGGCTTTTAGGGGAAAATTGATTGACAAATGGCGTTTGATAAGGTATAATAAACGCACAACCAAAACATTATAATCCGAACTAACCCAAAGGGTTATAGCTTGTCGGCATTATAATACTTTGCGGAGATGGTAGAGTGGTCGATTGCGGCGGTCTTGAAAATTTGCAGTCGCGAGTTTCTGCAAATGTCCAAAATCCCTTGCTACGCTTGATGTTTTCGCCTTCCCAAGAGTGCAGAAAAAAATTCCTTCTAAAACTTTTTCTAAAAAATTCGCAAATCTAAAAACTTAATAGTCTTACACGGAGAGGTATCGAAGTGGTCATAACGAGGCGGTCTTGAAAACCGTTTGGGGGCAACCCCACAAGGGTTCGAATCCCTTCCTCTCCGCCACCAAGCCCCGATTTTCGGGGCTTTTTTCGACAAAATTGGGAGTGTATCTATATGAAAAAATTGGTACTGTACAGAAAAGAACTTGAATTATTGAATTTGGCCATGACATCCGTTGCAGCAAATAATTGGGATTGGTATGTAAAGAATGTTCGTGATGCTATTCCTGATTTGTTTTATGAAAACAATTTTAATTTAAAAAGCGAACTCATAGATCTAATCCCAGTAGGAGAACTGTCTAAAGTTCGAAAACTACTCGATTTTCTTAGGATGATTTCTGGTTGCTCTGGAACTCAATTTTCCAGCAATGGCACACGTAAAGATGTCGTTGCGTTGTCGCAAGAGGTTGCTGAATTGTCAGAATTAATGAAAAAACAATTAAACCTACTTTCTCAATTTAAGGTGTTCTATTCTTGGCAATCAGACTCCGCATCTACATTTAATAGGAATTTTATCGAAAACAATTTAAACAAGGCAATAAAAAAGTTGAATGCCGATAGTGATATAAGACTGACATTGGATAAAGACACATTAAACGAGGCAGGTTCACCAGATATTATTAATACAATTCTCAGAAAAATAGATGAAGCAATGGTTTTTGTTGCTGATGTAACAGCGATTTGCAAAACCGACAAAGATAAATTTCTTTCTAACCCCAACGTAATGTTTGAGTTAGGATATGCATTTAGTACTTTATCTGATGAAAGAGTAATACTTATTTGCAATACAGCAATATGCGACACTAAGTTTTTGCCTTTTGATTTAGGATTAAAGCGAATGATTTGCTACAATTACTCAGAAAACACTTCGGACAAAGATAAAAAAATTATTACTGAAGATTTCGTTAAAAGACTCACCGATGCTATTAAAGCAATAAGGGATATCTAATAGAAATTCAAATATACGTTTTAATAATTTCCTCATGCCACTCCGATTTCTGCGTATTCTTAAACGCCTTGTCGGTGGCGAGATAGTTAATTATAGGTTGAGGGGGGAAAATGAAATATTACGTAGTTGCGGACGTTCACGGGTTTTACACGGAACTGATAACCGCTTTAACGAAAAAAGGATTTTTCAAAGATAAAGAACCCCACAAGTTGATTATTTGTGGGGACTTGTTTGACCGTGGCGCAGAGCCGAAAGAATTGCAGGATTTTATTTTAGATTTGATGAAAAAAGAGGAAGTTATATTGATTCGCGGCAATCACGAGGATTTGGCGACGGAGTTGGTTGCAAATATCCACAAGTGGATGACGAATACGGTTCTGTATACCCATCATTGGAGCAATGGTACGGTGGATACGGTTTTAAAATTGACGGATATGACTTTGCAAGAAGCGTGCTCTTATCCCCAAGAATGTGCAAGAAGAATGAAAAACACTCCGTTTTTCCAAACCATCCTGCCTGCTATGGTGGACTATTTCGAGACGGAGCGGTATATATTTGTCCACGGCTGGATTCCTTGCGCGGCGCAGGGATACGGCAGTAAGGCGGATAAGTTTCACTACGAAGAAAATTGGCGCGCCGCAGATGCAACCGAGTGGTATTATGCGCGTTGGTATAACGGAATGGAAGCGGCTCGGCAAGGCGTTATAGAGCCCAACAAAACGATTGTTTGCGGACATAGGCGTTGTTCTTACGGCCATGCAAAAATCGAGGGGAAAGGCGAAGAATGGGGTAAAAACGCAGATTTTTCACCTTATTATGGGAAAGGCGTTATTGCGATTGATGCGTGTACGGCGTACAGCAAACGAATGAATTGCATTGTTGTAGAGGAATGATGGGAGGCTTTCCCTAAAAGTCCGTCCAAATTCCAGGAATAAACAAAAACAGATAACCCCTTTGGGATTATCTGTTTTTGGTGCTCGTGGCCGGACTTGAACCGGCACGGTATCTCTACCGAGGGATTTTAAGGCTTATGCATGGATTTTTGGGAGGATTTCCAAGTCGATGAAAAGTGCGAAAACGAGGCTTTTTTGCACGAAAACTATATAAAAATGCCTCAAAATACGATATCCGCGAAAAACCCGATTTTGCTACAAATTCACACTTTCCCCTAAATTCCCCATCAAAAATGTTATTTTTCAGGCTGAAATTTCCGTAAAAGTTGAAAAAAGTTTAAAAACAGGGCATTTTCTGGTTGGAAAAAGTTTAATAATGAAAAAAATATTAATTTCATTGAATTTAAGTTGGCTAAATTTTCCTAAAAAACCATAGTTCTTTTTATGAAGTAGTGACTTCTACTGAAACATTTTGCTTATTTTAGTAAAATCTTTCACTATACTGAAACATTTGCTTGACATTTAAAAAATCTTTCAGTATAATTAAGAAAAAGGGAGGCAGTTATGATTCAAAGAGAACATTATATAAGTTCCGTTCGTGATTTTTATGAATCTGACTTAATAAAAATTATCACAGGTATTCGACGTTGTGGTAAATCTATTATATTAGAACAAATCATGTCTGAGATAAAAGAGAGAGCGGACAATATTATCTATTTAAATTTTGAAGATAAACGCGTGTCTTCTATTATCAAAGACGGCGACGAATTGATTGCATACGTAGAGGCACATCGTAAAGAGGGGAAGTGCTATATTTTCTTGGATGAAGTACAAGTTTTAGACGGATGGCAAGATGCTTGTAAGACATTGCGTTTATACGATAATTCCGTATTTATTACGGGTTCCAACTCGAAATTGTTATCTAGCGAGTTCACAAAAGAATTGAGCGGTAGATATGTTTCTTTCCGTGTTCGCCCGTTTGTTTACAAAGAAATTTTAGAATATGCGAAGGAATTAAATAAGGAAGTTTCGATTACGGACTATTTGGTATGGGGCGGCTTCCCTAAACGTTTTGAATTTAACAATTTGGAAGCGCAACGTATTTATTTAAACGATTTGGATGATACCATTGTTATTAACGATTTAATTCGCCGTTATAAAATTCGTAAGGAAAGCCTTTTTAAAAGTCTTGTGAATTATGTTTTGCGTTCGAATAGTCGAATTTTTTCTGCTAAATCTATTTGCGATTATATTAAACGTGAGCATGAATCTTGTTCGATCAATACGATTATGAAGTATATCGATCATTTGCAAGAAGCATATATTATTGAATCGGTAAAGCAGTATTCGACAAAAACCAAACGCGAGCTTAGCTATTATGCGAAGCTTTATAATGCTGATGTCGCGTTTAATTCAATACGCTGTCCTGATAATCGCTTTGATTTAACGCACAACTTGGAAAATATCGTTTATAACGAGCTTGTTTATATGGGATATGACGTTTATGTTTATAACAATGCGGGGAAAGAAATAGACTTCTTGGCGCAAAAAGGCAACAAAAAATATTACGTGCAGGTTGCATATAGCGTTGCGGAAGATAAAGCATATAATCGTGAATTTGAAGCCTTTAAGGGTATTGACAATCTTTCTCAAAAAATACTAATCACGAACGACGAAATTGATTATTCCACAAGTACTGTTAAGCATATTATCTTGAAAGATTTTCTCCTCATGCAGGATTTAACAATGTAATATCTATTTTGATGGTTTAATACTCGAAAAACTATTGCCAAATAAAAATTTTGCGAGTAGAGATTTAAAAATATAAAAAGAGAAAAGAGGTGCTACTAAATTTTAGGCGCAACCTCTTTTGCTTTATAAATTATATTCCGTTTCGGATTCTAACAACAGTAACAGGTCGGGCATTACGTCCGACTTTTGTTTTCTAGAGCAAAGCTCTTTCAAATTGTAAACACCTTCTTTATATACGCGGTAAAAGGCGTATTTTATCAATTTTGCGACGTCTTCGTCTTTTGCGGTAGTTTCATTGATACAATAAATTGCGGTCAAAATCGCGTGGATTTCGTCCGTATGTCGCATAGTTCGTTTTTTATCCATAATAAACTCCTTTTTGATGATATGATTTATTACAAGCATAATACCCCTAATCATAAATGATAGGGGGCATGTATGCGTTGAATTAGAAAAATAACGCTTTATATTTTACTTGTGCACGCGTTCTTCTACGCCATACGGTTATACGGTCGATATCGAGAAAGTCTGCGATTTCGTTGCAAGTCATACCTGCCATATAGCAATCTAATACAGCGCGGTCACGAGGTTTAAGGTTAAGAAGTTCGATTTTGTTATCCACTTCCGTATAATCTTTTTCTTCGTAGTGGTCGATTTCTACAGATAATTCTTCCGTGTAATCGTTAATATCACGGCTTCTTGACATGTATCTACGCATTCTATCAATAGTGCGACCAACTAACAAATACGTAGCTTTCTTAATGGTAATTTCTTGACCGTTTTTAATCATATAAATGTCAGTTAATTTTTTACCTACAAATTCGCATAAGAAGCAGATAGCAGTTTGCGCAAGGTCATAAGCATCCGAAAATACATGATGGGAATCATTACTACGATTCAAATCTTTAACGAATCCGACGTAGAGCCATTCCAAAGTTTGGCGAGCGTAAGCGTAACGACCACGCAGAGTTTTCAGGGCGATCATTTCGCCCATTTGTTGAACGTTCTCGAAAGAGATGATTTCCGATAACACGTTGTAAGGATTGTGAGATTTAAGCATTGAGTTTACCTCCGATTTTATCTTTTGCCTTTTGGGCAGGGGCAGCAGGGGCATAGGATAAGAAGTCGGTAAACTGAAAATTATAATCCTCCCGAAAGTCAACGAGAAACAAAAAAATTGTTGCTCTTATAAAGCAACAATCAATAAAAAGGCAAGAATTTTTTTGCGTTTACTTTCGGGTTGGCCTATGCTACCATAGCCACAACCGAAAGGTATATACAAGCATAATATGACAAATTATATGTAAACAAAAAGAAAGTGTAATAATTCTATATTGACAAATTCAAGGAAAAATTGTAAAATCAAGAAAAACCTTTTGCTAAACAAAAGGTGCTTAATGTGGTGGGTTATGAGAATAGAAGACGTTGATAAAAATTTTGCCTTTCCGTCCTTTAAAGACTATCCAATTACTTGGTATGACGCAAAAGAAAAGCCGTTTAAAACATACGGGATATTTTATTCGAAGGAAGAGGAAACTTATCGTCGTATTCCAAAAGTACTTGCGGATAATGTAAGTGAAGAGCTTTCTTGGCTGTCAAAGCATACTTCGGGTGGAAGAGTTCGTTTTAAAACGAATTCACCTTGGATTGTGATTCGTGTTGTTGAACCTTACAGAGAATCTATGAGTCACATGCCCGTAGCGGGGATTTTTGGATTTTCTTTATTTGTCGATAAGAAATTTTGTGGAATTTATATGCCCACTTCCCCACAACTTGAAAATCCGCAAAACGGTAAAATTGTTTTTGACGGAATGAGAACGTCGAAGAAGGAAGAGGTTTACGAGGCGGAGCTTTTTTTCCCTTTGTATAACGGTGTGGACAGCTTGTGTATCGGGATAAAAGAGGGTAGTATTTTAGAAGAAAGCAGTCCTTATAAATATGAGGATAAGCCCGTTCTTGTTTACGGGGCGTCTATTACGCAAGGAGGCTGCGCGTCTAAACCCGGCGACGATTATATGGGTAGATTGTGTCAATGGTTAGACACCGATATCGTTAATTTAGGATTTTCCGGAAATTGCGCAAGAGAGCCGATTATGGCGGAGTATTTGGCAACGCTCAATCCGTCTATATTCATTTACGGCGAGGGCAACAATCAATGGGGTTATGAGCAATACGAGCAAACGTATTATAACGTCTATGAAACGTTCCGCAAAGCGCATAAAAATACGCCTTTTGTTTTTACGCAACGAGCCGTGCATCTCAATCAATCGGACAAGCGTATCCATAAGATTGTAAAGGACGCTTACGAAAAGGCACTTGCAACGGGCGATAAAAACGTCTATTATTTTGAGGGCGACGGAGCGATTGGCGATATTATGGTGGAGAACGCCACGGTCGATAATACGCATTTAGACAGCTTGGGATTCTATTTGACGGCAAAAGCACTTGCTCCGCTTATTAAGGAATTGTTGGAGAAAAATTAAGAAAAGTTTCGTTGATAAAAGAGTTGTAGAAAACTATTTGAAAACTAAAAAATAGGAGAAGCGTATGATCATATCCTCTGGAATGGTAAAGATATTAACCGAGCAAGATTGTTTGCCGATTCAAAGCGGGAATTGCCTTTGCAATCAAGGATATCAATTTCAAATATTATTAGACAAAAAGGAGCGAAGAGGCCACCAGGTATGCGTTGAAAGCGATTTATCGGAGTATATAACCATCTATCGCGTTTACGATATGAAGGGAAATTATGAGCATCCTCTCAATAAGAAAACGGACGATTATTATATCAAAAGCGAGAACGATATATATCCCGATTTATTAAAAAAGACGACGGAAGTGACAAGCTCGGAGCAAGAGCAATGCGTTTTATTCGTGGATATTTCCGAACGCGATAAGCCGTGTGGCGTACATACCATTCAAATTAAAATCGGCGAGGAAACGGTAAGCTTTACTCTTACTATTCACAAAGAACGGCTTGATGAAACGGATTT
Organism: Clostridia bacterium; assembly: GCA_017408045.1. GTDB lineage: Bacteria > Bacillota > Clostridia > Christensenellales > Borkfalkiaceae > Scatosoma. The sequence continues at coordinate 7,650 of JAFQVL010000053.1, read as the reverse complement.
AATTTTAACGAACTGGTTGCATTTAGACGCGATTTGCAATTATTATAAAGTCGCTCCGTTTTCCGAGGAGTTTTATAAGCGGTTGAGTTATTTTTTAGAATCCTACACTCGAATGGGCAACAACATGATTTTGTTGCCCGCGTTTACCCCTCCACTCGATACGACGGTCGGGGGAGAACGGCTGACAACGCAACTTGTAAAAATTAAAAAACTTGGAAAAGGCTATCAATTTGATTTTTCCGAGATGAAAAAATTTATCCGTTTATGTCAAAAATATGGCGTAAAATATTTCGAGCATTCCCATTTATTTACGCAATGGGGGGGCGAGTATTGTCCCAAAATCATTGTGGAAGAAAACGGCGAAGACAAGAATTTATTTGGTTGGGCGGTAAAATCGGACGACGAAAGTTATAAAACGTTTTTGAGTGCGTATTTAAGCGCGTTGCAGGCTTTTTTACGGGCAGAGGGTTTGGAGGATAGCTTTTATTTGCATTTGACGGACGAACCGCGCCCGCAACACATTGAAAGATATAAGGAGTTATCTAGCTTTATTAAATCTATTGTCAAATTCAAAACGTTGGACGCATTATCGGAAAAAGAGGCGGCGGAGGCGGTGGATATGCCTGCGGTTGCAATGTTTTCAAAAGAGTTGCCGTTGTTTGACGAAAATAAAATGCTCTATTATTGCGTGGAAGTCGATACCGATTGTATCACAAATCGATACTTTCACATGCCGTTGCAGCGGACGGAAATTTTAGGATTCCAGCTCTATGAAAATCAAGCAAAAGGGTTCCTACATTGGGGTTACAATTTCTATAACACGCAGCTCTCCAAGGCGCAGGTGAACCCGTACGAGGACGCTACGGCGGGGGGTGGATTTCCTGCCGGGGATAGCTTTATCGTTTACCCTGGGGAGGGGGAAATCGAATACTCCATTCGCTATTTTTCGATAAAGCGGGCGTTTGAGGATTATCGCTTATTGAAGACTTTGGAAGGAAAAATTGGGAAAAGTGCCGTGATGGATATTTTGCATCAAGAGGGCGTTCAAGGCGTACATGCCTACCCCAAATCGGTGATTTGGCATGAAACTTTTAGAGAGAAATTGATTTTGGAGTTAAACAAATAAGAGGTGAAATCAATGATTAATCCTGATAAAAATCACGAATATCTGGTTAAAAAAATAGAGCCGAAATTATCGAAAGTATTAGCTGAAAGCTTTGAAGAAGGAAAAATCGAGATTGAAAAGAAATTTCTTGAATTGACGGGCGTTAAAACAATAGAAGAGAACGCTTGTCCGTTGAATGTAACGATTGAACGGGACGAAGACAAAGGTGATTATCGTTTGATCCGTTTTACCTTTGAAAGTGAAAGGGGGGAGATTGTTCCCTGTTATCTCTTGATTCCGAGGCTCCCCCAAAAACAAAAATACCCCGTTGCAATCACGCTGCAAGGACATTCCACCGGTTTTCACAATTCTATCGGCGAAGCGAAATACGAAGGGGACGAAAAAAATTATCCGCGTACCTGTTTTGCATTGCAAGCCGTGAAAGAAGGGTTTATCGCTTTGGCGATAGAGCAGCGCGGCTTAGGCGAACGAAAAACGCAAAACGAACGTCTATACGGCGGACAAGATTGTCGCCACGCGTCAATGGTAGCAATCCATTTGGGCAGAACGCTAATCGGAGAGCGTATTTGGGACATCAAACGCGCGATTGACGCTTTGGAAAATTCCCCCGAATGTGATTTGGATAAAATCATCATCACGGGGAATTCAGGCGGCGGGACTGCCTCTTATTATGCTGCTTGCTACGACAAAAGGATAAAAATTTGTGCGCCGTCTTGCTCGGTTTGTACGTATCGGGATTCTATTTTAAGCTTAGGGCACTGTACCTGCAATTACATTCCCTTCGCTTATCAATATTTTGAAATGGCGGATTTAGCCTGCATGATAGCGCCTCGAAATATTCTACTGCTAGCGGGAAAAAAAGACACGATATTTCCTATCGAGGGAGTAAGAAGAGCATTTCAAACAATTCAAAACGTTTATAAACGCACCAACGCAACGGAAAATTGTAAATTGATTGAAACGGAAAAGGGGCATATGTGGTGTGATGATTTAATATGGCCTGCTATCAAAAAAGAATGTGAAAGGCTTGGGTGGAGATAAAGAAAGGAGTAGGAAAAATGAAGAAAGTATATACGGTTGCAATTATAGGTTGTGGTTCTCGCGGGAGAGAGGCCTACGGTAAGATATTTCATCAATATCCTGAATGGAGCATTGTTTCTCTTTGCGATATTTCACAAGAGCAGTTATTGCGAGCGTCGCAAGAATTTAAAGTTGCAAAGGAAAACTGTTTTTTGAGTGAAGAGGAGTTTTTTCAAGAAAAAAGAGCAGACGTTTTAGTAATTGCAACACAGGATAGAGATCACGTTAGAATGTGCATAAAGGCGCTAAAATTGGGTTATGACATATTGCTTGAAAAGCCTATTTCCGATAAAAAAGAAGAACTCAATGAACTGTTAAAGACTTATAAGCAAAGCGGGAGAAAGGTTGCAGTTTGTCACGTTTTGCGTTACGCGCCAGCCTACGCGAAAATCGACGAAATTATAAAGGGCGGAACGCTAGGAAAGATAACCTCGATAGAAGCGGTTGAACAGGTTTGTTATTGGCATTTTTCGCATAGTTACGTTCGTGGGAATTGGCGCAACAGCAAAGAATCTTCGCCCGTCATTATGGCGAAATGTTGTCATGATATGGATTATTTACAACATTTTGTCGGGGCGCGTTGCAAAAGTGTATATTCTACAGGTGGATTGGATTATTTTAACAAACAAAATCAGCCTGAGGGCGCAAGTGAACGCTGTCAAACGTGTAAATACATAGACAGCTGTCCTTACAGCGCGGAAAATTTATATATCAAGAGATGGAAAAAAGAGAATTGCTTGGTAGATTGTTGGCCCTTTAACGTGGTGTGTCGAGACGTACCGAATACGGAAACGAAGTTACGTAAGGCGTATGAGGAAGGTCCTTATGGGCGTTGCGTATTTGCTTGCGATAACGACGTATGCGATAATCAGCAGGTGTTAATGGAGTTTGAAAACGGGGTTAAAGCATCTTTCTCTTTGACAGGGTTTAGCAGTCGAATGGGTAGAAAAATCGCGGTGTACGGGAGTAACGGCTACGTTGATTATGACGGTACTCGGGACGTGCTTAAATATAGCGTTTACGGAAAAGAGGATATATATTACAACACGGATGAACTGGTAAAAGATTTGGGCGTAGACACCTTTGGACACGGTGGCGGCGACGAAATGATGATTCGTGCTTTGCACGAGGGTTTATCGACAGGAAAAATGGAAACGACGCTTGAAGAATCGATTGAGAGCCATTTGATGGCGCTCGCCGCAGAGGAATCGAGATTAACGGGGAAAGTTGTTAAAATTCATCAAGAGGATGAGTAAACTAAAAAGATTTTGGTAAAAACAAACGCCGAGCTGTTTTCAGCTCGGCGCTTAATTTTGGTTTATAACATTATTTTTCCGTTTCGTGCTTTCGATAAGAAGTTGGCGCTATACCGACATTTTTCTTGAACATCAAGCTGAAATAGTTTGCGGAAGAAAATCCGCAAGATATGGCAACGTCATTCATAGAAAGCCTGTGCGCTTTATCCAAACGGAGGAGCTCTTTGGCTTTATTCAAACGCAATTGTATCAAATACTCTTTAATGCTTAAATTCGTGTATTGCTTGAATTGCCTATGCAGCGTGACCGTCGACATGTAGAAAGTTTGTGCCAACTGTTTCAGCGGTATGTTTTTCATGTAATTTTTTTCGAGGTGCGCAAGTATCCGCAAAACGAGCGGCGGCGCAGTATGCTTGATTTCGGGGGCAGATACGGAATCGTTTGAAATATTCCGATAAAGTAAAAAAATAAAATAATCAATCAAGCTTTGCTGAATAAACGCGGCGTCTTGCTGTTTTAAGTCCATCGCAAAATAATCGAAGAGGTAATCAAGCGTCTTTTTTACGTTAATTAGCTCTTTTTGCGGGAAGGTCAACACGCCTTTTTCCGCGCATTTCATTAGTACATCCTGTTCCATAGCGGAAAGGCATTTGGGCGGGATCGTAATCACTGAGCGCGTGTAAGGACCGCCCTCCGTTTTATGCATAACGGAAGGAGGAATAACGGCGAGCTGATTTTTCCGAATTTCAAATAAGCGATCCGGAAAAATAATTTGCCGCGTACCGTCCTCCAAGAAATACAATTCGAAGTACGGGTGGCTATGCAATTTCGACATAGAATAATCGTTTTGATGAGTGACTCGTTCGCAGTCAATAAAACCCTTAATCATGACTTCATTATAAATCAAGGAAGATTTATTTGTCAAGTTTTAAAAAAAAAAGGATGTAGCAAAATATGTAAATCGCCCCAAGGTGTAATATTTTTATATTGAATGGTGTCTTGGGGCTATGCTATAATTATACTATGTTGGAGTATATTTTATACTTGTCCGACAATAAGGTTAATACTAAAAATCAACGGAGGTTACAATGAAAAGTAAATCAGTAACTGTAATGTGGCGTATTTGCTTGTTTTTCTTAACGGTATTGTTTGCCGTGTTAGGCTTTTTTGCGCTTAAAACGGAAAGTACAGCTGTTGCGCAGGGAGCAGAACACGTTGGGGCTACTTCGCTTTTCTCTGTCAGCTCGGGAGCGAATATATCAAGCGAACTTGGCGTGCGGATTTCCTCGGATAACCCCTATTCGGGGGAAATCAAAGGCATATTCAAAGGCGACGCTACGCTTAAATTCCGTTTTCCCGAAGAATATACCGACTGGTGGGATGGCGATTTCAAGGTGCGTGTTGCGGACGTAAACGATGAAAATAATTATTTTGAGGTTTATTACAGACCTGACGATACAAAGTATCATTATACAGGCGCATACGTTCTTTATAAAGATCAAATTAGATCGAGCAGATATTATGCCGATAATGACGGTACGAGACACACGAGAAATACGTACGGTAGCGGTGACTATGCTCTGTCTGCGCCTTCGTTTAGAAGCTTTTATAGTCTAAATGGTAATGTGGATAGAAATACGCGAGAAGGTATTTTAAACTTTGTTTGGGTAGGCGACGTATTGCAAGTGGAAGTCAATACGTTCGGTAGCAATGCAACGGCGGTCCGTACAATTGCAGCATTTGACGGCACGACAACGTTTGTTTCCAAGGGCGATTGGGGCTTGCCGAAACTTAATTTCGCAAACGGGTACGTGATTTCCGTTTCTTCTTCGTTCACAAATGCAAACACGACGGATAAGGCAACGGACGTATTGTTCACTTCCGTTGAAAACGGCGATGAAATTTGCGATTTAACGGCAACGGAGTTTACAGCACCGAGCTTTTACACGGAATACCTGGAATGGAAAGCGATAAATCCGAGTGTTAAAGAGGATATTACCGAGCTTGTAAAAACGAATGGCACGGCGAGTGCAGAAAACGGCTTGCGTATTTCTTCTGATGATGCATACACAGGCACTTTCGAAGGCGTGTTCCACGGGAATACGACGCTCAAATTCCGTTTCCCTGAGGAGAACTCGGAATGGTGGAGTGGTTATTTCGTTGTTCGTTTTAGCGACGCCCTCGACGCGACGAACTACTTTGAGGTTGAGTATCGCAACGTTGACGAACAATATAAATACACGGGCGCATTTGCGGTGTATAAAGGACAGGTTAGAACAAGCCGTTATTATCAAAGCGACAATGCTTGGCGAAGCTCTTATGTAAATGGCGAATATGCGCTTTGTTCGCCAACATTTGGCAATGTAGATGGAAGAGCGCAAGAAGGCGTGTTGAGACTCGTTTGGGAGAACGACGTTTTGCAGGTCAAGGTTAGCCATTTTACAAATGGTTCAATGCGTACGATTGCTGCGTTTGACGGTACGGAGGAATTTGTTTCCGGTACGAGTTGGGGCTTACCGAAATTGAACTTTGAGAACGGTTACGTAATTTCTTTTTCGTCAGAATTTAGTCATAAAGATACTACGGATAAGGGGACGGACGTATGTTTTAGCGAAATTGCGGGAGTGAATTTCGTGATGCAAAGTCAAGTTGATGTTGCGTATAACTTTGAAACGGAGTTTGAAAATCCCGCCCTCAAGGACGGCGTTTTGTATATACCTCAAAATGAAAACGTAGGGAATATGACCGCGATCTATACCCGTTATATTTCTGGTGAGTGTTGGCTTGAAAGGGAAACGGTGGACGTGACGCGCACGATTGATACGTCGGTGATTGGCGAAAACACCATTTTGATAGAAGACGACACGTGGAAAGATACTCCGCTTGGCGAAGTCCGTAGAACGTACACTTTACACGTAGAAACGCCGTATACGTTGACCTTCGATACGAATGGCGGCGAGGAAATTGCACCCATCGTACATTCGGAACACACAACGGAGCGTATTATCGTGCAAGATGCGGAAAAATTATTCTGGCAGTTTGACGGTTGGTACATAGGTGATGAGAAATACGATGGAAACGTTGAAACGCTTTATAATCGTAACATAACCCTTACAGCGGCATGGAAAGACGTTACTCCCCCCGTAATTAGTTTGGCGGAAGGGATAGAGAATGGGGCGATTTTTGTAAAAGGACAATCGGTAGCGCTTTTGAAAACGGACGTAAAGGCTTCGGATTCAGCGCAAAATGAAAGCGTTTCCGTGTCGATTGCGTGGAAGAAAGACGACGGTGAATACACGGAAGTTTCCGACGGATACAGCTTGGAACTCGTGGAAGCAGGCACGTATAGCGTGTGTTACATGGCGAAAGATGGGGCGAATTTGACGGCGCAAGTTATTCGTGGAATCCAAGTAATTGAACGTTTGTCGCCCGTGTTAAACGCGGAGAACGAATACTTAGAAACGGTGTTCATAGGTGAATTTATTTCGGTGATTCCCGTTACCGCGCAAGATGTGGACGGCGCGGAATTGAACGTTGTAGTAATCGTAAGTAAGGACGGCGAAAAAATCGAAATCCAAAACGGTCGTTTCGAGGTTAGTAAGCTTGGCACGTATCAAGTGACCTATACCGCAACGGATAAATATGGTTTGGTGGGATTGCTCACGTATGCAATTGAGGTTGTTGAGGACAATGAGCTCCCTATCATTACTGTGGATTTTGAAAACAAGGAAGTTGAAAAGGACACGGTTGTCATTTTGCCGTCTGCGGAAGTATCCGATAACGTTCAAGAGGGGATATCCGTGAGCGTTAAAGTTACTTATGGTACGAAAAATATTGTAATTGAAAACAACAGTTTTAAGGCGAAAGATGCGGGAACGTACGTCGTGACCTACGTTGCTTTGGACAAAGCGGGAAATACGTCGCAAAAGGTATTCCACGTGACGGTAAAAGGCGAGATAATAAAGGATGAAAATGACAATCAGCCCGCAACAGGTTGCAACTGTGCAACAGGTTGTAGCGGCTCGGTCGGCGCAGGATTACCGATAGGGACGTTGTTGTTTATGGTGAGCATCATGCTTGGTAAAAATCTGATGAAGAAAAAGTTAAAAAGAAAGGAGAATAGATGATTATGTCAAAAATGAGAAAGGTAAACAAAGTGATAGCTTTGAGTTTATCGGGTATGTTCGC
>JAFQVL010000003.1 GCA_017408045.1 Clostridia bacterium | reverse complement strand
GTACCTGCTTCCGTCAGGAAATCCACGCCGTCGTGGTGGTAGTAGCAATCCAACGTCTGGTTATAATAGAAACCAAATTCGTTGGACACAGAAGCCACCTCTATCGGCAGCCACATTTCCAACTCTTCCTCCACAGGACGCTGCGGCGGTTGCTGCTCGCTCGGCGTAGAGCCGCCCACGTTCCCGGCGTCAATCGAAGGCTGTTCACCGCCTGCGATACCGATTATGAGCAGGACGGCAACCACTACGGCAACACAAGCCGAAGCAAGCCCCATCCAAGCTTGCTTATCCTTCCAAACAACTCGTTCTTTTCTTTGTCTGTTTTGCGCTTTTTCCTTTTTTTCCTTGTATTCTCGCATATTTTTTCTCCTCCAAAACGGTTTTGTGTTTTGGTTATTGCCAAATTATCCACTCCTTATACATCGTTAAGCCGACAAAACTTAAACCAAGAGATTTAGTCTTATCAATAGCCGCCGAAGATAATCGGCGTACCCACCTGCACTTCTTCGCCGCAAATAGCAAGGTGTAAATTTACTCTTGCGCCGAACAATTGCACTCCCTCACGCCCGTCGACCGTGTAGGCATAAATCGACCGCACGCCCGCCACCCGTTCTTCAAACAACGTCTGCGCCCCCTTTTCCGCCAGCAGATTTTCCGCGTAAGCATTCGCCGCCTCCGCCGAGGGAAAACGCAAAGTATATTTCTCGCCAACCAAGGAAAAGTACTCTGCAAAAGAAAGGCTGCCTGCAATTTTTGCCTGCGAAGAGGGGTTGTAGAGGTAGTATTCTCTCTGCGTTTCCACGCCGCCTGTCAGTCTGCCGCAGGGATTGCGAAGAAAGCCACAGAAAAGCAGTACACCCCCACACAGCGTACCACAGAAAAGCAACGCCAACCAGTTTCGAAATCGCATAAAAAAACTCCTCCCCGTAAATACGGAAAGGAGTATTGACAAATTCGTCCCTCTCTAAACCTTAAAATTCGCCCAGCTTTTCACCACCCAAGAGGTGAATATGCAGATGCGGTACGGTCTGCCCACCGTCCTCGCCCTGATTGATAATCACGCGATAACCGCCCTCGAGTCCAAGCGTTTTTTCAAGCGTGGGAATCGTTTGAAAGAGGTGCTTTACGATTTCCGCGCGCGCCTCGTCCATTTCAGAAAGCAGCGCAAAATGCTGTTTGGGTATACAAAGATAATGCAATTTTGCCTTCGGCTCGATATCCCGAATGACAATCATCTTGTCGTCCTCGTACCATCTGGGGGAAGGGATTTCCCCTGCTACAATCTTACAAAAAATACAGTTTTCCATAACCGTTCTCCTTATATCTGCGACGCCAAAACGCCGTCCTTAAACAGTTTTTCAACGCATACATGGGTAGGCTCTTTACCCGTCGTATCCTCTACGTACACACGAACGTAGTTATCCGAATACCCTTCCCAGTACCCCTGCGAACAGTATTCCCAAACGACGGAAAGTTCTTTTCCTATCGTCTTTTCTAAATATTTTTGCTTTACCTTAGCCGCCTTTTGCAACAACCGCTCTACCCGCTCCTTTTTCACAGAGGCAGGCAATTCCTTATACTTCCTAAACGCCACCGTTCCCTGTCTAGGGGAATAAGGGAAAGCGTGTACCTGCAAAAATCCCGCCTCTTCCACGATCCGCACCGACTGCAAAAAATCCTCCTCCGTTTCCGTAGGAAAGCCGACGATGACGTCCGTCGTAATCGACGCACTCGGAAACGTGTCGTAAATTTTTCGACACGCCGCCAAATATTCCTCTCTCGTATAATGGCGGTTCATGCTCTTTAAGACGGCGTTCGAGCCACTCTGCAACGAAAGATGGAATTGCGGAGCAAAATGCTTTACTTGCTTTGCCGCCGACAAGAATTCGTCCGTAATCAGGCTGACCTCTATCGACCCCAAACGAATACGGGTGGGCGCATCTTTGAGCGCCAGCAACAAATCTACAAAGGTATTGCCGTCCTCATCCCGATAATCGGAAATATCAATCCCCGTCAAAACGGTTTCCGCCGCCGAGGAAGAAAGCACTTCTTCGACCACGGACGAGAGCGCGCGCGACCGACTGCGGCCACGCAGATACGGAATGATACAATAGGAACAAAACCGATTGCAACCGTCTTGGATTTTAACAAAATTGCGAGTCTTTAAGCACTCGGGAACGGGCATCTCTTCGTAAGTTTTGCCGCTGTCTTCCAAACAAATCCCCCAGCTTTCCGCAGGAAAACCTGCCGCCGCAAGTTCTAAAATCCGATTTTTTGCCTGCGCGCCCGATACGTAGAAGACGTTTTCGCTCTTGTCGAAAAATTGCCGCGCATCCCGTTGCGAGGCACAGCCACAGACGATAATTTTGGCGTTTTTGCCCGCCTTAATCGCTTTGCCGACCGTTTGCCGACTCTTGCGCTCCGCTTCCGCCGTCACCGCGCAGGTGTTGATAATATACAGGTCCGCACCGTCCTCTATGTAGCGAGAAACGGTATACCCAAGTTCCTCTAAGCCACGGATTAAAGAACCACTCTCTACGTCGTTGACCTTACAGCCAAGCGTGAATACTACCGCTTTCACTTCGTACCTGCCCCCTTATTTTCGCCCAGCTCACCCAGCGAAAACATCACGACCGAGGTCAGCGCTACCGCCGCCGTTTCCGCGCGCAGGATACGCTTTCCGAGAGTGATAGAGGCAAAGCCCATCGCCGCCGCAAGTTCTTCCTCCGCACGAGAAAAGCCTCCCTCGCTGCCGATGACAATCGCCGTAGAGCCTTGCAACTGGGCAAGATTTGCCCTGCTCTCCGTCGCAAATTCACAGGCGAACAGCTTGTTCGTATACCCGTCCACCGAGTGCAACGCCCCCTCTAAGGTTTCCGCATACTCCACCACGGGCGCAACCGAGCGCATACATTGTTTTGCTGCCTCTTTGCTGACCTTGTTCAGGCGTTCTAACTTGTTGGCGTTCATATACGCAGAGGAAAATTCCGAGGAGAACGCCACGATTTTTTTCACGCCCAGTTCCACCGCCTTCTGCACGATAAACTCGTTCTTGTCGGCGTTCTTCAAATAGCCAAACACGAGCGCAACGTCCACCAAAGCCTCTTTGTCGCCCACCGCTTTGCCGAGGACGTTTAACAGCATCTGCTTTTTCGCTGCCTCTGCAATCACGGCGGTATATTCCACGCCGCTGTTATCCAGCAAAATCACTTCATCGCCAACACCCAGACGGAGCACGTTCTTTGCGTGCTCAAATTCCTCGCCGCAAAGTACGGTTTGTTCTTCCACTTTCTCTACAAAAAATCGTTTTAACGCAGACATGCCCGTCCCTTAATCCTTTTTGTGTTTTAATACGAGGGCAAACCATTCCCCCTTTCTCTTCTCTTTGACAACTTCCATACCGACCGCCGCGTAAGCGTCCTTGACCATCTGCAAGCGGCTTTCGATAATGCCGCTAAGCAGCAGCACGCCGTCCTTTTTCAAATTCTTCGGAATCGAGGGAGCAAGCATCACCAAAATCTCCCCCGTGATGTTCGCCATCATAACATCCCCCTGAATGTCCGTATCGTCCAAGAGGTTGCTGTGCGCCACCACCGTTTTTTCCGCCGTGCCGTTCAACTTACTGTTGTGGGTAGCAGAAATCACCGCCACCTCGTCAATGTCCGTCAGGTACGCTTTCTTTGCGCCCAGCTTGATTGCCGAAATCCCCAAGATACCGCTGCCGCAGCCTACGTCGATGCAAACAGAGTCCTCTTTCACGTACTCCTGCATCAGCTCAACGACGGACGAAGTAGTTTCATGCTCGCCCGTGCCAAACGCCATGTTGCTGTCCAAAAGGACAATCAATTCCCCTTCGGCGGGGGTATAATCAATCCATTCGGGCACGACCACGATACGCCCTAAATGTATGGGGCGGAAGTGTTTTTTCCAAACGTCAATCCAGTCGTCGCCGTCCACCTCGCGCTTGGTATCCTCCAACGTTCCAAACGGCAACGCGCCGCCGCAATTTTCCTTTGCCACGGCAATGTCGTTTAAAATCGAGCGAATGACCTCTGCCGCCGTATCCGCCTCGACGTAGCATTTCACCAGCACGTCCGAGGGCTTGTCCTCAGATAAGTCGTCGTCCATGTAATCCCAGTACATGGTGTCTTTGCTCTTTTGCAGAGCGATAATGTCATTTCTATCGCAAATGGTCACCCCAAAGTCGGTGTACCCCCACATAATATCGGCAAGGATCTCGCTCGCCTCCGTCGTCGTATGCACCGTCAATTCTACGTATTTCATAATTTCACCTCTTTAAGACTGAAAGGTTCAAGTGTCATCAGCTCATAGGTTATTATAACATATTTTACGGCATTTTTCAACCGTTTACACCGCCTTGCTTAACGGCGATTACGCTTTTTGAAGATGATAAAAATCACCGCGCCTGCCACAACGACCGCAGCAATGCAGCAGAAGCCAACGATACGTTTGAAGGGTGAATATCTACCGTTTCCTACAAAACTGCCGTTTTGGTTGCCCGACCCAGCGCCCGATTGGCTACCTTGGCTGCCACCCGAATCCTCAGGCGTGGTCGGCTGCTGCGCCAAGCTTTCGCCACAGACGTCGCATATCTCGTCGCCAAGCAAATCGACGTGCCCGTCGTACAATTTCACCTGCGGCAACTCGATAACGATATCCTCCGCCAAGATCAAGCCCGTTTCCTCGCCGCCCAAGAGAATCTTCACCGAATCCTTATCAAAGGTATACGTCGTAGCCGTGTTCGGCGTGAACGTATAGGAAAGCGGCAACCCCGTGTCCTTATCCACGTACGTAAAATACTCGTCCTCTATCCACGCGGTCAACTCGCCATAGAAGTAGGTCGGCCGTGTCGCATCGGGGTCTACGATAGGAAGATACGCGTTGTAGCAAACCTTCGGTTGCGGGGCAAGAATGCTGTCTACGGTGATAGACTTTATCACTTCATCCCCATTATAATCGGTATATTTATACAGAAACGAAGTGTTTTTATACACCGTAATGCTTACCTCAGGCGTGCCGTTGCCCTGCACGGAAAGCGCGTCAGGGGAAAGCAGGTAGCCGCTCCCTTCCAGCGACAGCGTGGACAGGATCGGCGAACCCTCTATAACGGATACGGCAAGCGTTTCAGCCTCGGTTGCCGTGTATTCGTAGTGCTCATCCCATTGACCGATGGAACGCTGTCCGTCGATCAAGTAGGAATGCTCGGTATAGTAATCAAAATCCTCGTAAGCCCCGCTATCCACACGATAAAAGAGTTTCATGCCCTTTTGTAAATGGATATAGATTGTCCCTTCATGGAAACGGTAATTGCCGTACGTATCGGCATAGCAGGAAATTCCCGAAAGGTCGACGTATTCGTTTTCTATCCCGTCAAAAATATCCTCTTGATTCAAATACACGTCCTCGAAAAACGCCTCGGAAACGGCTATGCTATAACCCGGCGCAGTCAGCGTAAGGGTGATCGGTTGATAGGCTTTTTCCCCCGCCGCCATCTCGACGTTTACTACCTTGTCATACCCAGCGTCCAGCACCGCCGTCAAGCTTTGCGTATTTCCGTAATAATCCATCACGTCAACGGCATACGTCCCCTCGCTGTAAACAGGCAAGACGATCTGCTCGCCTTGGGTGTTTCTTGCGTCAAAGGACAAGGTCGCTACCGCCCCCGCGGCAGAGGCGCTGCACCCCATCACGTGATAGTCGATATACCGATTTTCAACCGTGCCCGACGTCGTCGTTTCGTTGCCCGCGGTATTCACCAAGGAAATCGTATAGGGCAGCTGGGTAGAAGTATCCGCAACACATTCCTCGGTAGACTCCCTAGCCGCCACGTAGACGTACAGCAAATTCCCCAGCATCTTCGCCTCGATAAAGCCTGCCGTGTTATACCCGCCGTAGCTTACATTGCCCGCCTCGTCCAAGGAAACCAACCGCCCGTCGTAGAGGGATATGCGCTGCTGTTCGCCCTCCAAATTCGGTAAAGTTATCGTAGACCTTTTCCAATCCAAGCCGACAACGTCCTCGCAGGACAGAAGGATCGCCGCACGTTTAAAAAAGGCATTGTAATTGCTTTCCACGCGCGTGATACGCACCGTGGGCAAAGTGCAATCCGCCGTCTCGGCATGGGCAAAAATGCCGTCGCCTGCCGTCAAAAAACAAAGCCCCGCAACCGCCGCAAACGCGCACATCGTATGTAAAATGCTATTTCTTTTTTTTGCCATAAAAAGTTCTCCGTATTATTTGGTATCAATAGTATAGCATATTTTTCCGCGCCGCGCAATAGCTATCTGCAAAAATCTAGCTCAAGCGCTCTTGCTTAATGATAAAAAAAACAGAGCAATTGCTCTGTTTTTTGCCTTTATCCTTGGTTAATAGGGTTTTTCACCGTACAACGCCTCCATATTGTCGGCGTATTTTTTCATCTGCTCTTGCTGTTTCAGCCCGATGTCGCCAAATACCTTTTCCAACTGTTTTTTCTGGTCGCGAGAGAGTTTCGGCACTTCCACCACCACGTGTAAGTACAGATCCCCCGTTCCGCGCGAAGTCTTAATCCCCTTGCCACGGACACGGAAAACCTTACCGCTTTGCGTGCCTTCGGGAATGGCATATTCAATGGTGTCGTCAAGGGTAGGCACTTTGACTTTGCCGCCCATGGAAGCGGTTAAAAACGAAATCGGCAAGTCCACGTGCAGGTCAAACTGTTCACGAGTGAACAACTTGTGCGGTTCCACACGGAAAGCAACGATTAAGTCGCCTGCTACGCCGCCGCCCTCTGCAGCGTGTCCCTTGCCCTCAAACCGCATATAGCTGCCCGTGTCCGCGCCGGCGGGAATATTGATAGAAATCTCCTCTTCCTTCGCCAAAATTCCTCTACCGCGGCAATCGGGGCATTTTTCTTTAATGATTTTTCCCTTGCCACCGCAATCGGGACAAGGGCCTTGCTGAATGGTTCTGCCAAAGACCGTATTGCGCACCGTCTTGACCGTACCCGTGCCATTACAATGGGAACAAGTGGAAAACTCTTTGCCCCCTTTTGCGCCCGTGCCATTGCAGGCGCCGCACGATACGTTGTGCTTATAACGGAAGGTTTTTCTGCAGCCCTTCGCAGCGTCCATAAAGCTGAGTGGCATTTCTACCTGCACCTTTGCGCCAACACTCTGTCGTTGTGTTCTGCCGCCGCCAAAGCCTCCAAAGCCGCCGCCGAAGATCCCTTCGAAAATATCCGAGAAACCGCCTTCAAAGCCACCGAAACCGCCAAAGCCGCCACCGCCGCCCATACCGGGATGGTCAAGCTCAAAGTCGTACTGCTTACGCTTTTCGGGATCGGAGAGGGTTTCGTTCGCCTCGTTGATTTCCTTGAATTTTTCCGCCGCCTCTTCGCTGCCCTGATTTCTGTCAGGGTGGTATTTCATCGCCAGCTTGCGGTATGCCGACTTGATTTCGTCCGCACTTGCCCCGCGCTGCACGCCGAGAATTTCATAGTAGTTCTTTTTTTCTGCCATAATGTACCCCATACGGGCTTGGCGAAACCGCCAAGCCCGTTGTGTTTTTTATCGTTTTACGCCACCCATGTACGGGTTGAAACGTTTGCAAGCGATTATTGATGGAACTCGCCGCCGTCCGCGCCGCCGCCCATATCAGGGCCGCCCTGCGCGCCTGCGTTTTGCTGATAAAGTTTTGCAAACACCGGCTGTACGTCGTTCATCAATTTATCGTAAGCCGCCTTCACCTTATAGTCGTCGCCGCTTTCCAAATCCTTCTTTGCCGCGTCGATTGCCGCCTGCAAGGTCGTCTTATCGTTTTCGTCCAACTTATCGCCAGCCTCTTTCATCGTCTGTTCGCAGGAGAAAATCATGCTGTCGAGTTTGTTCTTGTTTTCCACCTTTTCCTTGCGCTTTTTGTCCTCTTCAGCAAACTGCTCTGCCTCTTTGACCGCCTTGTCGATCTCCTCTTCGGAAAGGTTGGTGGACGAGGTGATGGTAATATCCGTGGTCTTACCCGTACCCTTATCCTGCGCGGTTACGTGTACGATACCATTCGCGTCGATGTCAAAGGTAACTTCGATCTGAGGAATACCACGAGGAGCAGGTGCAATGCCCGTCAACATGAAGTTGCCAAGCGTCTTGTTGTCTGCACAGAATTCGCGTTCACCCTGCAATACGTGGATAGAAACGCCCGTCTGGTTATCCGCTGCCGTGGAGAAGATTTGGCTCTTCTTCGTAGGCAGGGTCGTGTTTCTTTCGATAATCTTCGTGAACACGCCGCCCAACGTTTCGATACCCAAGGAAAGAGGGGTTACGTCGAGGAGCAATACGTCGTTGACTTCGCCCGTCAAAACGCCGCCCTGAATTGCCGCGCCGATTGCAACGCATTCGTCAGGGTTGATCCCCTTGAACGGTTCTTTGCCCGTGATTTCGCGTACCTTTGCAACTACCGCAGGCATACGGGTCGAGCCGCCAACCAAGATGACCTTGTCGATGTCGCTGTACGAAAGCTTTGCATCACGCATAGCCGCTTTCATAGGCTCTACCGTTCTTGCCAAGAGATCTGCGGTCATCATTTCGAATTTTTCTCTGGTGAGGTTGACTTCCAAGTTCTGAGGCACGTTGCCTGCCGCAAACGTGATGAACGGCAAGGAAACGACCGTCGAGGACATACCGGAAAGTTCGATTTTTGCCTTTTCAGCAGCCTCTTTCAAGCGCTGCATTGCCATCTTGTCGCCCGAAAGGTCGATACCCGTTTCTTTCTTGAATTCTGCAAGGCAGTATTCGATGATCTTGTTATCCCAGTCGTCGCCACCAAGTTTGGTGTCGCCGTTGGTTGCTTTAACTTCGAACACGCCGTCGGAGATATCGAGAATGGATACGTCGAACGTACCACCACCAAGGTCGTAAATCATGACCTTGCCGCCCTTGTCCTTATCAAGGCCGTACGCAAGCGCCGCTGCCGTAGGCTCGTTGATGATACGCAGAACTTCGAGGCCTGCAATTTTACCTGCGTCCTTGGTTGCCTGTCTTTGGCTATCCGAGAAATACGCAGGGCAAGTGATAACCGCCTGCGTGACGGGCTGACCGAGGTAAGCCTCTGCATCCGCCTTCAATTTCGCAAGGGTCATTGCCGAAATTTCCTGAGGCGTGTAGCCCTTGCCGTCGATGTCTACTTTATAATTCGAACCCATGTGTCTTTTGATGGAAATCACCGTCTTTTCGGGATTTGCCACCGCCTGACGTTTTGCAATTTGGCCAACGGTACGAGAGCCGTCTTTCTGGAACGAAACCACCGAAGGGGTCGTTCTTGCGCCTTCCGCGTTAGGGATAACGACGGGCTCGCCGCCTTCCATAACCGCCACGCACGAGTTGGTCGTACCAAGGTCAATACCGATTACTTTTCCTGCCATAATATCTTCTCCTTTTGCCGTATTTACGGCGCACAATTTACGTAATTTTTTCGCAAGCCTTTGCTTACAGTTTATATCTAACCCACAAATTTATTCTCTAAACAGAAAAAATAGAAAAAATATTGAAAAATATTAAAATATTTTCTTTTTCCTCAAGCAGTTAAAACAAAGCAAGATACAAGCAAGTCAAGGCGCGCGGCGGCTTTTATCGCAGGGAGTGTACATAGACGTACACGACCAAGAAAAAACGCCGCGCAACGAAATATTGCACAGCGTATCACCCCAGCGCAAAAACAAAGCAAGACGCACGCAAGACGAGGCGCGCGGTGGCTTTTATCGCAGGGAGCGTACTACGGCGTACGCGACCAAGAAAAAACGCCGCGCAACGAAGTATTGCACAGCGTGTCCCCCAACCTCAAAAACAAAGCAAGATACAAGCAAGTCAAGGCGCGGCGCATTTTTGTGCAGGGAGTGTACATAGACGTACACGACCAAACAAAAATACGGCGCAACGATGAATTGCGCCGTATATTCTTTGTTTTTTTATGGACGAAGGCCGCTGCCGCCTTGAAGCGTAATCGTCTCGCCGGTGATATAACTTGCGAGGTCGGAACAGAGAAAGACGCAAAGCCCACCAACGTCCTGTTCGGGATCTGCGAAACGACCCATAGGCACGCCCTTAATCGTCTGTTCATAGCGTTCAGGATATTCTTCCTTGAACTTCTGCAAGCCTTCGGTCATCGCCAAAGGACAGATGACGTTTACACGCACTCCGTCGGGTGCCCACTCGGTCGCCGCCACTCTCGAAAGCCCACGGATACCTTCCTTCGCCGCCGCATAAGAGGACTGCGCAATTCTGCCAAACAAGCCTGCACCCGAAGCAAAGTTGACCACCGCACCCTTGCTCTCTTTTAAGTACGGGTATGCCTTTTGCATATAGAAGAAGGTAGCGTAAATGCCCGAATAGATTGCCAAGTCAAGGTCTTCTTTCGTGTGCTGTACCAACATCTTACCGCTTGCAGAAGCCTGTGCGTTGTTTACCACCGCATCAATTCTGCCAAAGCGTTCTACCGTCTTGTCGATTACGTTCTGGATTGCCGCCTCGTCTGCACCGTCTGCCGCTACGCAAAGCACTTCACAGCCGTGTGCCGCTTCCAACTTTTCCTTTGCCGCAAGCAAAGTCGATTCCGTTCTACCTGTAATGACGATTTTCGCGCCAGCCTTTGCGAACGCCGTCGAAAGCCCAAATCCAATCCCTCTACCGCCGCCGGTGATGATAACCACCTTATCCTTCAAAGAAATCATACTGTTTACCTCTTTTTTATTTTTTAGCCGCATAAGCGGCAAGATTTCGTTATTGCGTGACGACTACCTTCGCATAGCGAAGCACCTTGTCGCCCTTTTTATATCCCTTTTCGTGTACCATTTTGACGATACCGCTCTCCTCGCCCTCTGCAGCAGGCATCGCCATAATCGCCTCCGCTACGGTTGCATCAAAGACTTGACCAAGGGGGTCAATCTCCTCAACTCCTTCTGCCTCTAACACCTTGTGAAAGCTGGCAAGCACCATCTCCAAGCCTTTCTTCGTGTTCTCGTCCGAGCATACGGACAGGGCGCGCGAAAGGTTGTCCCCGATCGGGAAAATAGCCGACACGACGTCGTTTCTGCCGTCGGCGTATCTCTGTGCCGCTTGCGCCGACGTGCGGCGACGATAGTTTTCGTATTCCGCCGCTACCGAATACCACTTACGCTTGCTCTCTTCCGCCTCTGCCTGCGCCGTAGCAAGCTCCGCTTTTACACGCTCTAATTCTTCGTTCTTTGCAGACGGCTTTGCCGCCTTTTTATTTTTCTTTTCTGCATTTTCCGAGGCGTTTTCGCCCGTTTTTATTTCTTTTTCTGCCATCATAACACCTTCTCGTTTAAGCCTTATAGTCTATATATAAAGCCTTTTTACCTTTTTTAAACCTCAATGTGCGCAAAATTTTCTTTGGAAGAGCGACGATACAAAATCGCCTTTCTGCCGATAACCGCTATGGGAACGGCATCCAAGAGGTCGGCAAGGTTTTCCACAAAATCCCAAGGAGTATCCTCTGCGTTTTGCAAAACGTTGATTTTTATGAGTTCTCTTGCCTCTAAAGCCTCGTCCAAGGACTTCACCATATTTTCGGTAATCCCACCCTTGCCGATCTGCGCAATCGCAGGCAGGGTGGAGGCAATCCCCTTTAATTTACTTCTCTGCTTGCTGGTAATCGTATCTCTGGTAATCATTTTGAATTTTCTAAGCTCCTAATTCTATCATTCATCGCGTACACGGTACGCCCTTATTATAATACAAAGTCAAATTCCACGTCGCCGATGGAAACGGTATCGCCCTCTTGGCAACCCATTTTCGACAACGCTTTAATGACGCCGCGCAGGCGCAAAACCTTCTGGAAATACTGCATCGAGTCGGGGTTGTTCAAGGCTACGTTTCTGCAGAGCATATCCACCAAGCCGCCCTCTACGACGTATACGCCGTCCTCGTCGCGGTAAATCTCAAAGTTCAGGTTCTCGTTTGCGGCGTATTCAAATACCTCATCAGGCTCGATAGGTTCGACAGGGGGCAAGGTTTCGAGTACCGAGAAAATGCCCTCGATAAGCTCCCTCGTGCCGTCGCCCGTCAAAGCCGTGATGGGGAAAATCTTGTACTTTCTACCGTACTTTTTCTTAAACGCCTTCAGGTTTTCCTCTGCGCCGTAAATATCGCACTTGTTGCAGACGATGATCTGCGGCAACTTTGCAAGCACCTCGCTGTATTCCTTGAGTTCGGCGTTGATTTTTTGGAAATCCTCGATAGGATCGCGCTCCTCACAGCCGGAAATGTCCACCACGTGGCAAAGCATGCGCGTCCTTTCGATATGCCTGAGGAAATCATGCCCCAAGCCCGCGCCCTGCGCCGCGCCTTCGATAAGCCCGGGAATGTCTGCCGCCACAAACGATTTTTCGTAGTAGCGAACCACCCCTAAATTCGGGGAAAGGGTGGTGAAGTGGTAGTTGGCAATCTTGGGTTTTGCCGCCGAGATTTTAGAGAGCAGCGTGCTTTTGCCAACGTTGGGGAAGCCAACGAAACCGACGTCTGCAATCACCTTCATTTCCAAAATTACGACGTGCGGTTTTACTTTTTCTCCTTTTTGTGCGAAGTTGGGGGCGTGCCTACGCGCCGTAGTAAATTTTACGTTCCCTTTACCGCCGTTGCCGCCGCGCGCTACCAACACCTCTTGCCCGTCAAAGAAGACGTCGCAAATCAGTCTGCCCGTTTCCATATCCCGTACCAAAGTCCCCAAAGGCACTTTGATATACACGTTGTCGCCGCCCTTGCCGTAGCACTTATTCGAGCCACCCATCTCACCGTTGCCTGCATAATATTTGGAGGTGAAACGGAACGAGAAAAGGTCGGTCATATTTTTATCGCCGACAAAGTATACGTCGCCGCCCTTACCGCCGTCGCCGCCGTCCGGGCCGCAAGCAGGCTTGCCTTTAAACGCTTTAAACGAATTCATGCCGTCGCCGCCGTCGCCAGCCTTGATGGTAATTCGCACTTTATCGGTAAATTCTGCAATTGCCATATGCAATTCTCCTTTCCCTTATGCCCACGGTGGGGCGTACTTGTCCATTCCCCCTTATTATAACAAACAAAACGCAAAAAATCAATAAGATTTGCCCGTTTGAAAACACGTTTTCAAAGAAAACGGCGGTTTTTTCACCGCCGTTTGCCAAAATACCCACTTCTATTTTGTAATCGTGTCTAAAACCCCCGTTTTGACCAACTGTTTTTTGTCCGCCTCCGACCTTGCAATCGCATCATCCACAAGCCCCTCGATAAACTCCCTCCCCTCGGAGAGCCTGTCGCAAAAGAGATAGTACGCCAGCGAGCCGGGCACGGTGTTAATTTCGCTCAAATACACCTTTTCCCCCTGCACCAAGAAGTCCATACGCACCACCCCCGTCATGTTCAGGCGTTTATATAGCGTCTTCGTATACCCACGGATTCGTTGGCGCAGTATTCCCGTCATCAAAGCCCTGCCCCCATTCTTTTGCTCTTTTTTTATGTATTTTTGCTCAAATCCGTACACCCCGTCGTGGGAGGAAAATGCCTCCTCCGCCTCCGAAACGTACACCTCGCCCATGGCGGAATATGCCGCGCAGTTGACGTCTTTTTTATCCAGCAAAAACTTTTCAATCACCACACAATCGTCGAGCGCATACGCCGCCGCAAGCGCCGCCTTCACCTCTTCCTCGTCATTGCAGACGGCGATCCCGATGGAAGAGCCGAGGTGGGTAGGCTTGACAATCACAGGAAATTTTAAGCGGCGAATCATATGCCGCAGCAAAAACGCGCCCCGTTTTTTGTAGTCTGTTTCACGCACCCGTATCCCATCCACGACGGGGATATTTAAGGATTTTGCGAACAGTTTTGTAAGCGACTTATCCATACAGACTGCCGAAGGCGCAATCGTGGGCGAGGCAAGGGGAACACCCTGCATTTCCAACACCGCAGAAACGCCGCCGCCCTCTCCTAATCCGCCGTGGCAACAGTTGAGCGCACCGTCGAGGGTCGCCAGCTTTTTCAGTCTTCCGCCCTTTCCCACTAGTTGGTACACCTTGCCGCCGTGCAGCAGAATTTTCTTTGCTTTTTTTAAAAAGCTGTCCTTCTTAAACGCCCCTACCTCAAAGAAATTCGGCGAGGTATACGCCTGCCCGTCCTCAGCAAGATAGATAGGCAGAGGGTCGTATTTTCCACCCCGTAAAAGATTGCAGGCAAGCGTACCCGTAATCACCGAAATTTCCCGTTCACAAGCCTCTCCCCCAAACACAACCGCTATCGTTTTCAAGAAAAAAACACCTCCGCTTTTATTTTTTCGCTTTGGTGTTTCTATGCTTTTGTATTGTTAATTCGACGAAGTATTGCGCCGTATTTTACACGCAATCTGGAAGATCATTCATGAACAAAACGCAGTCGCCGTCGCTAAGATGCCCTTGCAACAGCGCCGTAGCGTCCTGCAAGGAAGGCACGACATGCAGAGCGTCCATATCCCCACCTGCATTCTTGTAGCCGTCCACGATAACTTTTGCCTGCGTTTCGCCGACCAGCACGACCGTATCCAACGCCGCCTCGGCAAGCATCGCGCCCAGTCTGCCGTTGATTTCCTCGTGCAAAACGCCCGTTTCCACAATCCCCGGCGTAATGATATACTTCTTGCCCGAAAAGCGTTTCAAGGCGTCGATTGCCAGTTTTGCGCCCTTTTCGTTGCAGTTGTAGGCATCGTCTAAAATATATACGCCGCCCTGTTTGGTCAGTTGCAGGCGGTGCTCGGTCGGTTGCAGCTTTTTCACGCCCGCCGCAATCTCCTGCGCCGTCAAGCCCATTAGCTCGGCAAGCGCCGCCGCCAGTAAAATATTCTCCACGGCAGCCTCCCCAAGCAAGCAGGTATCTACCGCCAAGTCCCCACCCTTTAACGGCAAGGTAAACGCCGTGCCGTCCGCGCGCAGGGATACATTCTTCGCCTCGCCGACGAACCGACATTTTTTCGTCTCGGCAGAATATTCTTTCTCTATTCTTTCACGCAGACCGCCCCCACAGACGACCAGTTTTGCAGAGGAAGAAAGCGCCTCGCATTTTGCGTGGAATACGCCGTCTAAACTCCCGAAGGTTTCCACGTGCTGTGCACACACCCCCGTAAAGAGGAGATAGTCGGGCTGCACCAAATCACACAACTCTTTTATGTCCCCAGCATGCCGAGCGCCCATTTCAAAAATCGCCACTTCCGCCTCGGCAAATGCAGGCAAAGCCACCGTCTTTGCCACTCCGATCGGCGTGTTATACGAGGCGGGGGACGCCACTACGGCGTACTTTTCCGACAGCAAGCCGCAAACAGCGTTCTTCACCGAAGTCTTACCGTAGCTGCCCACAATCCCGATTTTCACCGCTTTGCTTGCCGCCAACGCTTCGCCCGCCTTTGCCACGAATTTGCGGTTGCGAAGGTTTTCAAACGGAGAGAGCACCACGTTTGCCAGCATCGCGACAAACGGCAACAGCATAGGCAAAAAGCAAAGGGGCAAAAAGCGCAACGCCGCCAACCCATCAAAAAGCGAGCCAAGGGGGGCTGCCAGCAACGAACAAAGGCAAATCAAACCAAAGGACAGGCAGGCAATGAAGACCAAATAGAGGATAGCAAGCCGTTTCCACCTGCCCGTCTTGACCCCCTCAACCTTCAAGGCGTACCGTCTGTCAACCACGAAAAACAGAAGAGTAAATCCAAAAAAGGGAATCCCACCCATCGCCATTGCCACCGTTTCCTGCATAAAACAGAAGACGAAAATAAACAGCGCCGTAGAAAAAAGTGAAAGCACGGACAGAGAAAGCAGCCTTAAAAAGTAGGTGTTTCGCCCCTGCTTGAGCCATGCAAAAAAACGCCCCGCGCGGTAGCCACTCTGTTGCAGCACGCTGACCATTTTCGTCGTAGCGACGAAATAAAAGCAAGCGCACAGCAAGCTTGCCACCACTCTAAATATCCATATCGTGCTCTGCTCTAACATCTTCTAAAAACTCCTCCACGAGTAGGTTGAACGCCAAGGGATTTTCCGCAAAGGCAAAATGTCCGCCCTCAATCGTCGCCAAACGGGCGTTTTGCATAACGGCGAGATATGCCTGCGCCTGCTTCATCGGCGTGGTCGTGTCCGCCTCTCCCTCGATGATCAAGATTTCGTTTTGTATCTGCGCTGCATCCGCGCGCAGGTCTTCGTTAACGATTTTTTTATAACTTTCCCGCATTACGGGGGATAGGGTCTTATACTCCGCGCTGCCGAAATGCTTTTCTGCAAAGCGCGGCGCAAACTTTTTCACCAAGCGGTACACCGCTACTTTGTATCGGTAGCGCAAACCTCTCGGCAATACCACCCCGGCAGGGCCTGTCAATATCAGTTTATCAAATACCTGCCTGCGCCGTTTTGCCATTTTAATCAAGACCCGACAGCCAAACGAATGGGCAACCACCGAGGGGTTTTCCACCCCAAGCAGGGAAAGCGCCTCCTCCGTCCAGATTGCATACTCCTCCACCGAGTAAGGCTTTTGCAAAGGCTCGCTTGCCCCCTGCCCGATAAAATCGAGCGCCGTCACCCGATAAAACTGAGAAAAGTAAGCGACCTGCGCCGCAAAGGCTTCCTTTGACGAGAGGTAGCCGTGCAGA
This sequence comes from Clostridia bacterium, assembly GCA_017408045.1. GTDB lineage: Bacteria > Bacillota > Clostridia > Christensenellales > Borkfalkiaceae > Scatosoma. The sequence goes on along the minus strand of JAFQVL010000003.1, from coordinate 36,530 downwards.
AAGACCAAATCCCTGCCCTTTCCCTTTTGTATAAACGAAACGCCGTCTAACTGTACCGTTTCGCCACCCCCTTAATGCAAAGGTATTATAATTTGTTTTCCATAATGTCTGCGTCTTCGCCGTTGCCGTAATAGTTTTTGCGGACAGCAATTTTTTCGTAGCCGTGCTTTTTATACAGCGCAATCGCAGGGGCGTTGGAAACGCGAACCTCTAACAAAATGCGCTCTGCGCCCATCGCCTTGGCTTGCTCGTGGACTGCCGTCAACAGACTTTCCCCAATCCCTCGTCCACGATAGTCGGTATCCACGGCGATATTCAAAAGCTCTGCCGTTTCAAACAAGGAAAACAGGCACGCATAACCGTAAATCTTCCCATCTTCCTCCGCCAAAACCGACCATTGATAGGGGGCTTTTAAAACCTCGGAAAGCATCTCCTGCGACCAAGCGTCGCACGGAAAGCACCGTGCCTCTATCTCTGCCAGCATCGGCAAATCCCTTTCTTCCCAACCGCGCAACTGCATATTATTTCCCCAAATTCAGCTCTGCCGAGCTCTTGCGTACGTACACGGCGTTCAATTCCCCAAACGCGCCTGCCGCCGCCTTGGCAAGCACGGCGTTTTTCAGGCCCTCGGCAGGGTCGCAAGGCAGCACCTTCACACGCTCTACAAGGGCGATATCCCATTCGTCTTTGCTATGCAAAGCGCGCAGGGAATACCCCTCGGCAGCCAGCGACAAAACCTCGTCTTCCGTCAAATACGCAGGGGGAAGAATGACTCGGTTTTCTTCGTCAAAGCCGCACGCATAATAAGCATCGTGCAGAGCGTCCACAACGCACAGCGTTTTTTTACCACGCTCTAAGCCATTATATGCAGCCACTTCAAAAGAGGTGATAGGCAAGGACGGCTTTCCCGTCGCCAAACAAAACCCCTTCGCCGCGGAAACCCCGATACGGATACCCGTGAACGAGCCTGCCCCCACGACGGCGGCAAAGAAGTCGCACTCGTCAAGGGTGAGTTCGCATTCGGTCAGAGCTTTTTCCACCTGCCCCATGAGTTCGGTGGAATGGCGCATACTGCAATCGGGCAAAAAGGCTTTCGCCACTTTGCCGTCCTTATACGCCAGCACGCACATATATTCGTTTGCGGTATCTATCGCCAAAAATTTCATTCGCAAATAATCTCTCTTTGGTTTTCGCTCAATTTTTTTATCGACACTCGTTTGACCTTTTTGGGCAACAACGGCGCGATATTCTGCGCCCACTCGACGATGCAGATCCCCCCCATATCAAAGTAATCGGCAAGCCCTAAGCGTTCGGCTTGCTCCACACTCTCGATACGGTAGCAATCGTAATGGAACAGTCTACCGTCGTAATCGTTCATATAGGCGTAGGTGGGGGAAGTAATCTCTTCCTCGATCCCCAAGCCCTTTGCCAGCCCCTTGGTAAACACCGTTTTGCCTGCACCCATGTCCCCATCCAATAACACGACGTCGCCGCCGCGAAGGGTTTTTGCGTACTCTTCCGCAATCGCCATGGTTTCTTCCCTTGCATTTGAAATGAATACCGCCATACTCTACTGCTCCCACCTTTTTAAGAAGTTTGACAATCGCTTATACAGCAGAAATACGAGGACGGATATGAGAAGACATTTTCCCAGATTAAACAGCAATAATATCCACCATACTTGCCCGAACATTTCCGCCGCAGGTACGGGAATCAATTCCGCTTGATAGAACCAAGGCAGCAGCACGTAGCGGTTCATCAGCAGCGCAACCCCCGTCCCAATTAGGCACGCAGCCCCCAACGAGAGCAACACCACCTTAATCCCCTTTTTGTAGCGGTAAAGAATGGACGGCAGAAGAATAAACGCCGAGGTTATGACGAAATTCGCCGCCTCGCCGATGCAGAAAGTATTGCTGGTCAAACAACGCAAGCTTTCCTTTAAAAGGCAGACGATCACCCCTTCTATCGGTCCGAATAGCAGGGAACTAAGTAGAATGAACACGTTGCCGAAATCCAGTCGCAAAAAGCCTGCAATCGGGGGCGTTTCCAAAAAACTGACCGCGTAGGAGAGCGCGACGAAAACGGCAAGCAGCGCCAAACGCTTTGCCGTAAAACGATTTTGTTGTCCACCTCTTTTTTCCATGCTTTTTTCTCCCATAAACCTTGTAGGTTTATCTTAGTATAACATAGAAAAAGCCGTTTGTCAACGAAAGCAGACAAACGGCGATATTATTTCTATATCATTAAATCAAGGCGAACACCGTAAACAGCGCCACCGATGCAATCGCCAACAAAACGGCAAGCAAGTTCCACAGCACCGCGGCTTTTGCCGAGGGCATTTTATCCTCTAAAACCGCTTTGCTGACCATCTTGTTTTTCTTGTAGCCAAAGCACGCCGCCCACAGCAACAACTCGCCCACGGCAATCCCACCCAAAATCACGGTGAGTAGCCAAGCCTCTATTCCGCTATCCACCTTTTGCGGCTCTTGTCCGAACTGCCATTGTAAAACGTTGAGGACAACGAAGGTCAACGCGTACAGCAGGCAGGAGAAAATCGAGCGTTTTCTTCTTGCCAACTTTTCCATTGTCTTGTCCGCGGCAGCCGTCAAGTCGGGGGCTACGGCGTATTCTACCTGGCATTCGCCGTTGACGAGGTTCACCCATTGCGTATATACCTTATCGCCGTAGGTCAACTCTGCCTTCAGCACGGGCACGTATATCAGTTGATAATTTTCCTTGGTGAGGATACACTCCGCCTTTTTAATCGGCTTGGAAATATCCGCCTTTTCCTTCAGTAGGCGCATCTCTTCTTTCAGCGAGGGCTTTTTAGCGGTAATCAACTTATCCTCGGAAAAGACCATTCCCGTCGGACAAATCGCTTGGCTACCAAAATCCTCAGCCTTCAAGAAAGCAGGGGCAATCGACGCCGCCGCCTCAATGTTTACGGAAGAAGTAAACTCCTCTGCGTTCTTCTTACTCCCCTTCTTCCAGTAGTAATTCGCCACGCCGTCGGCGCGATATACGGGGGCATAGAGGTAATTGATAACAAACGCTTGCCTACCGTCCGCCAAACGCAAAAAGCGTTCGTCTAAGTGGAAATACCTTTCCTTTAAGCGTTTTACAATCAGCCCCAACGCTTCCTCCGTCGAATAGCGAATATCGACGACGGCATGGGCTGTAAAATCGGTAATCTTCGGGCGGTTGCGATTCAACGCCAAAAAACTCTCTCTTTTCGAGGGCTTGTTTTCCGCTTGCTGCGTTTCCTGCTGCATCGGCAGGTTTTCTTGTTGCTGATTATTTTGCTCGTTTTCCATAGTTTGCTCCTTTATTCTTCACTTGTTTCTTCCCCGCTCAACGGGAAGTACGCGTAAAAGGTACTGCCTACCCCTACGATACTGTCTACACCGTACTCAAAACAATGCCTTTCTAAAATCGTTTTTACGATAGACAGCCCCAAGCCCGTCCCTTTGATGGGACGCTTATGCGACTGACCAGAGCGATAATATCTGTCCCAAATCTCTGACAACTCCTCTTCCTTAATCCCCTTCCCCGTATCCATAACGGCAAAGTAAATCGCTCCCTTTTCCTTTTTAAGCACCACGCGCACCTTCTTGTTTTTGCCCGTGTAATTGACGGCGTTGCCGATTAAATTATACAGCACCTGCCCGATTTTCTGCTTATCCGCTACCGTGTATAACCCCTGCGCGATTTCCGTTTCGAATTGATAGCCCTGCGTCTCAGAAAGGTAATCGAACCGAGTAAGAATTTCGCGGCAATACGCGCAGATGTCAAACGGCTCTAACGAAAGCGCCTGTATCCCCGAACGGATTTTGGAAAGGTCTAAAACGTCGGACACAAGGGATGTTAAACGGTCTGCCTCGTCAATGATAATTTGCGCGCTTTGCTCTCTTTTTATTTTATCCTCACCGTGGAAATCCACCAGCATCTCCGCATACGCCTTAATCATAGTGAGCGGCGTTTTGAAATCGTGGGAAACGTTGGCAATCAGTTCCTTTTGCATACGGTCGGTTTTGGACAGTTCGTCTTTAGCGAAGTTAAGAGATGCCGAAAGGCTCTCCATCTCCTCAAAGTAATCCTCGCCGTGGAAGTTCACCTCAAAGTCCCCTCGCGCCAGCCTTTGTGCCTTGGCGGAAATTTCGTCCAAAGGACGAATCAGCGCCCCCGAAAGCGCGCTGGACGCCGCAAACGAAAGCACGAATACGAACAGCGCAATCCAAATCATACGCACGGTCAACTCACGCTCGACGGCGAGCACCAACTCCATCGACTCGTATGCGTAGAGGTAGGTATCCTCCGTTTGCCCGTTATAGCCAGGCAGCGCCGCGCCATACACAAAGCCGCCGCTGACGGCGTAGACAACGCCCTTGCGGTTTTCCACCGTCGCGCCCTTTTCAGCAAGTTTCTCTTTATGCGTTGCAATCACCTTAGAAAAGTCAAAGTTTTCTTTCCAAAGCGGCAACGACGGGTCGATATTTTCTTCTAGCGGCATCAGAATCTTTCCGTCGCCGTCCAAAATGCAAATTTGCACTCTCTCGCGCGTGGACAAATAGAGCAAAAACGCGTCGTAATTCCCACCAAATTCTTCTGGCGACGTTTCCCGCAAAGAGCGTTGAATTCTGCCGCCCTTGTCATTCAAGGTTGCAATCGCCTGCTGCCTGTACGTGTCCTGCAAAACAAACCTATGCGTCAAGGAAAACACCAAAAGTAGAATAAACGAGAGGGCGGCAAAGGTAGCCCAAAGCACGAAAAACATACTCGTCTTTCGTTGCTTGCTTTTCCACTTTGTCAGCCAGCCCTTCTTTGCCATACCTCGCGCCCTGCCTTGTACGCCCTCGTACGATTACGCCTCGAACTTGTACCCCAAGCCGCGAAGCGTGATGATAAATTTTCGATATTCTTTCAGGTTGGAACGCAGCATTTTAATATGCGTGTCCACCGTTCGGTCGTCGCCGAAAAAGTCAAAGCCCCACACTTCGGAAAGCAGCCTCTCCCTCGTCAAGGCAATTCCTTTATTCTTCGCCATATAAAACAGCAATTCGTATTCCTTGGGCGTGAGTGAGATTTTTTCCCCGTTTACGTAAACGTTTCTACCCTCTGGGTCAAGCCGCAAGCCTTCGAATTGCAGACCCGTACTGCGGTTTTTTTCTTTTACAGAACGCCGCTTTGCCACCGCGTGGATACGTGCTAACACTTCCTTGGGAGAGAAGGGCTTGGTCACGTAATCGTCCACACCCAACTCGAAGGCACGAAGCTTGTCGTACTCCTCCCCAAGCGCGGAAAGCATAATCACCGCAACGTCCTTTTCCCGTAAAATCTGGCGTACCGCCTCAAACCCGTCCATCTTTGGCATCATTATATCCATCAAAACGACGTCAAATTCCATCTGCCGACAAAGCTGTACCGCCTCCTCGCCGTTCGATGCCTCTACCGCCTCATAACCGCCGTGGATGATATATTCCCTTAACACTTCGCGAATCATACGCTCGTCGTCTACGATTAAAATTCTCATATCTTGTCCTCTTCCCTATGCCAAATAGGCTCGTATGTAAGTATATTATAACCCATCTTGAAAGAAATGTACCATAAAAAACTGTGAAAGGTGGATGAAATTTAGCCGTTTTCCCCTTTTTGATACAAAAAGTCTGCAAGGCAACCGCTTGGCGGTTTCAGTATAACAAAAAACGGGTATTTTGTCAATACCCGTCATCTCTTTTATTCACATTCCTCAAACGAACGCCGACATTCCGAAGCAGGCGCATTCGTCTTGACCGCAGGTCGCTGCCCCTTAAAGCCGATGTTTACCAAAATCACGTCTTCGCCTATCTTGACGATGTTTTTTAGGTCGATAAAATACTCCTCTCGTTTAAATCCAAAAGCGCGGCTGCCGGGAACGACAAACCCTAAAATACGGTTTTCCGGATAACAGAACACCAAATCGCACACCCGTCCCAGTTTTTTACCGTCCAGAGTATTCACCACCTCTTTTTTCCGAAGTTCGTTGTAGCTAAGCTCCATATCCCACCCCCATACCTCATTCTATGCGCAACCCCTCGTTTTCGTGCCTGTCCGACAAAAAAAGGAGCGAGATTTTCACTCACTCCTCCCGCTTGTTAGGAAATATTTTTACGAATGGATTGCAGAGCGGTTTTTTCAAGCCTCGATACCTGCGCCTGCGAAATGCCGATTTCTTCGGAAATTTCCGTCTGCGTTTTTCCCTCGTAATACCGAAGTAATAAAATTTTCTTCTCTCGCTGCCCAAGGCGCTCTAAAGCCGCCTGCAGGGCAACTCGCTCCGTCCAGATCTCGTCGGTGTTTTTCTCATCGGAAAGTTGGTCCATGAGCAGCAGGGTATCCCCTGCCTTATTATATACCGGCTCGTATAACGAAATGGGGTCGGAAATCGCGTCCAACGCATACACGACCTCACTTTCTTTCACCTGCATTTCCTCTGCGATTTTTTGAATGGTCGCTTCCTCGTCCCTCGCCTCGATACGCTCTCTCGCTTTCAATACCTGATAGGCAGTATCCCGAATGCTGCGCGACACACGCAGGGAATTTCCGTCCCGTAAAAAGCGTTTAATTTCCCCGATCACCATCGGTACGGCATACGTGGAAAAGCGTACCCCGATGCTCACGTCAAAGTTGTCTATCGCCTTAATCAAGCCGTAGCAACCCGCCTGAAATAAATCGTCCTGACAGGCATTGCGGCTGCGAAAGCGTTTCATCAGGGAAAGCACCAACCGCAAGTTGCCCTCAATCAGCCTATCCCTCGCCTGCCGATCCCCTGCCTTTACACGCAGCATCAGCTCCTCGTTTTCCTTCGTCGTCAACTTTGGCAAACCAGCCTCGCTGATTCCACAAATGGCTACCTTTTGCATATCTGTTCCTCCTTTTTCTTATGTAGAGAAACCAAAGCAATATAACCCAGGTATGCATTCAGTATGTCTTATTGATCCGCTTTTTATACCTTAGTAGGTTTTGGAAAGTTCCTTTTTCAATCGCCCGATTATCTTCTTTTCTAAGCGTGAAATGTAGCTTTGGGAAATCCCCAAAAGGTCGGCGACGTCCTTTTGCGTCATCTCCTCGCCGCCAAACAACCCAAAGCGTAAATACATAATTTTCCGTTCCCGTTCCGTCAGCTTTTCCAAGGCGTCTTTCAGCTGTTGCCGTTCCGCCTCCCCCTCCAATTCGCCGTAGACCGTTTCCGCAGAAAGCCCTAAAACATCAGATAGCAGCAGCTCGTTGCCGTCAAAATCGGTGTTTAGCGGCTCGTCAAAGGAAATCTCCGTCCGCAGCTTGCTCGTGCGGCGAAGGTACATCAAAATCTCGTTTTCGATACACCGAGAGGCATAGGTCGCCAGCTTGATATTCTTGTCCACTCGGAAAGAATTGACCGCCTTGATAAGCCCAATCGTCCCGATAGAAATCAAATCATCGGGGTCAACGGATGTGTTGTCGAATTTTTTTGCGATATACACCACCAGCCTTAAATTGTGTTGTATCAGCTTGCTTTTTGCTTCCTCTGCCTCACTTTCCCCTGAAAACAGCAGACGCAAAGCCTCCCCTTCTTCCTCCGCCGACAACGGCTTTGGCAAAGCCTCGCCGCCACCGCAAACGTAATCCACCGTCGGCTTTACCTCTACCGCGTGGATATAATCCAAAAATATGTTTACAACCTCTCTTAATCCCATATTCTACCTCTCTATTCCAGCGGCGGCAACAGCAGCTGGTATTCCTTTCCTGCCATATGTACCGAAGCGGATAAATACGCCCCTTCAAGCCGTATTTTTTCTCTGCCGATAAACACCCAAATTTCTTCTACCGCAAACAAGCCGATGCGCCTTTCTCCCGATACCGTACTGACGGTGATAAAACGGCAAGGCGGCGACATACCGAACAGACGATACAATAGGTCCGGCGGCACAAAGCAGACGGCTTTTCCGTCGCAGGTCGCGCGATTGCCCGTGTCGACCAAGCCTTTCAGCTTACATCGGGTTTGTCCGTGCGCCACCTCACAACATACTATATGCGCACACGCGCGTTTTCTTTCATATATTTTTACAATTCCCCATTTTGTCAAGCCAACGAACACCGCCACCGCGGCAAGCAATCCCCCCACGGGGATTTTCGTAAGCGTTCCGCCCCCTACCGCCGTATAGTACGGCACTTGAAATCCCTCTAAAATTGCCACCAAGCCGCCGCCAAAGCAAAAGGAAAGTCCGTAAAACAAGGCAAGCGTCAACGCATACCTGCCCCTATGCTTTTGCCTTTTTAGGGCAATGAATACGAGCAGCCCGCCCGCAAGCAATTTGCACGCGTAGCTCAGCCACGGGGGAAAGGGCAAAAGGGGGAACGCCACGGCAAACACCGCCCCAGCCAGTCCGCCAAGCAGCAGCCGCCACCAAACGATTTCCTGCCGAGCCGCAGACAGCGCCAAATATAGTAGCGCCCCATCCAGCAAGAAATTTTCGATTATCGCATCCTCTAGGTAAATTTCCACCCTGCCGTCCTCCACTCCCACCATTATAACGGGTTTCAAAAAGGATTTTACAGGCAAAACCGTCGATTTTTGTCTTATTTTGCGATAAAAAAAAGAAACCCCCAGAGGGAGTTTCCTTTGTTTTCATTTTACTTTACCGCCTAGAAAGCGTTTGCAATATGCACGATTTCGTCAGGGTATACCTCGATAACGTCAAAGCGCGCGTTCGGCTCTATCCCCTTTCCGTAGTGCAGAGCAATCTTGCGGTACTTTGCCTGCTTGTCAGCGTTCACCGCCTGCTTTGCCGTCGCAAAATCCGCACTCGTACGGGTCTTTACCTCTACGAATACGATTTCATCGCCGTGCGAAAACACCAAATCCGCCTCTCCGTACGGGGTCGTATAGTTGCGCTTTAGCAGCTTGTAGCCCTGCTTTTTGAGGTACTGCTCCGCAAGCCTTTCCCCTTGCTTTCCTAAAAGTTTTTTGTGAACGTCCGTCTGTGTATCGGGCATAAGCCTTGCTCCTTAATCGCCTGAATGTGCGCCGCCGTGCCATACCCCTTGTTGCTATCGAACGCATAAGCAGGGTACTGTTTGGCGTACTCGTCCATCATAGCGTCCCTATGGACTTTGGCAACGATGCTCGCCGCGCCGATGGAATAGGAGAGCGCATCCCCCTTGACGATGCTATGCTGACGGTGCGGAATATCAATCGTCATATTGCCGTCGGTAAGCACAACGTCGGGCTGCACCTTTAATTCCTCAATCGCCTTTTTCATTCCGAGCTTGGTCGCCTCTAAAATGTTGATTTCGTCAATCGTTTTCTCGCTGACCTCGTACACGGTATAGGCAATTGCTTTTTCTTTGATTTTTGCGGCAAGCTCCTCACGCTTTTTCGCAGAGAGTTTTTTACTGTCGTCTACGCCGACAATGAGTTCCGCCTCTTCTATCGGCATAATCACCGCCGCGCATACGACTGGTCCTGCCAGAGGGCCTCTGCCCACTTCGTCAACCCCTGCGATATAGGAAAATCCCTTTGCTTGCAAAGCCCGTTCGTATTGCAGTTTTTCGTCCGCATTCCAAACTTTTTTCGCCATTAGAATTCCCAGTCCTTATAATCGCTTGCGTTCTCTAAGGTAATTCTACCTACTCTGCCTTTTCTGAAATCGTCGATGAGTGCCTTTGCCCCACGTTCGTAGTCAAATTCGCCGCCGCGCAGGATAAACCCACGGCGTTTGCAGAGCGCCTCGTACATTCCCAGCTTCTCGGAAAAGTCGGTGATACCGTACCGCTCGGTGAGATATGCAGGATACTTTTCGGCAAGTTCGCCTAACAGTTCTAAAGCAACGTCGTCCATATCCAAAATATCGTCGTTAATAGAGCCTATATACGCAAGGTGTCTTGCGTGATATTGACTGTCGAAAGAGGGAGGCATCGTGCCGGGCGTGTCCAAGAGGTCAAACGCGCCGCATTTGATAAAGCGGACGTCCCTCGTGACCCCTGCTTTGTCCCCCGTTTTCGCGCGCTTTTCGCCGCTCATCAGGTTGACGATGGTACTTTTCCCAGAGTTGGGTATCCCTGCCACCATAAAGCGGAAAGTACGGTTTAAGCCCTTTGCCTCGGCGCGCTCCCGCTTTTCCTCGGTCATTTGGGTGAGTTTTTGGGTGATTAAACGCTTGTTGGAAATATTCGTGCTATCCGTACGAATACATACCCTGCCCTTGCTTTCAATCAAGCGCACGAACGCATCCGTCTTATTCGGGTCGGCAAGGTCGGCTTTGTTTAGAAGATACAAAATAGGCTTTGCGCCGAAAATTCTATTTAAGTTTTTGTTGTGCGTGGCAATCGGGGCGCGTGCATCCAAAACGCAGATAACGCCGTCGCAGAGGTCTTTTTTTGCCTCCATATCGCGCATCGCCTTGGTCATATGCCCCGGAAACCATTGTATATTTTTCATCGGTTATTCTCCGTTCCCCCCAGACATGGGTACTATTTCTTTAATAAATCGGGGCGGCATTTTTGCGTGATTATGAGCGCCTGCTCCCTGCGCCAGGCGTCCACCTTGGCGTGGTCGCCCGAGCGCAACACTTCGGGTACACACAGTCCCTTATACTCCTGCGGACGGGTATACTGTGGATACTCTAAGAGGTTTTGCGAAAAACTCTCGTCGATTAAGGACGAAGTGGAAATCACCCCGTCTACGTACCGAGAAACGCTGTCCGCAAGCACCATTGCAGGCAATTCGCCACCCGTCAAGACGTAATCCCCGATCGAGATTTCCTCGTCGATAAACAGGTCGATAACGCGTTGGTCCACCCCCTCATAATGCCCACACAAAAGGAGCAGACGAGGGTATTCCACCAGCTCGAACACCTTTTGCTGGCAGAGGGTTTTCCCCTTGGGGGATAGATAGATACGCCGAGCCTCATGGTCAGGGTCAATCGCCTCGATCGCGCTGCCGATAGGCTGCGGCATCATCACCATTCCTGCGCCGCCGCCGAAGGGATAATCGTCGCATTTTAAATGCTTATCCTGCGTATAGTCGCGGATATTCACAATATTGATTTCAATTTTTCCCGATTTTTGGGCTCTGCCCAAGATACTCTCCTGCAGCGCAGAAAACATCTCCGGGAATAAGGTCAAAATATCAATTCTCATGGTTATTTCAAGTTAATTTTCTTTTGCAAAGTTTTCGTTTCGTACAGAAAGAGAAGATACAAAGCGCCCATCTCCACCGCAAGCAATACCCACTTTCCAATTTCGTAGATTAGATCCAATACCTCCGGCGACAACTCAAAAAATAAGCTACCAAAGAATATGTTGGCAAACATACTGAGGATATAAATCCCTGCCACGAGCAAAGCAACCATCCACTTTTTTAATCCGCGGTGTTCCCAACAAAGGTAGCCGCCCTCCAGCGCCAAAAACAATAACGGCCAAATCAGCGATTGCAACAGACTGTAAATGACGTCCCCTACGTTCAAATCGACCTGTATCGGCTGCATCGTTCCAAGAGCACCGTTTGCCGCTAACAGAAAAATAGGAATCAACGACAAAAGCAGCGCAATAGACACTAACACCGATGCCACCGATGCCATTACGTACGCCGCGATGCGCTTTGCCAAAATATGCTCCTGAGCGGAGGCAGGAATACTCAAGGTCAAATAGCCTTCCGCGGTAAAAAACTGTTTTTTGTATCGCTTATGCGCCAAGATGAAAGGAAAGAGCATGACAAACAGCGAACCAAACACAAACAGCAACAGAGAAAACGCCCAAAAGAGCACGCGCAACGCCTCGCCCGTGCCTCCGATGTCCTCGGCGGTAAGGAAACAACCCAGCACACACAAGATCGTCGCCACCGCGAACAACGCCGCCAGCGCAATCAGCATCGGCTTTAAATAGTATTTAAACTCGTATTTTAACAGCTTTTTTAAAATCCTGCCGCGCACGTTTTTGAGTTTGCCGTTTTGACGGTAGTCCTCCTCTGGCAACGGAGAAGTGGTCGGCGTATCGACAAAGAAAGTATCGTTTAATAAATCCATTTAAACACCTCCCTAAACAGAGCGTCTATCGACTTGCCGTGTTCCTCGCGCACCTTTTGGGCAGGTCCGTCCAAAACCACCCTGCCTTGGCGAAGAAAAATCACGTGGTCAAAGTATTGTTCAATCTCTGAAATCAGATGCGTGGAAAGCAAAATCGTCGAATTTTCCGAACGGTTGGAAAGGATTGTTTCCAAGACGTATTCTCTTGCGGCAGGGTCTACCCCTGCAATCGGCTCGTCGAATATGTAAAGGCGGGCGTTCCGTGAAAGGGTGAGAATAAGCGCCAGTTTTTCCTTCGTGCCCTTGGAAAGGGTCTTGACTTTTGACGTGGAGGCAATCCCTAAATCACGCAGCATCGTTTCCGCCTTCAAACGGTCAAAGTCGGTGAAAAAGTCGGAATAATAATCCAGCTCCTCGCGTACGGTATATCCTTCGTTTAAGGAATAAAAATCGGAAAGATAGGATACCACCGCCTTGGTTTCCACCCCTATCTCGCAACCGCAGACACGCGCTTGCCCTGCGGTGGGCTGTAATAAGCCGGTCAGGATTTTAATCAAGGTCGTCTTACCGCTGCCGTTCGGACCAAGCAACCCCACGATGCCGCCGCCTGCAGGAATTTCTAAATTCACGTCCTGCAAAGCCTGCGTTTTGCCGTAGGTTTTGGTCAAGCCTTTACACGAAATCAAATGCTCCATTTTTCCCTCCTTTCCTATTCTATGCAAGGCAAATACTGCCTTATAAAATCGCCTCTACGAACGCACGGGAATCAAAATATTCAAGGTCGTCCATTTTCTCGCCTACCCCTGCGTAGAGAACGGGCAAGCCGAGCTCCTCTGCCAAAGAGAATACGAAGCCGCCCTTTGCCGTGCCGTCCAGCTTGGTGAGCACCAAGCCGTCCAAGGACACCGCTTCGTCAAAGACACGGGCTTGGTTGACGGCGTTTTGACCGGTCGTTGCGTCCAACACCAGCAACTTTAAGAAATCCGCCTCGGGGTATTCCCGAAGGACAACTCTGTCCATTTTTTTCAACTCATTCATCAGGTTGTCTTTCACGTGCAATCTACCTGCCGTGTCGATAATCAGCACGTCCGTCTTCTTCGCCTTGGCAGAACATACCGCGTCGTACACCACCGCCGCAGGGTCGCTGCCCTCCTCGTGGCGAACGATACGCACCTTGGCGCGCTCTGCCCAGATAGCGAGCTGGTCGCTAGCCGCCGCGCGGAAGGTATCCGCCGCCGCAACCGTCACCGACTTGCCCTGCTTTAAATAATAGTGCGCCAGCTTGCCCACCGTCGTCGTCTTTCCAACGCCGTTGACCCCTACCAGCATTATCACACAAGGATAAGCAGGCTGCTCCACCTCGCTCTCCTCTAAGATGTCCACCAAAACGTCGCGAAGCAGGGATACGACGTAGTCGCCGTCCTTTAATTTTTCCGCAATCGCGCGCTTCTTTACACGTTCTACCACCTCGCCTGCCGTCGATACCGAAACGTCGGAAGCAATCAACAGTTCCTCTAAATCCTCGTAAAATTCATCGCCGAGCTTGTTTTTCGCAAACAACATTCTCAACTTTGCGCCAAAGCCGTCCTTCGTCTTCTTGAGCGCATTAAAAAATTTATCGAAAATTCCCATATCTATCCTTTATTCGGCTACTGCCCACCGTATGCACGGCAGGCAGTACCCAACCTTTTTATTATTCCACCGTACCTGCGCCCATGCTCTCGACCTCTGCCAACTTGACGGAGATGATTTTGGAAACGCCCTTTTCCTGCATCGTTACCCCAAAGAGGGTGTCTGCTTGGTTCATCGTCGGCTTTCTGTGCGTGATGACGATGAACTGCGTGTCTTGCGCAAACTTCTTCAAGTAGCTTGCAAAACGATCTACGTTCGCATCGTCCAACGCCGCTTCGATTTCGTCCAAGATACAGAAGGGCATCGGGTTGGATTTCAAAATCGCAAACAAGATAGCAATTGCCGTCAACGCGCGTTCGCCGCCCGACAAAAGGCTGATCTTCGACAGCTTCTTGCCCGGAGGGCAAGCGACGATTTCGACGCCTGCGTTCAAGGGGTCTTCGTCCACGGAGTAGTCAAGCTGCAATTCCGCCTTACCGCCACCGAACAACTGCTTAAACGTCAGCTGGAAGTTCTCGTTGATGCGCGCAAAACTCTCGTTGAACACACGCAGCATCTCTGCGCGAACGTCCTCTAAAATCTTATCCAAATCTTCCATCGCCTTGACGATGTCGTCGCGCTGAGTGGTCATCTCGTCATAGCGTTCCTTCTCCGCCGCATATTCTTCCACAGCGTTGTGGTTGATTGCGCCCAGCGAAGTGATTTTACGCTTTAATGCAGAGATGGTGTTGTTCGCCTCGGTGACCTTAAAGCCTTCCTTTCTATACGGCAAGCAAGCCTCGTAGTCCAAGCCGTACTCTTCCATAATATGGTCGCGCAAGCCTTCAAGTCGCGAACGAACAAGGCTGACGGACATTTCGTTTTCGTGCCGCTTTTCGGTGAGGGAAGCAAGCTCTTCCTGTGCCGCTTCCTTCTTCGCTTCCAACGCAGCAAGCTGTTCGTTGATGACTTCCTTTTCCTTGGAGAGCGCCTCTAAGCGTTCGACAATGACCTGCACCGCCGCCTTTTCTTCCTCGGTAAGCTCCTTCGCCTCCGCTTCCGTTTCCAGCCCTTGCAGCATTTCTTCCGCCGTCAATTTTTCACGCGAAGTGTCGACGATGCGCTTTAACAAGTCCTCTTTTTCGACGTTCAAACGGTCGAAGTCCTCTGCAAACTTTGTAAGGCTTGCGTTCAGAGCCGCCATTTCGACCTCTAATTCGTGGAGCTTTTTGCTCTTTTCGTCCCGTTCTACCTTATACGCCTCGCATTGATTTTTCTGCGAAGACAGCATTTCCTCTGCGCTTTGACGGAGCGCAAGCAATTCCTCTGCGCTCTGCGTAGAGTTCGCCGCCTGCCCCTCTAAAAGCGCAAGCTTCGCCTTAAAATCCTCCAGCGTGCCGCTGTAAATTTGCACGTCTGCCTCTACCTCGGCAAGCGAACGCATCAGCGAACTTTCCCTCTGCGTCAGGGACGCGATTTCCGTGTTCGCGTTCTGGTACTTGGCGCGCAAGTCCTCTACCTCTTGGTCGAGTTGTTGCTTTGCCTGTTCATGGTCGCGCAAGGTCGCCGTAATCTTGTCGATATAGCGCTGCTTTCTGGCAATCTCTTCCTTGCAGTTTTGAATGTTGCGCTCGTGCGAAAGCAAGTTGGAATTTCTACGCTCCTGGCTGCCGCCGCTCATTGCGCCGCTGGTCAAAATTTGGTTGCCGTCCAAGGTGACGATCTTGAAAGCGTTGCCATACTTTCTGCCAATGACCGTCGCGTTTGCAATCGTGTCGCAAACGAGGGTGCAGCCAAGCAGATTGTATACGACGTTGTAGTAGTATTCGTCGAATTTAACGAGTTCGGTAGCAAGCCCAACCACACCACGCTCGTCCAAAGCACGCTCGATTTCACGGGTGTTGTTGCGGGGTTTCATACTCTCTACGGGGAAGAAGGTCGCCCTGCCGCCGCCCGTTCTTGAAAGGTATTCGATGAGGTATCTACCGTCGTCCATCTTGGGTACGACGACGTTTTCCATCGCGCCACCCAGGGCGGTGATAATCGCCGATTCGTATTTTTGCTCCGTCTTGATAACGTCAGCTACCGTGCCGCAGATGCGCTTGCCGATTTCCGGGTTGGTTTTTGCCACAAGCAACAGCCTACGTACCGAATCACGATAGCCCTCAAAGCGGTTTTTCGCCGCAATAAAGCCCTCTAATTTCTCTTCCAAAGCGGCAAGCTGCGCCTTCGCGTTAAACAACTCTTGGTTAAAGTTGTTGATATCCGTTTGCAACTCGCGCGATTCTTCAACCTGCTCTTCCAGTTTGCTGACGCCGCCGCCTACCAGCTCCATCAGCTTCTTCAAATCGCTCTTGACGGTAGCAAGCTCGTCCGACAGGTCGTCCTTACGGGCACGGTTTTTCGCCAAAGCCGCCTCAACGTCTGCAATACGTTCCTTCGTTGCAGCGAGCTGAGAATCCAGCGCGCCTTGGTTCTTTTTGAGTTCGGAAATCTCCTCGGCAGAGGAAAGTTGGTTCTTGTGCTGTTCTTCCGAAAGCCGTTCAAATACCGCAATCTTGCTTTCGAGCGAGGCGATAGAGCTGCGCAAAACGTCCGTTTCCGTTTCGATATGGGAAATGCGTTCGATCGCCGCTTTCTTTTCTCGTTCGCCGCGCGCCAGCTCGTCCCCGATTTCCCCGACGCGGACCTTGCCGCCTTCCAAGAAAATGCCTGCCGCCTCAATCTGCGAACGGTATGCGCTGATCTTTTCACGCACCAGTTTTAATTCGCCGTCCTTTCTTTCGTTGCCGACGGAGAGCGCAACGTGCTGATCGTGCAACTCGGCAATCTCCTCGTCCGCGCGCGCAATCTTCGCCTTACCCTCTTCCAAAAGACGGTTGGTGCGTTCAATCTCTGCGGTGAGGTCAATGATTTTATCGGAAATTGCCGCAATTTCCTTTCTGTACTTCGCCGTTTCGTTCTCGGAATTCTCCATACGGTATATGTACATATTGATTTCGTTGTCTTTGAGCATCGCCGCGTATTCTTGGTACTGCTTTGCGCCTTCCGCTTGCTTTGCCAAAGGTCCTAAGCGGCGTTCCACCTCGTCCAAACGCTGCGCGTAAATCGCCAAGTCGTTGGCAGCCGCCGCGATTTTATTTTCGATTTCTTCCTTGCGCTTTTTGTTGTTCATCAAGCCGGCGGCTTCTTCGAAAATTTCCCTGCGTTCGGCAGGACGGCGGTTCATAATCTGCTCTACCTTGCCTTGGCTGATGATAGAGTAGCCCTCTTTCCCCAAGCCTACGCCGTGGAACAGGCGCACGAATTCCTTTAATCGGCTCGGTTCGCCGTTCAAAAGGTAGCGACTGTCGCCGCTTCGATACAGACGACGGGTCATCGCGACCTCGTCAAGGTCTACGTCAAAAATACGCCGCGTGTTGTCGAACACCAGCGTTACTTCGCTGTAAGAGCTCTGTTTCCTTTCTACCGTACCGCCAAAGATGACGTCCTGCATATTCGAGCCGCGAAGTTGCTTTGCAGACTGCTCGCCAAGCACCCAACGCACCGCGTCGGCAACGTTGCTCTTACCGCAGCCGTTCGGACCAACGATACAGGTTACCCCCTCTTCAAAACGAATGACCGTCTTGTCCGCAAACGACTTAAAACCGTATAAGTGAATTTCCTTTAATTCCACCTTCTTACTCCTTTCTCTTTCTTTCAAGAGCCTTTAACTTTGTCAAAAGCTCGCTTGCCGCCTGCTGCTCGGCGGCGCGCTTGGTTGCGCCCATGCCCGTACCTATTTCGCCCTCTGCGCATACAGAGCAATAAAAAGTAGGCGCATTGTCCTGCCCTTCCTTTCGGAAGTCGTACGTAGGCAAATCCTTGCCGTTCTTTTGCAGATATTCCTGCAACGCCCCTTTGTGGTTTTGTTCGGTTGCGTTATCCGCAAGCAGAGGATGCCGCCGCAAAAAAGCGCGAGCCGCCTCTATACCGCCGTCCAAATACACCGCGGCAAGCAGGCTTTCGTACAGGCTGGATACCGTCTTATCCCCCACGTTGTCCTTGCCACCGAAATAGCGTAGATGCTCTGCCACCCCCATACGCAATACCGCCTCTTTTAAGGGGAGTTTGCTGACAAGGCTTTGGCGGTTTTTCGTCATCGCGCCTTCGGTACAAACGCTGTCGAAATATTGTTTTTCGGTGATTAAGAGTTCCAACACCGCATCCCCCAAATATTCCAAGCGTTCATTATCCGCAACCCCATGCGCGCGTGCGTACGATACGTGCGTCAGCGCCGTTTCCAACAATTTTTTATTGGAAAATACGTAGCCGATTTTTTCTTCGATTGCCGCAAGATTAAGCATTCTCTGCTCCTACGGTTTCCGTTTGCGCCGCCTGTGCTTCCGCCTGCTTCGCTTCTTCCGCTTTGCGAATTTCCTCCAACATATCGGAAATCTTGCCTACCATATTGCCGCGCACGGCGTCTGCCGCCTGAGAAATACATACCGCAAATCCTTTCGCTTTGGAGTTGCCGTGCCCTTTCACAACGACCTTGGAAAGACCAAGCATCATCGCGCCGCCGCATCTTTCGTAGTCCATCGTCTTTTTGATTTTCCCAACGATACCGCTGACGATTGCCGCCCCAAGCATGGTAAAGATATTGCGCTTGAATTCCCGTTTCATAATCTGTCCAACCGCTTTGCCCGTGCCTTCAATCGACTTCACGGCGACGTTGCCCGTATAGCCGTCGGACACCACGACGTTCACGTCGCCCAGCATAATCTCTCTGCCCTCGACGTTGCCCACGTAATTTACACCGGGGGTCGTCTTCAAAGCAAGATTTGCCTCTTGGTGTACGAGGTCGCCCTTGTGGTCTTCCGTGCCGTTGTTCAAAAGCCCAACCGTCGGGTTTTCTACCCCGTACGCCGCCTTTGCATACGCCGTACCCATCAGTGCAAAATGCACGAGGTTGATAGGCTTACATTCCAGGTTTGCCCCGCAGTCGCAAAGCAGGGTAATCCCGCCGTGCGCATTCGGGAGCGCAGGACAAAGACCGGGACGGGAAATGCCACGAACTCTGCCCAAAATCAATACGCCGCAGGAGAGCACCGCCCCCGTAGAGCCCGAGGACACCACGCCGTCCGCCTTGCCGTCCTTGACCAAGCGGAACGCCACCACGGTAGAGGAATCCTTCTTCATCTTTACCGCCTTGGCAGGCTCTTCCTCGTTGGTGATAATCTCCGTCGTATGTACGACCTCAACGCGGCTTGCGTCATACTTGTATTTCGCAAGCTCCGCCTCCACCGCCGTCTTGTCGCCGCAAAGATAGAGGAATAAATCCTTTTGCTGCTGCAAAGCCTGCACAGCGCCCTTTACCTGCTGTTCGGGTGCGTAATCGCCGCCCATTGCGTCTACTGCAATTTTAATCATACTCATTATATTTCTCCCGAATTAGTATTCACAGTTGCCCACCGTTCTGGGATACGGCAGAACGTCGCGAATGTTCGCAATGCCCGTCAGGTACATGACCATTCTTTCAAAGCCCAAGCCAAAGCCTGCGTGCTGCGTGCCACCAAATCTACGCAGGTTCAAATACCACCAGTAGTCCTCGGGGTTCATTCCCAGCTCCTCGATGCGCGCCTTCAACTTTTCGTAGTCGTCCTCACGCTGCGAGCCGCCCACCAGCTCCCCGATGCCGGGTACGAGCAGGTCTGCCGCCGCAACCGTCTTGCCGTCGTCGTTCTGCTTCATGTAGAACGCCTTGATTTCCTTCGGGTAATCGGTGAGGAATACCGGCTTTTTGAACACCTGCTCGGTGATAAAGCGTTCGTGCTCGCTCTGCAAATCCTTGCCCCAGAAGATATTTTTATCGTCAAACTTGTCCGCGTTCTGCTTCAAAATTTCGATTGCTTCGGTGTAGGTCAAGCGCACGAAAGCGTTGCTGCGCACGTTCTCCAACCTCTCCAACAAGCCCTTGTCCACGAACTGGTTGAGGAAAGCAAGCTCGTCCGCGCAGACGTTCATAACGTGGTCGATAACCGCTTTTACCATCGCCTCTGCTACGTCCATATCACCAGCCAAATCGCAGAACGCCATTTCCGGTTCAATCATCCAGAACTCTGCCGCGTGGCGAGTAGTGTTGGAATGCTCTGCGCGGAAGGTAGGCCCAAACGTATATACGTTGCCAAACGCCATCGCGTACGTTTCCGCCGACAACTGCCCTGATACCGTAAGCGACGCCTTCTTGCCGAAGAAGTCCTTTTTATAATCGACGGGCTTACCCGATTTTACCTGCTCGTCAATATCCAAAGTCGTAACCTGGAACATTGCGCCCGCGCCTTCGCAGTCGCTTGCGGTGATGATGGGAGTATGCACGTACACAAACCCTTGGTCGTTGAAGAATTTATGAATGGCAAACGCCGCCTCGCTACGGATACGGAACGCCGCCCCAAACAAGTTCGTTCTCGGTCTAAGGTAAGCAATTTCACGCAAGAACTCCACCGTGTGGCGTTTTTTCTGCAGGGGATAGTCGGGGGTCGATTCGCCCTCTACCACGATTTTCGCCGCCTTGATTTCATACGGCTGTTTGTTTTCGGGGGTCAAAATGACTTCGCCCGTAATCACGAGAGAACAGCCCACGTTCTGGTGCGCAATCTCGTCGTAATTTTCAAGCGTTTCACGCTCGAATACAATCTGCGTATTCTTAAAACAGCTGCCGTCGTTCAACTCGATAAAGCCAAACGCCTTGGAGTCGCGAATGCTCTTCGCCCAGCCTGCCACGACAACCGTCTTGCCGCCGTAGCTCTGCAAATCCTTTGCCAACGTTTTCAGTTGCAATCTTTCCATAATGAACCTACCTTTTTTGGGAAAGCCGCATTTTGTCCTACGACGCTTTCCTCATTTTTATACTTATACGGAATAAGTATAACATTTTTTGGCAGAAAACACAAGAGTTTGAACGGAATTTTACCCTGCTTTTTCGGATTTTTTTTCGATTACGCCCCTTTGGGGCGCATATTCATCGGCACGCAACCGCTGCACCGAAACCAACACGCCACTTTCATAGGTGTAGAGATAACTTTCGCTCTTTAAGCCTGCAACTCCAAGGCGTATCACCACCTCTTCCCCCTCTTTGACAATCGGCTCTGGAGGGGGGATTTCAGCGAGCGCGCGGCTCTCGATCGAATACGTCCTGCCATCTACCTTCCCGTACAGCGTAAACCGCAGCCAGCCCTCGCCAACTTCCGCGGAAATATACACCGTTTCCGGTCGCGGGTTGTATAGGCGCAAATCGCTGTACGCCGACACCATCGCGTCCCGTGAGGGTGGAACGTAGCCTACGCGCAGAGAATGGGGGTGGTATTCAAGGACGGTCAAGCCCGATAAAATCGCGGCGTTGTAGAGGGTGGTGCTCACTTGACAAACTCCGCCGCCAACCCCTAAGACGAACGCCCCTTGCGAAATGACCTTCGCCTCTTGATAGCCGTTCTCTTTCGTCCTTGGACCTACCGCGCCGTTGAAGGAAAATTCGCCGTAGGGCTGCAAGGCAATCCCGTCCAATCGCCTTACCGCCAAACGGATATTCTCACACCTGCCCCCCTCTTTTTCGTTAAAATAGGTGGTATAGGCGCACAATTTTTCCTTGGGATGCGCCTCGGCAAAAGCGGGAAACGCGCGAGGCGGCGCAAGGCATAAAAAAAGATACGCGCCTGCCAGCGCAGACGCGAACGTGAAAATCCATTTTTCTTTTTTCGTTTTTTGCATGGCTTCCCCTCATCTACGATTATGTAGACGACGCCGTTTTTTTAGCGTGCTTTCAGCAACGCCAACAGCTCCTCTTCCGCATAGAACACGGGCGAGCCGATACTACGGGACGAACCCTCTTCCCAATGGGTATCTGAACCGCCACTAATCCAAAGCCCGTACTTTTTGGCATAGCCAAGATACGTTTCCGTCTGCAAGGGAGTATGCGTCGAATAATAACATTCTATACCGTGCAAGCCGTATTCCTTCAGCGAGGCAATTATGCTCTCCTTCTTTGCCTCGTCAAAGCGAATTCTTCCGGGGTGCGCCAAGAACGCCACGCCGCCGCAAGCGCGAATACAGTCGATGGCTTGATAGGGGGTAGGTCTGCCGATACTGCTATCCGCCGCCTTGCCCGTATTCAAATACTTGGCGTACGTTTCCCCTGCGCTGAGCCCTACGTACTTCGCCGTCGCGCGCGCCACGTGCATCGTGTGCAACGGAGAGCCTTCGTCCGCTTGGCAAGCAAGCACGTCCTCTATCCGCACGGGAATCCCCAAGGCGTTGAGTTTCTCCACACGCTCACAAGCCCTTGCATAGCCTGCATCTATACGCGCCTGCATAAAGGCGTGATACACTTCGTTTCGTTCACAACCGTAGCCCAAAACGTGAATACGTTCCTCGTTCTCGTAAGCGGAAATCTCCCAACCGTCCACGTAGGTCAAGCCGTACTTTTTCGCCGCCGAACGCTTTTCTCCCAAGCCGTTCATCGTATCGTGATCGGTGATAGAAATCACCTCTACGCCCGCAAACTTCGCCCTTTTGCAGACCTCGTCGGGGGTATAAATCCCATCCGAATACACGCTATGCGTGTGGAAATCCGCGCGCATCATACGCCTTTCTCCTGCTTGATTTTTCCGCCCTCGATACGAATTTTATTCGCATCTGCGCCGTACAGTACCCGTTCGGCGTGCGTGCAGGTCAAAATCGTCTGCAAGCCCTCGATTTTTTTCACCAACTTTTTGCGACGAGGCAGGTCAAGCTCGCTCATCACGTCGTCCAAAATCAGCACGGGATATTCCCCCGAAAGTTGTTTAAATATCTCTACTTCCGCAAGTTTAACGGAGAGCGCCGCCGTACGCGTCTGCCCCTGCGAGGCGTACGCTTTCGCGTCCATTTCCCCGATAAAGAAGTCAATATCGTCGCGGTGCGGACCTACCGACGTAAACCCACGGTATAGGTCGTTCTCGTAATTGTTCTTCAAGCGGCGGAGAAGCGCCTGAGCAATCTCCTCTTCCCCCTCCCCGTACTTTCGAGTGGCGGCAAGGGTCAGCTTTTCTTTTCCGTCCGTCAGATAGGCGTGCAGCTCCTGCGCATAGGGGGCAAGCTTTTCCAAAAATTCCACTCGCTTTTGGATGATGACGGCGGCGTATTTGCAAAGCTGCTCGTCCCAAACGGGCAAAGTTTCCAGCACCATCGCCCCGTCCTTGTCTTTCAAAAGCGCGTTGCGTTGGTCTAAAATTTTATTGTAGCGAAGTAAAGCCGTGTAATAGGCTGGCGAAGTCTGCGAAATCGAAATGTTCATAAACCGACGGCGTTCGTCTGGTCCGTCTTGGATAAGCCGCAGTTCCCCCGGGGAGAAGAATACGCTGTTGACGTGGCCCATGAGGTCGGCATTTTTGCGGATTGCGCTGCCGTTGATTTTCAGCTCTCGCTTGTTTTCAAAAATTTCCGCAGAGATACTCACCTTTCCGTAGCGGTTTTCCGCCTCTGCCTGGATACGCGCCGAACTTTCCCCGAGGCGAATGAGTTGCTTGTCGTGCCGAATGCGCAGCGAAGCGCCCGTGCAAAGGTAAAATACCGCCTCCGCACAGTTCGTTTTGCCCTGTCCGTTCTTTCCAAACAGCACGTTCAACCCCTCCGAGAAGACGAATTCTTCCCGTTCGTAGTTTCTGAAATTTTGCAGGAATAATTTTTTTATAAGCATAATTCAAAAAATACCGTCAAAAACACTTTCTTTTCGTCGCGATTTATATTATAATTATACCAAAGAATTTAAAAAAAGACAAAGATTTAACGGCACGACAGACAAAAAAAGTAGGCAGGAAGGAAAAAATGACAGAGTTTACGAATATGAATGAGGGGAAAAGCCAACTGAAAATTGTATGGGAGAAGATTTGCGAACGTCTGGAAAAGGTGGTCACACCCATTTCTTTTGAAACGTTTATCCGCGATTTAGAGCCTGTGGATATCTCCGGCAGGCATCTTGTGCTGCGCGCAGGGACGGACCTCGCGGCGGCGACGATTATCAGCAAACACTCCACCCAAATCAAGGACGCCATTTTGAAATACGAAGGCGGCTACGGTTTGGTTGGTTTCCGCATTATCGTCAACGGCAGCAAGGTGTATAACTTGGACGCCCTCGAAGAGGACGACGCGTACCACGCTTGCCCTATCAATAAGAGTTTCACCTTCTCTTCGTTCGTTGCAGGCGCTGGCAGTAAGCTCGTATACGAGGCGGCAAAAACGGTTGCCGAAAACCCCGGCGCGATGTTCAACCCCCTGTTTATCTACGGGGAATCGGGCCTCGGAAAAACCCACCTCATGCACGCAATCGCCAACTATATGGCAGAGCACGCCCCGCAAAAGAAAGTACTGTACACCACCTGCGACAAGTTTGTGACGGAATTTATCGACTCCCTGTCCTCGCAGGCAAGCTCTGCGCGCTTCCGTCAAAGATATAGAAACGTGGACGTTTTGATGATTGACGACATTCAGTTCTTGAAGGACAAGAAGACCACGCAAGAGGAATTTTTCCACACCTTTAACGAGCTGTCTGCTCAAAACAAGCAAATCGTCCTCACCTCGGACAAGCATCCGCAGGAACTGGCGATTTTGGAAGACCGACTTCGCACCCGTTTTGCAGGCGGTATGATTGCCGACATTCAACCCCCTGAATTAGAAACGAAAATCGCCATCTTGAAAAAGAAGGCGGCTGACAGAAAATGCCCGATGATTCCGCAAGACGTTTTGGAGTTCTTGGCAAAGGATTCCGGCCACGACGTAAGAACGCTGGAAGGAAGATTGACGAAGGTCATCTTCGCCAGCAAGCTCAAAGAAGAGCCTATCACCCTCGCTTTGGCGCAGACCGCGCTTTCGGAATCGGTACGCGAACCGGACGAAAAGGAAGAGCTTACCCCCGAACGCATGCTTTCTGCCGTTTGCCATTATTATAAGCAGAGAAAAGAGGACGTACTCGGCAAAGGCAAGAAAGCCGAAGTCGTTAAGGCAAGACAGATCTGCGCATACCTCATGTGCGAAATGCTCTCCCTGCCCTTGGTTTCCATCGGCAACATCTTAGGCGGCAGAGATCACACCACCATTATGTATGCGCGCGATAAGATGGAAAAGCTGGTGAACACCAGCGACAAGACCGCCAAGGAAGTAGACGACATCAAGAGCATTTTGTTAAAGCAATAAGTTTTTTATGAGTAAGACCTTTTTAGAATATACCGCTGACGCCGTAGTCGTTGGCGCAGGGCACGCAGGCTGTGAAGCGGCGCTTGCCCTTGCAAGGACGGGACAAAACACCGTCCTTTTAACCTTGAATTTGGACAGCATCGGGTTTATGCCCTGCAATCCGTCCATCGGCGGCACGGCAAAGGGACATCTCGTACGCGAAATTGACGCGCTGGGCGGTGAAATGGGCTTGGTGGCAGATAAGACCGCTTTGCAAATTCGTATGCTCAACGTTGGCAAGGGTGCGGCGGTACAGAGTCTGCGCGCGCAATCGGACAAAAACGCTTACCATACCGAAATGAAACGGGTGCTGGAAAGCACTCCGAATTTGAAGATTTTGCAAGCAGAGGCAACCGAAATCCTCGTCGAAGACGGCAAGGTTTGCGGCGTTGCCACCCACCACGGCGGCATCATACAATGCCGCGCGGTCGTGCTTTGTACGGGGGTCTATCTCAACAGCGAAACGATTACGGGCGACGTCGTGAAAAAGGAAGGACCGAACGGCTTTTCCGCAGCGACCCATTTGACGCAGAGCCTCATCGACCTCGGCTTTCACGTCCGTAGGTTTAAGACGGGCACGCCTGCAAGGTTGGACGGGCGCACGGTCGATTACGACAAATGCGAAATCCAACACGGCGACACGGATATCTATCCCTTCTCGTTTATGAACGATACGCCGCCTGAAAACAAGCGTCCCTGCTATCTCACCTACACCAACCTCAAAACACACGAAATCATCATGGAGAACTTGGACCGTTCTCCCTTGTATAACGGCGTGATTCAATCCACGGGCCCTCGCTATTGCCCGTCGATTGAAACGAAAGTGGTACGCTTTCAGGACAAGGAGCGCCACCAAATTTTCATCGAGCCGGAGGGCGCAGACACCTTGGAGGTGTACGTACAGGGGCTGTCTACTTCCATGCCCCACGACGTACAACGGCAGATGTATACTTCGGTCGTCGGTTTGGAAAACGCGCAAATCGTGCGCTATGGCTATGCCATAGAATACGACTGCATCGACACCTTGGACGTACTGCCCACCTTGGAGTTTAAGAAGGTGGAAGGTATCTACACCGCAGGACAAATCAACGGCACTTCGGGGTACGAAGAGGCGGCGGCGCAGGGGCTTATGGCTGGCCTCAACGCCTCGCTAAAATTGCAAGGCAAGCCCCCCTTTATCCTTCGCCGCGACGAGGCGTATATCGGCGTGCTCATCGACGACCTCGTCATCAAGGGCACGGACGAGCCCTACCGTATGATGACCTCGCGCGCAGAGCATCGCATTTGCTTGAGGCAAGATAACGCAGACTTCCGCTTGACCCCCATCGGCTATCAGTTGGGGCTGGTCAGCGAAGAACGCTTTGCGCGTTATCAACGCAGATACGCGCTCTACAACGAGCTTTTAGAACGACTGAATGAACGGCTCTCCCCAAAAATCGCCCAACCTTTCCTCGAAAAGTACGGCTTTGGCGGCTTAAATAGCGGCATTTCGTACGCGGAGATGATGAAACGCTCCGTACCCTTGCGCGACATCATCGAACGTTTCGGGTTGTTTGCGGAATACACGAAGGACGTCCTCGAAACGGTGGAAATCACCGTGAAATACGAGGGATACTTAAAGCAGGGCTACGAGCAGATTGAAAAGGCAAAGCGCCTCGAAGAGAAACTACTGCCCACCGATATCGACTATATGCAGATTGAGGGGCTGCGGTTAGAGGCACGGGAAAAGCTCAACCAAATCAAGCCCTTGAACTTGGGGCAAGCGAGCCGCATTTCGGGGGTCAACCCTGCGGACGTTTCCGTTTTAATGGTATATTTAGCGCAAAGAAAATAGAAGCAAAGGAGAAAAAAATATGGCAAGATGTGGCAACTGTGTTTACTTTGACGATTATGGCAGCGGCGAAGGTCGTTGCACCTACTTTGATATTTCGATGGACAGCGGTGTCAGCGCGTGCGACCACTATGAGGACGCCTATGGCGACGGCGGTAGCAGCAGCGGCGGCGGCTGCTTTTTAACCAGCGCGTGCGTAGCGTATATGGGCAAAGCGGATAACTGTGAAGAGCTGACCACCCTGCGCGCCTTCCGCGACGGCTATATGTCAAGCACCGAGGACGGCAGAGCCTTAATCAAGGAATACTACGCCGTTGCGCCTTCGATTGCAAGGAAAATGCAACGTTCCAAAAACGCTAAGGAGTATTTCGCTGACGTCTACCGGACGATTTTACGCTGCATCGAATACATCAACCAAGGCAACAACGAAACCGCCGTCGACACCTACAAGCAAATGGTCTTAAAATATCAGGCCCTGTAAGAAACCGCAACCAAAAGAGCGAGTACGAACTGCGTACTCGCTCTTTTCATTGCATACATGGTATGTTTATTTTTTTATTTGGCATCTTTTTTGTTGGTTTCAGATAAAATGTAGATCGGGCGTTTTTTCGTTTCGTGGAAGATTTTAGAGATGTACTGCCCGATAATCCCCAAGCAGAACAACTGTACGCCACCGATAAACAGAATGATACAGATAGTAGAGGGCCAACCTGCCACGCTGTCGCCCACGCACAGGGCGCGGATAAACACGATCAGCAACGCCACCGCCGCCACCAGCGTGAGGATAATCCCACTCCAAGAGGCAATCTTCAACGGGGCATCGGAAAAGTTGGTAATTCCCTCTAAGGAATACTTAAACAGTTTCCAAAAGCTCCACTTCGTTTCGCCTGCCACACGCTCTACGTTTTCGTATTCCAGCCAGTAGGTCTTAAAGCCGATCCAACCGAAAATCCCCTTGGAAAAGCGGTTGGTTTCCCCCATGGCGACGATCGCATCCACCATTTTGCGTTTCATCAGGCGAAAATCACGCGCGCCGTCCACAATATCCGCATCCGAGATTCTTCCCATAATTTTATAGAACATACGCGCGAAGAAGGAACGGATTTTCGGTTCACCCTTGCGGTTGACTCGACGCGTAGCCACGCTGTCGTATTCCCCTTCCTCTAAAAGCTGCAGCATCTGGGGCAGCAAGGAAGGCGGATCTTGCATATCCGCATCCATCACGGCAACGAGATCGCCGCTTGCGTTGCAAAAGCCTGCGTACATCGCCCCCTCTTTCCCAAAATTTCTCGAAAAGGAGAGGTATTTTACACGCTCGTCTTTTTCGGCAAAGCCCTTAATGACGGAAAGCGTATCGTCTTTACTGCCGTCGTCAACAAACAACAGCTCTAATTCATATCGGTCAAGTTCCTGCCCGACGCGGCAAACCTCTTCGTAAAAATACGGCAGAGCCTCCGACTCATTATAGCAAGGAATGATTAAGGTTAATTTTTCCATACTCTCATTATACGCCCCCTTTCTCTATTTGTCAAGATAAATCACCTTGACATTTTTTTTAAAAACTGCTATACTATCTTCAAACAATCGGGAGGCAAAGAAATGAACAGCGCAAAGTTATGGCATACCTTTGCAATTATCGTGGGCTACTTATGTACGGTTGCTTTCATTTCCTGCGGTATAGGCGCGTTAAACCTCTATCATTGGCATTGGGGTATCCCTTTTGGCGTAGGCATCGCCCTTTGGATAGCCTCTATTCTCTTTTACGTTTTGAGGGAAAAGCATTCCAAGTTTTACATATTCCCCCTACCCATGTCTGCGATTGCATGCGGATTGCTAATCGGCGCGTTTATTTTAGGCGAGAACTGCACCGTCTATTTAAACACCCTCGTGCCTTTGGCGTTGCTCGTTTCCGCTTGCTACGTACTGCTAATGCTACTGTTCACCGTCCAACCGTTAAAGCATCGAATTTGGTATCAAGTCGTATGTTATATCCTTTGGCTGGGAAGTTGTATTGCGCTGACGATTTTCGCCGTTCCCACGCTCCTGCCCAAACTGCCGCAAAACGGTATGTTCCTTCTGTTTTTTCTTCTTCTGTTAGGATTTTTGTCGTTAGGCTCGATGATAGAAACGGAAGATTTTGCCGAGTTGTGGACTTCAATCACTCTTCCCGCCTTTGCAGCAACGGGCATCATCGGAGTGATTGTCCTGCTGGTGATTACCGACGGCGACGGCTGCGACGCTTGCGATTGCGGAGATTGCGGTTGCTCGAAAGAAAAAGGCAAACACATCGGCACGGGTTATACGAAAAAGCAAAAGACGACCGCCACCATGGACAGCATTTCACGCGGAGAGCTTTAGCCGTAAAGACAAAAACTAAAACGACGGTAAAAACCGTCGTTTTTTTGTAAAATACAAAATGCGGAGGCAAAACCTCCGCATTTTTTTTCATTCGATTAGTCTTCGTACTTTTCAAGCAACTTCAGGTCGATACCCTTATCGCCGATCTTCACGATTTCTACCTTAACCTTATCGCCGATGTTGAGTACGTCCTCTACCTGGTTCACTCTCTTTTCCGACAAGCGGGAGATGTGCACCATACCGTCTTTGCCAGGTGCGATTTCTACGAAAGCGCCTACCTTGGAAAGCACGCGAACAACTTCGCCTACGAACATATCGCCCACTTCGGGATCGTGTGCAATCGACTGAATGATTGCCTTCGCGCGCTCTGCATTTGCAACGTCGCCGAAGCAAGCTACGCATACCGTACCGTCGTCTTCAATGTCAATCTTCGTACCCGTCTGTTCGATGATCTTGTTGATGACCTTACCCTGCTTGCCGACAACGTCGCCAATCTTTTCAGGGTTGATCTGGAAAGAGATGATCTTCGGAGCATACAAGGAAAGCTGAGGAGCAACTTCGGGGATACAATCCAGCATCTTGCCCAAAATATGACGTCTTGCGTCCTGCGCCTGCGCGATTGCGTCCAACATAATTTCCTTGGAGATACCCTTAATCTTGATATCCATCTGGATAGCGGTGATACCCTTTTCCGTACCAGCTACCTTGAAGTCCATGTCGCCAAGGAAGTCTTCCAAGCCCTGAATATCGGTAAGGATTACGTACTCGCCCGTTTCCGCGTCCTTGATAAGACCCATTGCGCAACCTGCTACGGGTGCTTTAATGGGAACGCCTGCGTCCATCAACGCCATCGTCGAACCGCAAACGGATGCCATCGAGGACGAGCCGTTGGAGGACATGATGTCGGATACCACGCGGATTGCATAAGGGAATTCCGCTTCGCTGGGGATAACGGCAACCAACGCTCTTTCTGCCAAAGCACCGTGGCCGATTTCACGACGACCGGGGCTTCTCAAAGCCTTAGCTTCGCCCGTGCAGTAGCCGGGGAAGTTGTACTGATGCATATATCTCTTTTCGGTTTCTTCGTCCAAACCGTCCATCTTCTGCGCTTCGCCAAGCATACCCAAGGTACAGGTCGTCAGCGCCTGCGTCTGACCACGGGTGAATACAGCCGAGCCGTGTACGCGAGGAAGTACCCCGTGTTCACACCAGATAGGACGAACTTCCTTCAACGTTCTGCCGTCGGGACGAACGCCGTTTTCAAAAATCTTCGCGCGTACGATACCTTTTACGATGTAGTAAATGGAATCCTTTACTTCACGCATCTGGTCGGGATAGATTTCCGCAAAATGTTCGATGATTTCTGCCTCAGCCGCGCTTTGTCTAGCCTGTCTTTCCTGTCTGTCGAAGGTGTCCAAAGCCGCACACAGCTTGTCGTAGCCGTAAGCCTTAACCGCCGCATCCAAGTCTTCGGGGATCTTGTACAGTTCCATTTCCATCTTGGGCTTGCCTGCTTCTTTTGCAATTTCTTCGATCCAAGCGCAAACCTTCTTGATTTCTTCGTGGCCGTACATAATCGCGCCAACCATTTCTTCGTCGGTAACTTCCATTGCGCCAGCCTCGATCATGAGGATAGCGTCCTTCGTACCAGCCAAGGAAAGGTGAATGGTGCTCTTTTCCTTTTCTTCTACCGTGGGGTTGATGACGTACTTGCCGTCTACGCAGCCAACGATGACCGAGCCCGTAGGGCCTGCCCAAGGAATATCGGAAATGGACAGAGCAACGGACGAACCGATCATTGCGATAGGCTCGGGAGCGATGTCGGGATCAACGGACAGAGCGGTAGCAACCACAACTACGTCGTTGAAAATTCCCTTCGGGAAGAGGGGACGGATGGGACGGTCGATCAAACGGCTGACCAAAATCGCCTTATCAGACGCCCTGCCCTCACGCTTTTTGAAGCCGCCGGGGATTTTACCGACTGCGAACATTTTTTCTTCATAGTCAACGGACAGAGGGAAGAAATCCATTCCTTCTCTGGGCTTTTCAGCCATACATACCGTTACGTTTACCACGGTGTCGCCGCAACGAACCAAGCACGCGCCGTTTGCTTGTTCAGCATACTTGCCAAGCTCTACGGTCAGTTCTCTGCCTGCATAGTCCATCTTAAACACTTTTGCATTTTCTAAATTAGGCATTTGTTTTTTTCTCCTTATACTGTAATTCTTTTTTTGTTCTTGTCCCACTCCGTCGCCTAACGGAGCAGGTATGCCGTTATATCGGTTTACTTTCGGCGGAAAAGATTCCGTCGTCCCCCTTTATAACGATAAAAAGGGGCGCAAAAAACACGCCCCTTTTCGTTGCTTATTTTCTAAGACCCAATTTTTCGATGATTGCACGGTATCTCGTGATATCCTTATCCTTGAGATAGTCGAGCAAACCACGACGCTTACCAACCATTTTCAAAAGCCCGCGACGGCTGTGGTTGTCCTGCTTGTTTGCTTTCAGGTGTTCGTTCAAGTGATTGATTCTGTACGTCAAAAGCGCAATCTGCACTTCGGGAGAACCCGTATCACCTTCATGAGTAGCATAAGTTGCAATAATTTCGTTCTTTTCCATTTCTTTTTATCCTCCTATGGAATGTATCTCGTACCACAAAGCAGCCCGTGGAGAATCGATGCGCTTTGCAGCCGTTGCTATTATAATACCACATTCTTTTAAGAATGTAAAACGTTTTTAACCGTTTTTTGTAAAAAAGTTGAGGGGATTTCTGCTTTCTTTCGCAAGCACTATATCCTAAAGACCTGCCGCTAAGTTAAACACCTCTTTCCCTTTTTTCTTCGCGTATTGATAGGTCGCGTAAGCTGACAAGACTTGAACCTTTCAGTCTTAAAATGTTATTTTGCGCGCCTTTAAGACGGTTGCGTCCTTGCAGTATGCTGATACGGCGTCGGTCGCCACCGCCTAAATTCATCGCAAAATCCCTATTTTAAGATGCTACGCAGTTTTCACGAGCGCGAAATCTCTTAAATGAAAGGATTTTCGCGCAGGAATACCGTCCGTATTGCAAGAGGAAATCCTGCACGGTTAGGGGATTTCTCGCCGTCAAAACCTAAAAGGTTCAAGTCTTGTCAGCTTAAGCCCCGCCCCACGTGCGCACAACGTATGCAATTACGCAATCCGCCCTATCTACCATCCATTGATTTCGATAGAAAATTGCAAATCTTTTAGGTTTATCCTCCAACTCAGGATAAATAATTCCGTCGTATCTTTTCCTTCGCCCATCAAAATCTTCCTCTTGGCTTTTTGAGGGCATATACGGCGTAATATAGTACAACGAAACGTTAGGATTTCTCTCCTTGTACTTTTTACAGCAATCATACGCAAAGAGGTCAAAAGCCCCATAGCCGCCAAGATAGATATTCACCGGCTTATCCCCCACCCTTTCGGTTAAAAAAGAAATAATCCTATTAAAACAATCCGCGGTTGGTACGAATTGCGTATGCCCACAAAAGGTTATCACCATATATTTATTCCCCCGGTATGTAGGTTTGCCTTCTTATTATACCGCGTGAATAAAAAAATAGCAAGCGTTATGTAGGTATACCTTCGTATATTTTAGATAACGTATTGCTACAATATATATGTAGGTAAAACTACACAGATAAATCTTCGCATTTTAGGGGGAAGGTAAATTGACAGTCAACAACGCAGTCGCCACGCGCATTTCCGCATTGTTAAAAGAGAAAAATATTTCTCAATACCGCTTAGAGCAAGACTCGGGGATACAGCACGGAAGTATGCAATGCATTATGAACGGACGAAATAAAACGATAACCCTCAGCACCTTGATGATGATTGCAAAAGGGCTAAATATGACCGTTATTGAATTTTTAGACGATAAAATCTTCGACCTTGACAATTTAGAAATTGAATAAAAGCCGCCTTGCGTAGGCGGCTTTCGTGTATAAAAAACAGCCGAACGTCCTGCTTGGATATTCGGCTGTTTATTTTGCTTTTATGTTTTTTAAGTTTATAACGTACGCGACCAAGTAGAAACGTCGATTGCACGGACGCTGGTGTTCGGGAAATATTGCAAGGTGGCATATCCAAACTGCGTTTCTTCCCCATCCCAAATGCCGTT
Organism: Clostridia bacterium; assembly: GCA_017408045.1. Taxonomy (GTDB): domain Bacteria; phylum Bacillota; class Clostridia; order Christensenellales; family Borkfalkiaceae; genus Scatosoma. Next base: position 3,301 of record JAFQVL010000003.1, on the reverse strand, counting down.
TTCTTGCGTCAAAATTGTTTTATATACCTCAATTCGGCTGACGCCCATCGCGCCGTTGGTATCCGCCTCTTTATAAATATACAGGATATAATTCGTGTTGGAAACGTACTCCATCATAAAATCCAACTCACGCGTTGCCTCGGTGATGAATAAGTGTTTCAAATTACCGCCCTGCACGTTTTGGCTGCAATGCACCAATCCGGTATTCGACTTGTTGACGGCATTCTCTAACACGCCCTTGGACGAATTCAGCCCCGCCTTCACGTTATTCAAAATCGCGCCGTACAAATCTAAGAAATTTTGCCCGGGGGTTACCGAAGGCAGAATCTCCTCAGGCTGCCAAACGAATTCGGAAAGCATAATCGACTGCGAGCCGCTTGTCGACTCGGCGGGATTTTCCGCAAAACGCCAGGTCGCATATGCTCCGCCTAAGGAGGAGAGCAGCAAACAAGCCGCTAAAAAGCCCAAAAACCGCTTTGATTTTTGAAACATTTTCCTCCCTCCTTTCCGTTTTTGCGGTATTTTTTATTGCGGTATGATTTTAGCAATCAATTCTTTCACCCATTTTACTTGTCTTGCCGAACTTACCTTCACACGCATCGAATAGTTTGCGTATTTTTTCACCTCGGAAACGTCGGTGAATACGTATTTCGTATCCTCGTATTCCTTCGGGTCTAAAGCCAAATAGGCGTTCAGCGTCTTCCCCTTTATCGCAAATCTTACGATGGGAACGTTTTTATATTTATAGGTGATTTGATACCGTCCCTCAATGACTCTAATTCCTTCGACGGCTTTCAAGTACCCTTTGAGGTCGTTATACCGTTCTTTTGCGAGAGGCGAAAGCGTTAATTTTCGCTTAAAGCTCTTGCGTTTCCGTCTGCCTTTCAGCCCAGCAAAGCCTTTTTCATCGTCCTCAACCAAGGGTACGGGTTTTTCCAAGAGAGGTAAACCTTTTTTCTTGGCAAGTTCTTCTATCAGTTCGCAGCTCCAACGGGTTTGCCGTTCGCTGGTCAATTTCAGGCAGGTGGGGTAATTTTGATGCTTTGCCGTTTCCGAAAGGTCAACGAAGACGTACTTTTGGTTTTCATACTCCTTGGGATCTAAGCCCAAGGCAACGTGCAGCGTTTTGCCCTTAAAGAACAGCCTTGCCACACAATGGGTCTTCCATTTGTACGTGTGCTGCGTTTTTCCTTCAATGACACGGACGTTTTCAATACGCAACAGGGTATCCACCACAAGTCGATATCGGTTTTGCATCTGTTCACTCGAAAGCGCCAACCTTTCGTAGAAAGTCTTGGTCGGCTTAAATCCAGCAAATCTGGAAGTGGGCACAGGGATTTCCGCAGGGGTTTCCATAGGCGTTTCCGTAAGCGTTTCCGCAGGCACTTCCGTAAGCGTTTCCGCAGGAACTTCCGCAGGAACTTCCGTAGGGATTTCCATAGGCGTTTCCGAAGGAACTTGCGCAGGTGTTTCCGCAGGGATTTCCGTAAACGTTTCCGCAGGAGCTTCCGCAGGGGCAATCTCCGCTTGCTGCATCAAGAGCAAGTACCTTGCCTTTCTTGCTTCCAGCAACTTTTTCTCTAAGATAGGCGTACAGATGATTGTGAACGCCACCAAAAGCATACACAGCCAGCCCGCCGGCGACTGCATGAACAATACGAAACTGCCCACGAACGGGATTTTTTCGTTTCTGTAAATGCCCTTCATCTGCGAATACAGAACGGGGAAACGGTCCGGTTGTCCCACAGCGTCCCCCTGCACCAAGAAATAGCGTTCGTTGGGGTGGGATGCATTCGGCTCTTCAATGTTGACGATACGGTGAACGACCAATATTCCGTCCATCTCGTAAACGATAATGTCGTAGATTTTCAAATCCTCTTCCTTGGGCAACTTGTAGGTAGCGATGAGGTCAAACGCAGCGATCTGGTTGTCCAACTGGTTGTCGAACAAGTACTTGTTTTTCTCGTTCTTCGTTTCCATGGAAGAGGTTAAAACCACGCGATACGTAGGCACGTTGTCCATGTAGACGTCCTGCGTACAGTTTATGTATAGAGAGGAAATAAAAACAGCAGCGAAAAAAACACACAGCAAGCCGTTGACAATTCCGTCGAAGATTTTAGCAAACTTGCCCTGCTTTTTTTCGCTGACCGTATTAAATTCTTTTATAATCTCCTCATCCTCTAAGCCACCGCGTATCTGTCGAAGTGCTTGCTTGACGATAATCGTCAGGAAATAGGAAAACACCCCAACCAACAATACGAATACGATCAGACAGAGAATCAGAGAATAAATCTCGAATTTAGACATTTCTCATCTCTACTTGTAAAAATGGATAAAAAGCCAGCCATGATTCGACTGGCTTTTTACGTGCATTTGTTTTATGGTTTACTCAGAATCAGCGGAAGTCTGACCGTCGCTTACCGTGATGGTGATTTGACCTTGCCCCAAAGCCGTGTTGAAGGCATCGTACTTCACTTTCGTATCCAAGTTGAATTCAGTCAAGCGGATATGCTCTGCAATATCATCAGCCGAAAGCGTGTAGGTGAATACGCCGTCAGCGCCACGCGTCCAAGCAATATCGTGCTTTTCAGCATGTTCCAAGGTAACGATAGTCTTAGCAGCCACTTCATCCGTGGTATCGTCGTCAAACGTCCAGTTGGAATTCGTCAAACCAAACTCGAAGGTAGAGGCAACGCCCTCTTCCTTTACCGTTTCCGGAGCGACCGAGTTGGGCGTGAAGGTAATCACGATGTTGCCTTCAATCAACAAAGCCGTCGTATGCGTCGTACCCGGCTTGGGGTCGATCTTCAGGGTAAGGCTAGACCTATCAATCTTATAGGTGCCGTACGAACCGCTGTACGCAACGTCCGTCAAGTTCATCGCCATGTTGATCGTTTCATCAGCTACGTCGGTATTTTGGGTATACGTCCAAGTAGCGTATACGCCGCCAACGGTAACGGTAAGTGCCATAGCCATAAGTAAAACTAATTTTTTCATATGATAATCTCCTTTTTATAACGGATTTTCTCTATTATATACCTTATGCAAAACTTTTGTCAATACTTTCCAACGAATTTTTTTAGAAATTTTTTAATAATACATATATTAAAAATGGTGCTTACCCCACCTTTTACGACGCCTTAAAAAAACAGCCACCCACAAAGGCGGCTGTTTTCATTGCATTGCATCTTACTTTGTAAAAAATTCCAGACGGTTTTTGATGGTTTCGTCCAATTTTTCCATATACGTCTTTAAATCCTTTTGCGAAGCAAAGCGTTCGATACGCGCTCCGCCGTCGAAT
>JAFQVL010000052.1 GCA_017408045.1 Clostridia bacterium | reverse complement strand
GCTGTGGTCAACAACATGATGCAACAATTTTTAATCGGGGGAAACACGAATGACAAAAAATAAACGCAAGCAAGGCGAAGGCATGCTGCGATTGCGAAAAGACGGCAGATGGGAAGGTCGAATCGTTGTTGGCTACGATGAGAAAGGTATTCCCAAAACCAAGAACGTAACGGCAAAAACAAAGTCCGCTTGTGAAGAAAAACTCAAAGTCTTAAAAGAAACGCTTGGCAAGGCGGTAGAACGGTTGAAGCCAGACATGCCCTATGGTAATTGGTTAGATTTTTGGTATCAAAACTTTTGCAAACCCTCATTGCGGGAAACTACAAAGGTCGGATATGAAAACTGTATCTACCAGCATATCATTCCTGCGGTCGGGCAAATTCCACTCAACGAACTCACGCAAAACGACCTGCAACAATTTTATGCAAAGCTGAAAAAGAACGGTAGATTGCACCGCTCCGAAAGTCACGGAACTGCAACCTCGAATAGAATGGTACGCTCCTGCCATGCTCTGTGCAAGGCAGCGCTTGAAAAAGCAATCGATGAAAGATTGATTACAAGAAATCCGTCTGCGGATTGCAAACTACCGCCTAAAAAAGGACGAGAAATGCAAATACTTTCTCCAAGCGAACTTGGGCGTTTCCTTGCACGAGCCAAAGAAGAAGGATATTACGAAATGTTCTTGTTGGAACTATCCACAGGTATGCGCCGTGGTGAAATTCTTGGGCTGAAATGGAGCGACTTAAATCTCACAAACGGAGCACTCCGCATTGCACGACAAGTGGTAGAAGCAGGCAATCAAATCGTGGTTCAAGCACCGAAAACGAAGAAGTCCGTCAGAACGATTATATTGCACGTATACGTCGGGAGCCACACGCTTAATCGCTTTATAAACTTCTCCGTAGCAATAAGCGTTTTGGTAGGAAGGCTCGTCGCCGAGCATTACGCCGTAGAACGCAGAATGGTCTTTGTAAAGGGAAAGACACTCTGCAATATAGCTATCCAACGCCGCAAGATTCTTAAACCTTTTACCCTCGACGATTTCCCAAGCCGTACCAGAAGTGCCGGTGCTGGTTACTGTTATAGGCTCGGATAAGCTTTGAATTCTCTTATCGGTAAGGATTACCTTCAAGCCCGCTTCCTGCGCCGTATCCATAATCACTTCGCCGTCCGTTTTCCAAGTTGCCGCGTCTACCGTAATGGAATCCTGCGCCAAATAGATATTAAACCCTGCGTTTTTGTAGGTCGTCAAATGCTCTACCGTTCTGTAATCGGTAGGATTTTGCACTTGATTGCTCCCATCAATCGTCCATTGACCGTTGGTAGGCCCACTGTAAGCGTAGGCATCAAAGGATGCCGTTTCGTTAGAATAATCCACGTTCTTAACAAAGCCATATTCTTCGCGTAAATCAGTAAAATTCGCATCTTCATGCACCCCGAACACCTTATCAAGCACCGTTTCCTTATGGAAACGACCGTAGAGAATGATATTGCCTTCGGAATAAGTATACAAACCGCCAATGGTGTACTCTTTCGTCACATTTAACACCTCAACACCAGTAACCATGTTGATAACGTACACTCTTAACTTGACTTTGCCACTGCTTCCCGACTCTACACCCATAATCGCCCTATACGTATCCTTTACTGATTGTAACGTACGCATACTGATAGCGGACGGAGTACTACTACTGCCGTCGATAACTGCTCTAAATTGCACGTCTGCCGCTTCGCCGTTCGGTTTATTACTCGTGTAGTTAATGATTTTCTTAGGACCATACAACGTCAAACGGCTCGCCGTATTCGAAGTGTCGCTATCTTGCCATGTACCATCATTATCTCTAAGACCATTCGCAATGACCCAGCCCGCAACGTTTTCATCCTGTGCACGGTTGAACACGGTATTCGTGATTTGATTATTAAAGAAAGATACATACGGCATATTGTCGCCCGTGAAATCGAATACCACGTAATCGTTCAAGCCGTATTCACCCCTGAACGCAATATAAGACATATCAGCCTCTATAGGGGATTGAAGCCCACCTGAGATATGCGCACTCTGTTCCAAGACCAAACCGCCGTTGCCGTCCCACTCGCCGTTGTAAACCTGTGTAGTAGGCATATATTGTTCAATCAATGCATTCAACGTGGTATCTTCTGCAATAGGATATACCTTATCAACCGCCGTCGTTCTACCGAAGTGCCCGTGAAGCGCAATATAACCTTCTTCATACAGCGCACGTACGTTGATTTTTTCGTTTACCACTATTCGTCCTGTTGCCATATTCATTGCACAGATACGGAGTGTAATATAAGTATCATCCTTTTCCGTAAAGCCGATGATTATCTTGTATTGGTCGTTTGCCGATTGCAAGGTCGCCATACTCAAGCCCCAAGGCATGGCGTCATTACTGGTATTGTAACGATACTGTACGGCTGGCGCCCCATTATCGTCAAATTTATAGGCAATCTTGTTAGGGCCGATAACCGCATAACGGTTTGCGTGCACGCCGTCAATGCCGCCATAAAGCACGCCGTTGTTCATCGTCATACCGTTTGCAATAATCCAACCCAACACGTCGGGGTTCTGCTCTTGGTTATAGATTGTCTTCGTTACTTCGTTGTTAAAGAAGGAGATAATAGGCATATTATCGCCCGTAATATCCAATACCAAGAAATCGTTTAAGCCAAACTTTTTATTGAATGCAAAATATGACATATCCTCTTCAACATCTACACTATTGCTGGGGATAGACGTTGCCGCGCCGCTGTGCGTACTTTCGCCAAGAATCAATCCGCCGCTCACTTCGTCAAATTCTGCATTGTAGGTCAAATATTTTTCAGGTACTTGTTCGTCGCCGTCTTCGCTGCCTTCGCCATTATCTGCGCCAAGCGGACGAATATCGTCGATATAGAACGTACCCGCACTGCTGCCCTTGATCCCCAAGAATCGATATTGATTGCCTGTATTGATATCTTCGGGATCTACGGTGATTTGCGTCCACGTGTTTGCGCGAAGAACGAAATCAGCATCCCATACAGCGTCATAGCCGTTGGTAATATTGCCTACGCCCGAACGACCGTTGACGGTTACAGTACTGTAAATCCAGAAAGTAAAGCCGTCTTTAAGGGTTGCATACAACGTCGAACTCGGGTTCAATCGCCAGTAAGCACCGCCATTCGTTTTAGTGACCGCCAAAGAAGAACCGCCGTTATGAGTAATTTCATTGTCAAAATGAGGATCACTGAGCGTTGCACCGCTATTCATAATAATCATCGACCATGTTTTGCTCGCATGATCCGCGCCTGCATAATAATACACTCTGTTTTCACTTGCAGCTGTGTTATCGCGAAGACCGCCCGTACCTGCCTCAAAATCAAACATCGCCGCGTTGAATTCCTCTTCGGATACCGAACGGAAATGGTCGATCACATACGTACCACCCGTCGTATCGGTGATATCAACAGGCTTGTCATCTGCTCTATTCACGTACACCGTCGTCCATTGACCTGCTTTTAATTCGCCAACCGACCAAGTTGTCGTTTGATTAGTCAAAGTCGCATCTGCGCCTTCGGGTACGTACAAATCAAATGCGTAATAACCCGTCGTCCTAAGATTGTTCAACGCCACACCCGACGTGTTAAAGCGTACCGTGTATTTGCCCGCAGGTTTCGTAAAGTAGAACGCACTCTTACCCTGTGAAACGTTGGTGTTCGTAATACCGTAAGCCGTTGCGATATTTGCAGTAGAATTGCAGCCAATACCCATTTGCCACGTATCCGCGCCGCGCGTTGTATAGTACAGTAAATTCGTGTCGCTAAGCTCAAATCTACCGCTTTCATAGCCGTACAAGTCTTCTTCATATTCCTTCGCGGTTACAGGACGAATATTATCTACGTACAGATTATCGCCAGCCGTAAAGCCACCCGTGGTGATGAGGTAATCTTCAGTCAAACCATTTTTTACCCAAGCTTCATAGTCTGCTCTGGTGAAATAGTAGCTCTTCCACTCCGTTGCATTGATACCCCAACCTTTCGTATTGTTAATTTCATACGTCACGTTAGTCATCGTACTGCCATTCGTCGTATAACGGCGGAAATTGCTTGTCTTCGTGCTATCCGTCTTCGCATCAAACGCAACGTATTGTACGTTTTCATCCGCAAAATAGGACGCTAAGAAATCAAGCGTTACTTTGAGTTTAGGCGAAGAACCTGTAACGGGAATCACCAAGCACTTGTCACCGTCTTTTTCGCCAATGACCGCCGTTCCCGCCGCACCGTCCGTTTTCATAAAGGTAGGAACGCTGGACATTTTTTCAAAGCTACCATCAAATACCGATACTTTACATGTCGCTACTTGCCCCATAAAATATGCGGTTACATTCGCTTCGCCACAATCAACTGCCGTAACTTTACCATTGCTGTCCACCGAAATCGCGGTTTGATTATCAGACGACCACGCGATATATGTATCAATCGTAACGGGATTTTCATTATCCGTTATCGTCGCCGTCAAGTTGGCAGTTTCTCCTATGTTGCCCAAAAGCAGCGAAGAATTGCTTACATTCAGCGTCAAATTGCACTCTACCGCCTCCGCAACCTCTTGAATAGTATTATAGGTTTGCCCAGCATAGGTATACGTAACCGTTCGAACGCCATCTTCAACCGTTACGTTTTCTACCATACCCAAGCTTTCCAAATGCGCGCCCACAACATATTCGTTAAAGACTGCTTGGGGTGCAGTATCCGTATAGTCTTTATATGCTTGCATTGCTACGTAAAGAGAGTCTCTTACGCCATCCGTCGTATTAAAATCCGCAAAGGTGTACGTCGTTTGCTCGCTATCCGTTTCTGCAATGTAGGCAATCCCTACAAAATCTCTGTCGTAGTTTGACAATAAAAGATTAGAAATAACGCCGTTTGCGCGATAATACGCACCGCTTTGATAAATTTTATTTTCAACGGAGCCATCACTACTATAAAATACGTGATCGATTTTTTTCGTGATGTTTTGATAATTCTTTTCCATGACGCCTCTAACGCCGTTGGAATATTTACTCGAATCTCTCAAATAAGATGCAGGCATTATGAACATACCCATCTTTTTCGTAATACCGTCTTCTTCCGTCGTCAAATCGGTATATATATCCGAGCCCATCTCTGCAATAAAGCGCAAGCCTTTGGGTTCAGCCAAACGAATCCCTGCGCCTTCTACCATTTCAAATCTGCTTGCGTCCACCGCAACTTCCGCCGATACGTTTACACTAAACAATACCGCTGTAATCATTGTAGCAAGCATAGCAATTACGAGCGTAAAAAGGGAATATAATTTCGTCATTTTTTTCATTTTTCTATTTCTCCTTTTTAATCTCCAAAAATATCGTCACCTATAAGGTCGTTGTCTTTTTGCGAATCATTTGCGCCCGCCGACAACGTTATCACATCCTCATCCGCAAAAAATATTAAACTTATTGTCATAGAAATATATTTATTTTTCATTTTTGTCTTTATCCTTTTCGACAAACTTTTTCAAGGTAGCCCAAGGCAGCCGCCGCTTATGATCGGCTGCCTTGAACAAAGCTTTTTATCTATGGCTATGTCACAGAGAATGGTTGATTTTAGCTGAAATTCATTTCCAGCGAATTGACGAGGAAAATACAAGAAAGACGAGCGTTTTGCGAAGGCGCATACCCTCAGCGGTCTGTAACTGAGCAAAACACGAAGTATTTCACAGTATTTTTCCGTCAAAAATCAACCATGTGATGTGACAGAGCCTTATCTATTATTCAACTGCCAAAGGGCATATATCATCGAGATAGATTGTACCTGCGGTACTACCATCCAAGATTAGGAAACGCCCAGATCCATCAATATCGTCTGCAGTAATGGTGACTTTTGTCCACATGTTTGCAGAAATGCTAACACCGTCTTCCCCGAATTGTTCATTCTTACCGTTAATGAAATTCTTTGCTTCCCCTTCGCCGTTCAATGCTACCGTGCTGTAAATCCAGAAGGTAAAGCCGTTTTTAAGTTCTTCATACATTGCAGAAGAAGTGTTTGCAAGCGACATAAAGACATAGCCGTTCGTTTTTTCAAAGGCAAGCGCATATTTGCCGCTATGCACGTTTTCCATATCCATACGAACGTTGCTCAACGTCGAGCCGTCACCCTTCACGTTTAACGATATCTTTTTATCTTGATTGTCCGCGCCTGCATAATAATACAATCTGTTTTCCGATTCAAGCACGTCTGTACGAAGCGCGCCTGCGCCTGCTTCAAAACCATACTTCGCCGCATCAAATTCTTCTTTCGTAACCGAACGGAAATGATCGATTGCGTACGTACCGCCCGTTGTATCATGGATGTTGACAGGTTTGCTGTTCGTGCTGCAGACGTAAATAGTCGTCCAAGCCCCTGCCTTCGGCGTTGCAACCGTCCAAGAGGTATCTCCGCTGAGCAACGTTGCGTCCGCACCCTCAGGCACGTACAAGTCAAATGCATAGTATCCCGTGGACTTCATTGTCGTGAACGCTACGTCGTTCAAACGAACGGTATAATCACCGCTATTGGCAGGTTTCGTGAAATAGAACGAATTTGCACCCTGGGATGCCATATCGCTCGTCAAGCCGTAAGCAGTAGGAAGATAAGCGTTGTCGTTAAAGCCGATACCAAGCTGCCACGTACCCTTTGCGCCAACGTTGGTATATACCAACAGATTTGTACCGCTTTGCTTCATGTAGCCGCCTTCAAAGCTATATACGTCGTCCAAATATTCCTGCGCTGTTACAGGGCGAATGTTATCCACGTACAAGTTATCCCCGTTAGAGAAGCCACCCGTGATAATAAAGTAATGCTCGCTGAAATTATTTTCTACCCAAGTGTTATAGTCTGCGCGCGTAAAGTAGAAGCTCTTCCATCTAAGCTTCGTAACACCGAACGCCGAATCGTTGTGTTCATACGTTTCATTGCCCAAAGCACCAGTCGAACGCAATGTATAGCGGCGGAAATCGGAGCTTACGGTTGTATCCGTCGTCGCATCAAAGCCAACGTACTGTACGTTTTCATCCGCAAAGAACTCTGCCAAGAACGCAAGCGTTACCTTAAGCTTCGGCGAAGAACCCGTTACAGGAATCACCAAGCACTTGTCGCCGTCTTTTTCACCGATGCTTGCCGTACCTGCCGCGCCATCTGTCGTCAAAGCAGAAGGTACTGCTGTCAGAGATTCAAAGGTTATGCCCTTGCTATATACCGCTTTCAACGTAACGCTCTTTGCAATTTCCCATGCATCCCCGTCGTTTACTGTGTTGCCGTTTTCATCCACCCAACCAAGGAATTCTTGGTAGCTCTTAGGCGGAGTCGCCGTTGCAAGCGTATATTCGCCGTCATAGATCACATCCTGCGATTCTACACTCGCCGTACCGCCAAGCGCGTCGTAGGTAATCGTATAAGTATTCGGCGTATAGCTTAAGCTCGACGTTTGATTCGCAAGCGTTTCAAAACTATATTCGCTCCATGCACCGGTATAACCCGTTTTTTCGGGAATTATAGGCGCTTGCTTATCGTTGTCTTCAATATTGAAAACAACCTCACCCGCCTTGTCTTCACCATTCATGAACGTAATGGTATAATCGATCGGCGTATAAACTGCATTTACAGTAATACTTCCGCCCGTTAAGGTATAGCTTTCCCATGCGCTTGTATAATGATCTTTTGCCGCAATGGAAGGAACGTCAATTTCCGTATTCTCCACCGTATACGTGTCCGAGCCAACTTCTTCGCCGTCTACCTTGAAGACAACCGTATATTCAATCGGCGTATAAATCGCATTAACCGTAATGTCGTTGCCATCCAAAATGTATGTTTCCCATACCCCCGTGTAATGCGCCTTTTCGGGAACAGCCGGTTCATCAATCGTCATATCATCATCCGTATAGTTCTTCGTTGCCACAGTGACGTCGCCAGCTTTGAACGTAACCGTATGCTTCGTTTCCTCTACGGGGCTATCCGAGACAGTCGAATCCGACATAGACGGACCTACGTTTTGCCCACAAGCCGCAAAAGCCGTCATTGCGCCCATTGCAACCAACATAGCCACTACCCATTTCCAATTTTTTCTCATATCATTTCTCCTTATAAGATTATTTTTGCTACGTTCGCCCTTGATTAATAGGGGATAACGTAGGTTGCTTCGCCTGCTTTGTGCTCTAAGGTGAGCTTGCCGTCCTGCAATTTAACAAGAGAACGTTCACCCTTCACGTAAACCGCCGCATACTTATACGCGGAATCAAACGTCAGCTCCGTGGTTTGGTACGCCTTGCTCCCCTTGTTAATAGGATCAATAATGTTTTGCACCATGTACATATAGTTGGACTTTTCATCGTCATAAAGCTCGGTCACCAAGGCAACCTCTTTATCGATACTTACGCTTTGAAGGGCCTTGAAATCCTTCGTTTGTTTCGTCCACATCACATGACTTGCATCAAATACTGTAGGCGCTTTGGTATACACCTTGCTAGTTTGATAATCAAAATTCAAAATCGTCGGAGCAAGCTTTTGTTCTTCCGACATAATTTGCTTCATCCAGTCGTAAATCTTCGTTCTTTCGCCGTACCAAGTAATGAAGGAGTTGCCGTCGATGAAATGCTCTGTGTTATTGTCCGACTTCGTCCAGTAGGTAAAATACGAAATCGTCTTCACGCCAAAGCCCACCAGCATATTGTTGAGCCAGTACAAATCCGCTTCAGTCAACATCCTAGGATTATGTCCGCCGTCCGTTTGTCCGTAGGTTTGCGTAACGAAATAGAATTCAATTCCATATTCTTTCGCCAATTCCGCAACCATCTGCAAACCGTAGATGTAATATTCGTCAATAAAATCTTTGCTTCTCAAGGGATACTGGTCGTACTGCACGTAGTCTGCGCCAGTGGAATCCAAGAACAAACGAAGGTACTTTTCATAGCGAATGGCAACGATATCTTTCCATTCCAACCCTTCGCCTTCCCCTTCTTCCAAGGGAGGGAAACGTGCGTCGATCTTGTTCGGATCCTGTCCCGCAGTGATGGGATTCAGATTGTATTGAATAAAGCATTCGGGGTAAACGCGTTTGATGGATTTATACACCTGTCCATACGATTCATACATTTCCCAGAACGGCTCGTCGCCAAGCATCAACCCGTAGAAAGCAGGGTGATCTTTATAGGGAGCAAGGTAGGATGCAATTTCCGCGTCCAACTCATCCGTCGTGGCAAATTGCTTGTCTTCCCCAACGATACCGCCGTTGGTTTTGGAAAGCTGTTGAATGCGACGGTCGGTAAGGATGACTTTACTCATCCCTGCTTCCACCGCCATATCCAAGGCTTTTTTGGTATCGCTGGTTTCAAAATCTTGCCCCTCATACAAAGCTTGATGCTGGGGCATATAGATCGTCATCCCCGTATCCTTGTACTCGCGTACTCTTTCCACCGTTCTGAAATCCTGCCCCGCGTCGTATTCTATGCCGTCAATCGACCATTTGCCGTTGGACGCCGAAGAATAGCCGTAAAAATCGAATTGTAATTGCGAAGAAGAATAATCAGGCGCGTTTTTCTTCAAAGCGTTTTGGTCGCAACCACTCAACACAACGGAAACAACGGAAAGAAAGGATAAAAATATTGATAAAATTTTTTTCTTCATTCTTATTCTCCTTTATTTGTTCAAGCCTGCTTTAACCACGTCGATATCGTCGATATCTGCCACGTCTTGATAGATAGGATAAATTTTATCTAAGGTAATCGCCACGTTGTATTTGCCGTACATCACGACGTTCCCCGACAAATAATTTTCGGTGAACGCAGTGTCGGATAATTCCTTTTCATAGTCCGCCATTACGGTATGGGTATCTAAATTGATAAGCATCAGTTGTAAAAGAACCTTGCCCTTCGTTTCGCCCACGCTTGCTTGTGCGCTCTTTACGCCGATAACGTATCTATAATGTACGCCGTCCTGCAAGCCGCGTTCAGACATCGGAGAAGGACTATCTGCGCTACCAAACTGCCCCGAGTATCTGCCATCTGCATCTACTCTCTTGTATTCCACCTTGTTCGGGCCCAAGAACGTGACGCGCCCTGCGTCGGTATCACTACGGTAATCACCGTTATTTTTAATCATACCGTTGTGTATATATACACCTGCCAAGCCGTCCAACAACGAGGGGGTAACTTCCTTTGCGAAGAAGCACAACTGAGGCATATTTTTGCCCGTAAAATCCACCGCAACGTAAGTACCTACGCCGTAATTCCCATTATAAGCAACGTAAGGTACGTCGTCGATTGTCATTGCATGCGCTTCGCCTTGATACATCCCTTTATAGAGCTGCACCTGTAAATCGTCATTGACGGATTTGACCCCGTACGTGGTCATGCCGTTCGTTTGCAAAAATGCTTTTGCAATATCCGTCACCGACTCCGTAGCGTCAGTCGTCACCATATGGATATTATCCAAATAGAACGACGTCTGCGCGGGCAATTCTTCCCCTTCTACGTAGAAGCTGATAGCCAACGCGTACTTGCAACCCGAATAAGAGTCAGCGTTCGCCAAGTACAGCTCGCGCGTTACGGTAATCTTTGTCCAGGTTTCCGCCGCAACCGAACCAGTATAATCCATTTTGATAGCTTTACTTGTACCAGCGTACAGCTTATATTGAAGGGGGATCGTCGTATAAACGTCGAAGGAAATGCCGTCTACCTCTCTGGACAAGAAGATGAATTCCAAGAAGCTTCGTCCGATACCAACGGGGATACCCTTACCCTCCGTAGTGGTTTCCGACGTATAATACCGAATACTTCTTGCGCCCTCTTCGATAAACTTAGCGTTCGTGTTTGCGGTCAAACCAGTACCTCTTCTAACGCCTGAAGCGATGATAGCTTCCGTATATTCAAAATAGTCGTCCCCCATATCGGCGTTAGGATCAAACATAACATCCACCGTAACGGAGCTTGCTCTTACGTCGGGTTGCAAGGAATCGTATATCAAACGATACGTACCGCTCTTTTCATACTTGAACGAACCGCCTTCCAAAATTTCCACTTTCAGCCCGTCTGGATCAATAACGTCAAATAAGTATTCACCGTCTTCATCCGCAATATAATCGGATATACGCACGATAGAATCCAACGCATATTGCGTTTTAAAGCCTTTCTTAAATTCCGAAGCAATATCCAGTTCGTGAATGTCTTCCACATCCGTAATCGGCAGGTAGACTTTATCCCATTTCGTTTCTACGCCGTATCTGCCGTAAAGTACGATGCTGCCGTTAAAATAATTAGTGAAATCTACGTTCCCGTATCCGTCTACCTTAACACACTTATACGAATGGTCAAATTCTCTTTCCATCGTTGTCAAGTTAATCAAGAGAATACGAAGGGTAACCGAGCTTTTCGACGCATCGGTAAAGCCTACAATATAACGATATTCACAATCTTCTTGCAACGCATTATAACTCATCGGACAAGGCGCAGCTTCCGAACCAGTCGCAGAGCCAGAAAATCTACCATTTTGGTCAAATTTGGCATAACCTACTTTGTTCGGGCCAAATACCGTCAGACGGCTTGCATCCAACGCTTTCCAAACGGTGCCGTTAGTGGTCGTTAAGCCGTTATGAATATAAATCCCGCGAGCCCCGTCCGTAATACTGGAAGTAATTTCATCGCAGAAGAACGCTACCTGCGGCAAGTTCTTACCAGTAAAGTCAACCTTGATAAAGGTGTTCGCGCCGTAATCCCCTTCAAACGCCAAATAGGGAACGTTATCGTTCGTATACGAGCCGCTATAATACCCTGCGTCCAGTTCTACGCTGCCGTCTGCGTTGATGACTTTATAATCGGACGAAACAATGTTGTTTTCGCTCATCCAATCCGCCGCGCCTTCGCCAAGCACAGGCTTGAAGCGAACGTTTACCATTTGTTCTGCGGACAATACCTGCCCGTCCTCCGTCCTGATGCCGAACGTAAAGACGTGATCGCCTTCGCGTGTAAAGGTGTATTCGGTTTCATCCGTAAACGTTTCGCTACCACCGTCATATTTTACTTGACTTACGAAAAATTCATAATCGTAGTAGGATTCAATGGAAAGATTCAAATCTCTTTCCAGTTGATTGAAATCAAGCGTATCTTCTACGCGAGAAATGATAATGTTTCGCGTAAACGTCCATTGAACCTCAGGAACGACTACTGTCAGCTTGGTGGAAACCGTACCCTTATTTTCCCCTGATAAAACTGTGTAGGTCAACGTAAACGTACCAGGATATCGGGTTGTCCATTGTCCACGCGCTTTCAAGTCAATTTCTTCGCCCGTAGAATCCGAACGCAGAATCAGCGTATAATCGTCCATCGTATCTGGATCTACGTACTCGTCCAACATAATCGGATCGCCCAGCTCAATCACGTCCAAATACCCTTTGTTGAACACAGGCTGATTTTTTTCACAAGCAGTGCCTAACGCCAAGCACATGAATGCTATACACGCCAACAAAGCTAACCAGATTTTTTTCATGCATTTTCTCCTTGTCATGAGTTTTATTTAACCCTTCAAGCCGCCCGTCGTCATATTCGTCAAAATCAAGTTCTGCGAGCAAGCATACAATACGATAATGGGAATAGACGAAATAACCGCAGTAGCAAAATAGATGGGCATCGGGTCTTTTACCAAGAAATAGTAATCCTTAAATATATACATCCCGTACGCCAAGTTCGGGTATATCGGCAAATAAATCATCGAAATGGAATAGTTGTTCCAAATACTGATTGCCTGCGTAATAGCAACGGCAACGATACAGGGGATGATTTGCGGAAGGATAACTTTGATCAATACCGTCCAATTATTTGCGCCGTCAATCTTCGCCGATTCGGAGTAGGAGGCGCTGATGCCCTTAAAGTAACCGTAAAAGACGATGAACGCAAAGTCGAAACCAGCCGCCCACATAAGCCAAATCGTCGCGGGATTATTCACCATATTCAAGGCTACCGCCATCTTATATTTTGCAGGGCCAGAGCCGATGATGGGAATGGTATTTGCAAAAATAATTACCGCATACAAAAAATTCTTTCCAGGAAAGCGGAACCGCGCTATCGCGTACGCCAGCATGGCGCTGGACGTAACGTTCACGAAAACGTGTACCACCAAAATCCAAAGGGAATTGAACAGCATATCAAAGTACAAATACATATCCTTTCCTCGGATATCCGTACCCGCCACCTTGAAATCCTTAAAAACGCTGACATAATTTTGGAACCGCCATTGTTCGGGAAGATTCAAACTGTTTGCGGCAAATTCACGGTCCGTTTTCAAGGAATTGATAATCGCCCAGAACATCGGATAGATATACGCGAACGCAAAAATTACAAACATCGCAAAAAAGCAAGCGTAGACAATTTTTATGCCAAGTGGAGATTTTCTAAATTTAAGTTCTTTCATTCTTAAACCTCCACATTCTCTGACATTCTTTCCAAAACTGCTTTCCCGACCAAAACTACAGGCAACGTAATAACCGTCAACGTAACGCCCAACGCTGCGGGATAGCCGTAGGACCCGTTGCCTTCTCTTAATTGATAGGTTAGATTAAACAACTGGAAACCAATCGTAGACGTCTCGAAATTCCCCTGCCCATTGGTGAACAAATAAACGTTGTAGTCGCACGTAAAGATGCTGCAAAGCGCAAACGTGAGCAACGTACAAATTGTTGGCCAAATACAAGGAATGGCAATTTTGAACATTTCGGTAAAGAACCCTGCGCC
The DNA here is from genome assembly GCA_017408045.1 of Clostridia bacterium. Taxonomy (GTDB): domain Bacteria; phylum Bacillota; class Clostridia; order Christensenellales; family Borkfalkiaceae; genus Scatosoma. The sequence continues at coordinate 57,773 of JAFQVL010000052.1, read as the reverse complement.
GTCCAGCTCCGCCGATTCGAAAAGCTCGTTCGGAACGCGGGTATACGCGCCCGTCAATACGGCGTTGTTGCCGACAAGCCCCATCACGGCGCGCACGGATACAATGGTGAAAAACGCCGTTGCATCATCCCAAAGCAAGCCTTCTGTTGCTGCATTCGAGTAAGGGTCTAACCCAAAATTCTTTACCAATAAAGTAATCGGGCCTTCACCGCGTACCATTTCTTTAATGAGCAGCGTCCAAATAATCGCACCCATCAAGCTGGGAATGATATAACAAATTCGGAAGACGTAATGCCCCACGATTTTTCTGGTCAACACGTATGTCGTAATCAACGAAATGGGGAAACAAATCACTTCGCCAACCAACCACAAAATCCAAGAACGCACCAACGAATCTTTCAAATTGATCCCGAACAAGTCTTGGTCAACAAAAGCGTTTTTTACCGCCTCAAAGTTGTTCCATGTAAATTTACCAAAGTCGTCTTGAAAAGCAAGCGCGATAGACGACGCATTGACAAATACCCAAAAAACCAAAAATTGCGCAACAGGAAAAAGAATAAGCAAATACGCAAACAAAAAGTCCCGTCGTTCAAATTTTGAATAATTCTTTTTTATTTTTTGAAAGATTTTCATAAGCTTTTATTCCAATCCTGCTTGTTTTTTGTACTGACTCCAATTATTTTTTACAAACGTGTGTTCAGCTTTTTGCAACGATTTCGCAACGGTAGTGTAAACTTCCAATCCACTACCGTTCTTTCCGCCTTCACGGTTGTAAATAGACGCCGTGCTGTTGGAAGAAATATAAGTGGGAATGTGCGTTTGCGACATAAATATAGAATTCGTCTTTAACAGTTGTTTTCTATACCCTTGCGACGCCGCAGAAATCAATGAGAAATATTGGTTCGCTACGATTTTCGAAGCATTTTCAACAAACTTATAACCCGACGTCGTGTTGATTTGCGCGTAATACGGAGTAGAGCCGTTTCCTAAAACGCTGAAGGATTTACCGAAATCGTCGCTCGCCATCATACGCAAGAAGAGAGCCGCGATATCCTTCTTGGGAGAATCTGCCGTCATAAAGCCGATATGCTCAACGCCACGGGAATAGGAAACGCCTCTTGCCCTTGCCACTTCCTTCGCGTCCGCTTCCGCAAGATCAACGCCTTTGTTTTCCTTTACGTCCGCAATAATGTCTTCTATGTTTTTATTTGCGTCTACTAAATCGATAATATAGGAAAGCAGCTCGTCGCATTCCGCTTCGCTCTTATTGTAAGTCGTACCTGCGCCAAACAGCTTAACACCCAATGCGGAAATGACGGGATAGTTCACAAAATCAATATCCCCCAATTCGTCTTCATAGGTCAGCTTGACTTCGTTCAGCATCCAGTCGCCGTTCAGCATAAACACCGCGCCGTTTTTATCCGTCATCATTTTGGTCTGCGCTTGGTTCAATTCTTGGCTAATACTTCCGGGGGCAGCAATGTTTTTGTCAAACGTTCTATACGCAACCTTTAACATTTCGAGCACCGTTTCATCGTTAAATACGTCGTATCCGTTGTCCGTCATCGCCACAACTTCACCGTTATCCCCTGCCGTTTCGAAAGACCAGAACTGTTCATAGAACTCGGGATCGTACTGCGCCATCAAAGTATTTAAGAAACATACTGTATAGCCTTGACCGTTCGTACCAGTAACGTATGTCATCGGATAAGTACCGCTTTTCACAGAATTAGCAACGCCGTTATATCCGCAGTAAATCTTATCAAAGCAATCGAACAGTTCATTCGTCGTCTTAGGGATCTCCAAGTTGTATTTCGCCAATTTTCTGGTGTTAACGACAAGCCCACCCGAGCTTTGTACCCAGTTAAAGCCGTACATAACCCCTTGCGAATCGGTGACGAAAGGTACGATATCGCTGGAAAGCTTATCGGAAATGAGAACGTCTTCTTCTTCACCGTTATAAGAAATCGCAGGCTTGCTATAAACGTATTCCTGAAGATCCGCCGCCAAAACTTTTTGGTAATCGCTATTGACGCCCACCTTCTCCGTCTTAATATCGGCAGTGATATACAAGTCCGTCTGCGTTTGTTGATGTCCTAAGTACAAATCGCGAATAACGGTATCGCCCGATATCTGTCTGGAAGGCGTCATGATTTTCACCTTGTAGCCCTCTTCCGCATATACCGCTTCAAATTTGCCCTTTAATTCGTACAGCCAATCGGTACCAAATCCAGCTTCCACGCACTTAACAACAATGGTATTTCCGTCTACAGGTTCCGAATTGTTGCAAGCCGTAAACCCACACGTTGTAAGCGAAACTGCCGCCAACAATAAAGCCAATCCTTTTCCCTTTTTCATCTTTTATATCTCCTTATTCATTTTTTTCTGTTTCTTTTGTTTTCTCGCGAATTCTCATCTTTACGATGCTTCTATGCGGCATCAGCACTGTTCTTTGATAAACCTCGCCACACCCGCCGACCAACCGTGGCAAAGGCTATGGCGATATCCCACGTAGCAATGCGCGCCATAATCGCCGTGTAGTTCTTTCTTGTTTTTATCCAGCTCATCTATGCGTCCCGAGCCGTCCAACCATTCTATATCAAACTCTTCCCAGAAGCTTGTCGCGCCGCGCTCCAGCATTCCGCCGTAATATTCTTTCATGAGCCGAATCGCCAAATCTTTGTCCCGTGAAGCGATCGCCGTCAGAATATAATAGCTCATAAACGTGGAAAAACCTTTCGCGCCGCCTTCAATTAGCTTTGCATATTCTCTGTCCGACATTTCGCCGAGCGCAAAATATTTTAATGCGATTACCTGCTTTTTCTCATACACGTCCATCGGCTGCAACAACAATCTGCGTTTGATTTCCAAAGCCTTCTCGTTGCTTAACCCAAACGACTTCAAAAGCGCCGCGGATTTGTTCATCGCCATAACCATAATAGCGCGCACACCTGTTAATTCGTCCACCGAATCCTTCGTCGGCCAATCCACCAAATATCGGATTTCGCGGTTAAGCTCTCCGTTTTTCCCAACCATTTCACCCAAACGGTCAACTACACCAACGATATAACGCAAGTGCTTCTTGACGTATTTTACGCAGGCAAACTCTTCGTAATAATCCGCCAAGGTAATCAACCACCAAGCCGAATAGGTGTAAATACCGTTCATAAACTTTGGTAAGGGCGCCAATTTTTTAGCAAGGTCGAGCGATTTTTCTATCTCAGGCAGTCTGCCGTAGATGGCGCTGAGCGCCATCACTTCGGGGGATAAATCCCCTGCCCAAACCAATCTGTCGCGCTTAATACCGTCCCAAACGTATCCTTCCGACGCGCATAAGTCCACCGTTCTTTTCGCCGTCCAAAAGATATCCGCAATGCGTTCGTCGCATCCCTGGTAGGTATAAATCGGTTTTTTGGATAGCATACGGTTTACGCAATAGACGTTGCGCAGATACATATATTTTTCTTCCAACATGTCTATGCGAACAAATCGAAACCCCGTTTGCCCTATCGTCACGTCCCCCGATGCGGGAATCAACGTTTCGAAATCACGCGGGCTATGTCGGTTGATTGCATTCTTTTCGCCGATGGAAGAATTCACTTCTCCCAAACTTTCCCCAAAACGAATCCGCACCTTACATACGCCGTCGTAAATCCAACCCGTCAATACGCGCACGCCGCCATGCATTTCTTTGCCAAAATCCAAAATGATATACGAACCTTTGTCTTCTATCTTCGCGTTCTTCTTCCATTCGCTTTCGACCATATTATGCACGCCGTATAAGCCCTTTCTTCGAAAGAGCGATTTTGCATTGCTCACCCCTCTCTCTTCTACAATTTTTTCGGGCAATAAATGCTCTGTCATTTTCCCTTTCTCCGTTTCTCTTGGTCTGCGTTATTTCGTAGATTTAATTTCCGCAAAAATGGCATCGCCCACTTTCAAATCAAAAGAATATACCCCGTTTTCATCCGCAGAAACTTCCATAGCTTCTCCGCGGAAATAGAACGTTTTTCCCCCCGAAGGCAACGCTACGCGCAGCTTCATAGGCGGAATCCCGTCAAACAACTCATCGCGGACGTTCCCGATATTTTCGAACATATACAGTTCTCCACTGGTATTCGTCTGTTTCGTAACCAGCGCCACTCCCTTATCCACCGAAACTTCCAAAGGGCAAGGTTCGTTCTCATAGGCGAATTTCGTCCAATCGTAATCTTCATACGTCTTGCCTGCTTCCGTTACAATATGGGAACTGCAATACGCATATTGCTTCATGATCGGCAAAAAGTTTTTCATTTCAGCGATAATGCGCTTTGTATACCCATAGAGAGCCGTTTGAGAACCGTCAAGATTGATAAACGCTCCGCCGTCCAGCTCGACCATCGCCCCATTCTTATTGTCAAAATCGGGTTTTGCCATATAAGTATAGAAAGAATAATCTCTGACTCCAAATCCCATGGCAAAGTTCGTTTGCCAATACATATCGCTTTCCGTCATTCTACGGTTATGCTCTGTTCCGTTCCAGATATTTGCGAACGATTGCAATACTGCACGGAATTCCAAGCCTTTCTCTTGGCAAATTCTTGCTACCAACTGATAATTCGGCAACGTATTCCCGCTGATGATATATTCTCTGCGGAAAGGATATTCGTCAAAATGTATGTTGTCCGCACCCGTAATCGCTTGAAAATCTTCCACGTATTTTTTATAAATCTCTGTACGACTTAAAGTTTCCGTTGCCATTTTATCCGTTGCAATGTCCTGCGCACGCATTTTCTGCGGTTGCAACAAGCTTTCACGCGCCGTCATCGGTAACAAATTAGCTTGAATATATACATTCGGCAACAAACGTTTGATAGAGCGCATCAACTGTCCGTATGCAGGGAATTGATCGTAGATCGGTTCATCAAACAGCTGAATACCGTAAAACCCTTTTTGGTTGCAATAGGGCGCGATGCATTCCGCCACCGCTTTATCCAATTCCCTTTCGTCCGCAAACAGTTTTCCTTCGCCCACCAAATCCCGTTCATCGCGAATCCAGTGGTCAAATCGACCGTCCGTCACCAAAATTTTGTCGCAGCCTGCTTTTAATGCTTCGATGAATACACGTTGACAATTCGAGCCTTCCCAGCCCTCGCCTTTGTAGGAATTCTCCCCGCGCGCCTGCACCATATTAAAACCGCAAGCCAAATACTCTCTGTACCGTTTTTCCGTACGGAAATCTTCGCCGCAAAAATACTTGTACCCGTTTATCGTATAATACCCTGAGGAAGGACATTGATAGCAATAAAAAAGCGTTTCGTTTTTCATATTTCCCCCATTCCCCTACTTTTGCCTTGCGCGATAGGCATCGTAATAAGGCAAATAAGCTTTTGTATTTTCCAACATTCTGTTAAACAATTCGCGCGCTTTTTCTTCCGTTAAACATACGTTGGGATTGTTCATAAATAAAACGAACGCTTTTTCGTAATCTCCTTCCAAAGCCGCATCTACCACTTCTTCCTGCTCTTCGATAATACGCATAATCAATGCGTTCAATGCCGTAGGTACTGCCCCCGCATGAACAGGTCTTACGCTATCCCCAGAGAAAAATGCATTCGTTTCAACAACTGCGCCCAACGGATTATTAGATACCTGACCGAAGTTAGGAAGATTCACGTTGGTAACGAAATCGCCAAGCCCCAAAATCGCTTTGATCTGGCGTACCGTCTCTTCCCCCGTATTATACAGCTTAAACGGCTCCCCTTCGTAATATCTCTTCGCCTTTTCTTTTCTCTGTTGGTATTCAATTTTTCTCCAATCCACGCTCGTCAACGAAAAACCGTATTTCGCATAGACTATTTCCTTGTTCGCCAAGAACCAGTTGCCAGGACAAAATTCCGCCAAGTGTCTATCTCCAGCCGCCGCAATCGCGCCGTAACGCTTAAACAAAGTAAATTTGACAAGCTCCGTCGTCACGTATGCGCCGTTCGCCCAATGCTTTGCTTCAACACTTTGCTCCAATCCCTCAGGATGCTTGTTGACGTAATCTCTATATATCGGAAATAAATCCATACCTTTATATTTGGCTTCCGTCAAAAAAGTAAAATGGTTGACCCCAAGTACGTTGATACGAATATCATCTCTCGTTGCCTGTATACCGTATTCTTCTTCTAAAATTTTTATCAACAGCTTTTGCGTACCGAATACTTCGTGGCAGCACCCGAACGCTTTAATCTCTGGAAATACTTTATATAAGGTTTTTACACATGCCGTCATAGGATTTGTAAAATTGATTACCCACGCCTTGGGACAATACTGTTTGATTGCCAAAGCAAACTCTCTAAACATAGGCAAGCAACGCAACGATCTCACGATGCCCCCTGGGCCAGTCGTGTCGCCGACAGGCTGATAAATACCGTATTCCTCCGGCAAATGCACGTCGCTTTCCATTTCGTCAAACGTACCGGGTAAAATAGAAATGACCACGAAATCTGCCCCCGTCAACGCGTCGCCGATATTTTCGTAGGCTTTATAACGCCATTTCCCCTTCACGTCATCGCGAAGGGACAATTCGTTGCCTATTTTTTCGTTAATTTTCGCTCCCTCAAAATCAATATCGTATAAGCGAAGGTCGCCGCCGATTTCTTCGTCTAACGCCAAATCATTCATTAAATTATGCGCCCACGCGCGTGAACCTCCGCCAATATAGGCGATATGTATATTTTTAAAATCTTTCACCGTGTTTTCCATAGAACTCTCCTAATTGTTAATTTATTGGTAAAATCTAAGCTCTTCTTAATTCTTAACCCGTACAATTTTTCTTTATAAGTGATATTGCTGTGTTTATTTATAAACACAGCAGGCATGCCTGCTCGCCGCTTGTCGTATTTTTCTTGTCCGGTTAGCGAACTTCGACCATTATGACAGTCTATCTCACTATCGTTTTTTTATTATATCATAGCATTTTTATCGAGTAAATAATAAAAAATACTATTTACATATTATTTTTAATTAAATCGCCTTGACTTTTTGACAAAAATAGAATATAATGGAAATATGAGAAACATACAAGTTGAATATTTATCTAAAAATGGAATACGGTTTCATCACTCGATATCGCAATACCCTAGCGATACCATCGATTTTCAGCGCGCCGAATCCCATTATATGTTCGAATTATTTTTACTGCTGTCGGGATCTGTAACCTATAATATTGAAGGCAAGTTCTACGCGGTGAATCCTATGGAAATGATTATTATCCCACCCAACGAACTGCATTCGATTAAAATTGACGCCTCAAAACCATACGAACGCATGGTTTTGCATTTTGCGCCAGATTTAATGCCTTCCTTCAACGATTTGGATATTCTCGCCCCGTTTAACACAGCCAAAAACACCTTTGCGCATATTATTCCACGCAATTTTTTAGAGCACTCTAATTTATTGAATTTAATGTACAAATGCAAAGAGCATTGTAAAGAAAGAAGCAAATATATTGACCTTCGTTTGGCTCGCACCATTTTGCAAATCATGGAAGCTTTAAACGAAATTATCAGTCAACTGGTTTCGTCGGACAATCAGCTATCCGAACCGATAAATATCAAAACTCTTTCGGCTGCTTGTATTCAGTACGTTAACGCAAATCTTACGGGCGATACAGATTTATGCACGATTGCAAATGCGTTAAATGTTAGCACTTCTCATTTGCAATTCGCTTTCAAGAAAGAAATCGGTATAACATTACATAAGTATATTACAAATCAAAAAATGCAGCTGGCTCGAAAGCTATTGATGCGTGGGCAATCGGCACAATCCGTCGCGCGAGAATTAGGCTACGAATACTATTCCACTTTTTATAATAATTATAAAAAGCTTTTTGGTATCATTCCTACTTCGCTGACTGAAATCCAACGTAAACACTGGGAAAATATAGACGTTTAAAACGTTTTTCATCCTTGTCCTTTGTCGAAAAAAACAAACAGCATTCACCGCATATTCACCGTATTAAATTTTCACAAAACAAGGGGTGACGAAATCAATCGTCACCCCTTAAAATTTGATACGCAGTAAACAAAGAAAAAGGAATTTTTATTTTTTGCAAAAAAACCTGCTACTTCAAGCACATAAAAACGGTGTGAAATCCGTTAGCCAAGCAAGACCGAATTGAACAAGATTTTGATGGTAGATTATATCTAATACGCAAAGTATCTAAAAGCAAGGATTTTTCGATAGATTTTGGCGAAGGTGGGCGCAGTCGTATACAAATATTACAAGCCCGCATTTGGCGAAAGATACGGGAAAGACTGCTTTTAGGCTGTTCAATTCGGTCTTACTTGGCTAAATGGTCAAACATGTGGTCAAGCCTGATTTTTTAGCGTTTTTTGGAAAAGAAAAAAGCCTTGAAACCTTTTGTTTCAAGACTTTTTCCGTGGTTGAGGCGACGGGACTTGAACCCACGACCTTTTGGTCCCTAACCAAACGCGCTACCAAGCTGCGCTACGCCTCAATATTGCCGCCGCTGAAAAAACGATTGCGCCTCAACGACATAAGCAATTATACCTAATACCTGCCTTTTAGTCAAGCATTTTTGCTTGCCTTTTTTAAATTCTTTCAAAAAATTTTCTGCCATCTTCATAGGCTCTGCTTGTACGCTAAAAGAGCCCGATTAGCATCGCCACCCACTTCGATAAGAAAATCCCCGTCGGAAGTACGAAAAATACGGCAACTACTCCGCCTGCAAGACCTACGCCCAACACGCCGATTACTTTCGAGGACTTCGTGAAGAACTCCGTTTTCTTTACCAGAAACCACGCCAACGTCAACAGTAAAATACCCGAAATACCCCCGATCCATATATACGAAGGGTACGGACTTTCGTAGGCGAATTCCACCGTGTTTTCACCCTCCTGCAACGCCACGCAAAGAAAGCGCAAATCGTTGTCGCAAAGTTCCGTTTCTACCCCGTTGACAAAGACACGGTAGCCCTCAATCGCCGCAAACGGCACCATCAGATACTGCCCCGCCTTCGCAGAAACTTTAGCGCAAACCTTGCCGGCAGACACCTCTACTTCACCACCGTTTTGCCGCAATTTTTGCGAGAGCGTCCGTACGTGTCCGCCCGTCAGCGTTTCTACTTCCTTGTTGCCGCCTAAGAATTGATACAGCGCAATCTGATTTTTCATACGGTTTTCGTAAGTCGCATTGTCCGCCACAAAACGAAACTCGCCGTTATCTATCACCATCGCCGAGGGGAACACGTGCAGGTTTTCGTACACGTACAGCCCACCGCCTGACAACTGCTGACTTTCGCCGTCCTTCTCCACCATCACAGGTCGATACCAGCTTCGTCCGTCCGCTACCTTTTTCGATTCGCTCGGAACGACGACATACTTATACCCCCAGAGGCTGTCCCCAAAAATATTGCCGCCGTTGCCGCGAGAAATATTCTTACCGTTCGTGGAATACCCAAACATGACCGCCACGGGGAAGTTGTCCTTATCCAACATCGAAGAGAACGCCGTATGCGCGTAGGTATCCCCCTCAAAGCCAACGTTCGCCGAAAAATAATTTCCGTAATCACGCACCCGATAAAAGCCTTCATCCCGTTCCTCTATCGCCCGCGCGAAATCGGTATAATGTTGCGTGCTCAGATTGTGCGAAGTGTAATTGCCGTCCACCAACTGCTGGTTGAAGAACACTCCGTGAAAGACGACGAGCGCAGCAGCAAAGACGCCGACCATGCGAATAGGGATTTTTTTTCGGGATACCAGTATACTGCCCACCCCTAAAATCACGAAAACGCAAGCAAGATAAATCGACACCGCGAAAATACCGCCGATGGAGTGCGCAAATCTAACCGAGAAATTGCGGATAGCATCCGCAGCGTTGCCCTTGAACCAGTCCGCCGCCTTGATATGATAGCCACCGCCGAAAAAGACGGTCATACCAAGCAGCGTCGCACCGCAGACGATACCGTAAATAACAGGGGCTATTTTCTTTCGTTGCAGACATGCCCCCCGACTTTTCGGTTTTTGGAAGACTTCCAACCCCTGCAAGCCCATGCACGCTCCCGTAAAAAAGTACAGCGAGTTTAAAAACCCGAACCGCAGGGCGTACGACATATAACTGCCCATATTGAGAAGTAGCATACTCTCGTCCACCAACACGGGAAGAAGGGTGAGTATGCCTGCCGTCAACATAAACTTCGAAAGACCCGTTTTTAATCCCGAACGGAAGAAATATACACAGGTCAAAATCAACAGAATGCCGTCCGAGAAGATATAGGAAAGTTTTGCCTCCAAAGCTACCACCGTTTTACCCAAATACTTTGCGTACAAAAAGCCGTCCTTTGAAAAGCCGTACAGTACGTCCTCAAAAAACGATCCACCGCGACCTGCGCGCAGATATGCGACGAGCGACGGCAGCAACACGGGCAAAGCCATCAAAATCGCGCAGGCGAACGCCAAGGAAAGACGAGTGATATATCCCGCCCGATCCTCTTTCTTTACGCAAAAAACGGCGAACGCCACCAAGGCAGGATAGACGGTCAGCATCGAAAAACAAGCGATGGAAAAACTGGTGTAGACACACGCCGCTATCAGCACGGAAAACCGCCAAAAACTACCCGTTTTTAACATCTTCTTAAAAGCCCAAACCGCAAGCGGCGCATACATAAGAAGGTCCATCCAGTTGATATAAGTGTTGGCTACAAAGGTATAGCCGCAATAGGCGTATAAGATGCCCAGACAAGCGCTGATAAGCGGAGAAAGCCCAAACTGCGTACGGGCAAACCATACGCCGACTGCCGCCAAAGTCAGCAACTTACAGCCGATGACCACGCCTGCCGTCTCCGCCACCATTCCCTCCCCGAAGATGAGGAACAGAGGGCTAAACGGACTGAAAATAAAATACGCCAGCGACCCAAACGTATCCGCCCCACCGCCGATGGCGTGGGAAAATAAAGGGGTACTTCTTCCCTTCCAAACGTCGAAAATATGCTCGATGAACGGGCAAATTTGCGCAGAGAGGTCGTAGGACGCCACCGTGTACCGTCCAAAGGGATATACTTTGCGCAAAATCAGCATAAAAAGATACGCCCCTAAAACCAGACCGCAAGAGAGGAAATAGGGGTATGCGCTTTTCAAAAAGCGTTTTGCCGTATGCAGTTTTTGCTTAGCCGCATTTTTCATACCTTGATTATACCCCTTTCGCTCCCTCTTGTCAAGCCGTAGAGGAAAGCCGCGCATAAAAAAAGCAGAGCAAGACGCTCTGCTTTTCTATATGGCTTATTCAATCGTTATTCCGGTTGCACGTCAGCTGCAATTTGGTCAGCCGCAGGGGGCGTGATCACCACCGTCGTCGTCGAGAATTCCGCAACCGTCAGCGTAAAGTCGATATCCGCATTGCCTACGCCCGTCTGCACGATAACAGACTCACCTGCATTTTCAACCGATTCGCTAATCGCAATATTCAGATTGATGCCTGCGCCAAAGTTGAACGCCGTCAACGCCGTACCCTTATCGTTGAACTGCAAGCCGCCGGTGAACGCGATTTCTTCCACAGAGTCGATGGGGAGTTCAGGCAACATTATACCCATATCCGCCATCTTCGCCGTCTTCATTGCATCCAACGTTGCCACGAACGAAGTCCAAGCCGATTCGGGTTGAACCTCGTCACCTTCTTCCGTCGTTGTAGTTTCGGGCTGCTGGCTTGCCATAAAGCTGTCAAACAGCTGCTGCACCGTCATGGTAGCGAATTCTTGCGTTTTCAAGTCTGCGATCTTCAATTCCTTAATCGCTGCAATTTCGTCTGCGGGCACTTGCATTTTTTCCATCAGCTTTGCTGCAAAGTCGGAATTCACCAGCGTATCCTTCAATTGCTGCAAGGTCATGCCGAGCTGTTCTTCCGCAAACGCATCCAAAATGTCGATCATATCGGCAACCGTCTTTGCGCCGCTTCTTGCGATTTCGTCCACGATCGTTGCGTAAGAGATAGGCATACCGAGCTTTGCAGCCGTCTCGTCAATGAACGCACCAACCGTTTTCGTGGTTTCATCAATACCGTTAATATACTCTACCCAGCCCTCTACGTCATCGGTAATATCCAAGGTAGCGTTTACCGCGCCGTTCGTGATCTGCCCAGCCTCTAACATTGCGTAAAGGTTGCTGACCAGCGCCTGATTTACCGAGGTCTGCATTTGGACGAATTCGTTTGCATTGAACAGATATTCGATGTCCGCCCAAGGCATACCCAGCATCTGCGACGCAAGCGTTTCAATATTCAAGCTGACGCCCATGTCCGCTTTTTCCCAAAGCTCCGTCGTTGCGTTTTCAGTAGCAATATAATCTCTGGTATACGCGTATTGACCTACCACGATTGCCTCAAAGACCATCGTCTGCTGTTCTTCGCCTTCCCCTTGCAGCATTTCCGCTTTCATCTGCACGGAGTACGTGCCCTCTGCGTCTTGGCTGAGCACCAACTCGAAATCGCCTGCCATTTTTTCAACGGTGGTCATTGTTTCATCAAAGGTTTCGCCGTCTGCGCCGAAATATCTCTCCGTTGCCGTCACATCTACGGACGCGGTAATTTTCAAGCTCTTGGTTTCTTCCAAAGTCTTGTTCAACGTATCCGCATAATTCGTTGCCAACTGCGTATTGGTAAGCGGTTCTTCGGGCGGGTCATCGTTGCCGCCGTCACAAGCCGCTATCGAGCCGACCATCGTCGCTGCCATCAGCATACTTGCCACTTTTTTCCAGGTTTTCATTCTTCTATTCTCCTCTTTTATTTTTTTCGCATTGCCTATATAGGCAAAACTGCGTTGCGCACGGTTTACCCCGTCTTTAAAACAAAGTATATCATCTCACAATCCATTTGTCAATACCTTTAACAAAAATTATTATGATTTTCAGTATTCAATCTTGATATTATATGCAAAAAGCGGGGCAAATTGCCACGCTTTTCGTTTCGGATTTTTCATTTGGATTATTTGCTTTGGATGTATTCGTCAATGGCTTTTGCCGCCACTTTACCTGCGCCCATCGCCTTGATAACGGTCGCCGCGCCCGTTGCCGCGTCGCCGCCGCAATACACGCCCTCGATAGAGGTCTTGCCCACTTCGTCTACCGCAATTTCGCCGCGGCGCAAGGTTTCTAAGCCGGGAGTCGTTGCTTTCAGCAACGGATTCGGGGAAGTACCCAGCGACATAATGACGCAATCTACGGGAATTACGAATTCGCTTCCTGCGACTGCCTTGGGGGAGCGTCTACCGCTTTCGTCCGGCTCGCCAAGCTCCATACGAATACACTCAATGCCGTCCACCCAGCCGTAGTTCGGGCTGCGAGGGTCGGTTTCCGCCGTCGGCAGAATTTTCGTGGGGTTGGTGAGCAGGTCGAAGATAATCCCCTCTTCCTTTGCGTGCTCGATTTCTTCCTTTCTTGCGGGCAATTCTTCCTCGCCTCTACGATAGATGATGTGCACCTCTGCGCCCAAGCGTTTTGCCGTACGCGCCGCGTCCATTGCTACGTTGCCGCCGCCGACGACCGCCACGCATTTCCCGCGCTGAATGGGGGTATGGCTGCCTACCATGTACGCCTTCATAAGGTTGGAACGGGTCAGGAACTCGTTTGCAGAGTATACGCCTTTCAGGCTTTCGCCGGGGATATTCATGAACTTCGGCAAACCCGCGCCCGAGCCGATAAACACCGCCTCGAAGCCGTATTCGGTTTTCAGCTCTTCAATCGTGATGACCCGACCGATGACCATATTCGTTTCAATTTTTACGCCCAGCGCTTTGAGGTTATCTACCTCTTTTTGCACGATCGCTTTGGGCAGACGGAATTCGGGAATCCCGTATACAAGAACGCCACCTGCAACGTGCAGCGCCTCGAACACGGTTACCTCATAACCCATTCTTGCAAGGTCGCCCGCGCAGGTCAAGCCCGCAGGGCCAGAGCCAACCACCGCCACCTTATGCCCGTTAGAGGGCGCGGGAACGGGCTTTTCCGTCGCGTGTTCGTTATGCCAGTCGGCAACGAAACGCTCTAATCTACCGATAGAAACGGACTGACAGCCTGCCTTAATCCCTCTCGTGCATTTACCCTCGCATTGCGTTTCTTGGGGGCAAACTCTGCCGCACACCGCAGGCAAAGCGGAGTCCTTCGCAATAATCTGGTACGCCTCTTCAAATTCCCCTTCCGCTACCTTTGCAATAAAGGCAGGAATATCGATATTGACAGGGCAAGCCGCCACACAGGGGCGGTTTTTACAGCCGATACAACGCTTTGCCTCGTCCATCGCCATTTCCGGCGTGTAGCCGAGCGCAACCTCGTTAAAGTTCCCGTTTCTAACCTGAGGGTCTTGGGTGGGCATAGGGTTCGTCAAAGGGTTCATATTAAACTTAGCCATTTTATTCCACCCCCTTATTAAGCAAGTTGCAGGAATCTTCTCTTTCGCGCTGTTCAAAGTCTGCATACGTTCTCGAACGGCTCATCGCCTCGTCGAAGTCAATCAAGTGTCCGTCAAATTCGGGGCCGTCCACGCAAGCGAATTTCATCTCGCCGCCGACCGTCAAACGGCAGCCGCCGCACATACCCGTACCGTCAATCATAATCGGGTTCATGCTGGCAATCGTCTTCACGCCGTACGGCTTGGTTGCCGCGCACACGAATTTCATCATAATAAGCGGCCCGATGGTGATGACTTCGTCAAACTGTTCGCCCGCAGAGAGCATTTCATTCAAGGGCACGCACACGTTCCCCTGTCTGCCGTAAGAGCCGTCGTCCGTCATCATATGGAAAGTGGTAGAGCAAGCCTTGAACTCCTCTTCCAAAATCACGAGGTCTTTGTTTCTAAACCCGATAATCGAGCATACCTCACAGCCTGCCTCGTGCAACGCTTTTGCCACGGGCAACGCAATCGCGCAGCCCACGCCGCCGCCAACCACGCAAACCTTCTTCAAGCCCTCGATGTGGGTGGGTCTACCAAGCGGCCCGACAAAGTCGGGGATATAGTCCCCTTCTTCCTTTGCATTCAATCTCTGCGTGCCGCCGCCCACGATTTGGAAGATAATGGACACCGTGCCCGCCTCTCTATCGTAATCCGCTACCGTCAGGGGGATACGCTCTCCGTCCTCGTCCACGCGAAGAATGATAAACTGCCCGGGTTTTGCCTTTTTCGCCACGAACGGAGCGTAAATATCCATCTTCGTCACAGTAGGATTTAAACTGACTTTTCGTACGATTTGATACATTTTGTCTATACTCCTTGCCATTGATTTCGTCTTGTATTATATCCTTTTTTAGAGAGATTGTCAAGGAAGGATAACGCGACTTTTGCGCAAAAGATGACAAAATTTTTTATTTTTATAAAAAAGCCCCTATTTTCACTTGATTTTCACAAAATCAAGGAGTATAATTGTTCACGAATTTAAGAACAAGAAGGTGCTTTTTTATGGAAATTTTATTACCCTTAGCAATCGCGCTGTTGGGCGGTCTGTTGCTTTCTCGTCTGGTGAAGCTGTTTAACCTGCCTGCCGTTACGGCGTATTTAGTCGCAGGGATTTTAATCGGTCCGTTCCTTTTAGGAAAACTGGGCGCGGCGTGGAATATTCCCCTCGGTTTTACCTCGAAAGAACACGTAGAACTCTTTGACCTGTTCGGAAAGGTTGCCCTGGGCTTTATCGCCTTTTCTATCGGCAACGAGTTCCGCCTCGAACAACTGAAAAAAATCGGAAAACAAGCAACCATCGTCGGCATTTTGCAGGCGGTCATCACCACGCTGATGGTAGACGCGGCGCTGATCGGCTTGCACTTTATCATTCCCAAGCAGTTCCCTATCGAGGCGGCAATCATCTTGGGCGCGATCGCCTCGGCTACCGCGCCTGCGGCAACCCTGATGGTCGTAAAACAGTACAAGGCGAAGGGTCCTACCACCGATATGTTGCTGCCCGTCGTTGCTTTGGACGACGCCGTTGGTTTGATTTTGTTTGCAATTTCCTTTGGCGTAGCCAAAGCGCTCGGCTCTTCCAGCCCCGATTTGATTTCCATTCTCGTTGACCCGTTGGTGGAAATTGTCGCATCCGTCGGCTTGGGCGCTGCGATGGGATATCTGTTTAGTTTTTGTGAACGGTTCTTCCATTCCCGTTCGAAACGTTTGGCGGTGTCCGTAGCGTTCGTGCTGTTTGCTATCGCGCTGTCCACCTTGGAATTCAAAATCGGTCCCGTACACCTGCACTTCTCTTCCCTGCTCGTGTGCATGATGCTGGGGACAATCTTCTGTAATATCTGCGATTTCTCGGAAGAGTTGATGGACCGTCTGGACAGATGGACCGCACCCCTTTTCATCATCTTCTTTGTTTTGAGCGGCGCAGAGTTAGATCTTAACGTCTTTAGCAATCTTATCATCGTGTTAATCGGCGTGATATATCTCATCTTCCGTTCGGCAGGGAAATACACGGGCGCGCTACTCTCTTCCAAGTGGGCAAAATGCGACGACAACATTGTAAAATACCTCGGTATCACGCTGCTGCCGCAAGCAGGTGTTGCGCTTGGCATGGCGGATATGGTCAAGGATTACGCAGGCTTTGCAGGCACGAATATCGCCACCATCGTCATGAGTATCACGCTGTTTGCCGTTTTGATTTACGAGTTGGTAGGCCCTGCCTTGACGAAGATTGCCCTGACCAAAGCAGGCGATATCAACCCCGAAGGCAAGACCAGCGCTCGGCACGAGCACGCCCAAAAAATGGCGGCACAAAAACGAGAAACGGCAGAACAAAGCCAAGAAAATTAACCGTTTGTATGGGGCAGGTACGACTTTACGCGCCTGCTCCTTCTTTTTAACGAGGTATTTATGCAACCTTTGCAACTACAACAAAGAATAGAAGAATTTACCCTTTTAGAGGGCGCGTGCCTCTGCGGAGAGTGTGATTTGGGCTATGCCCCTATCCCCGAATTGCCCGACCTGCATTACGCCTTTTCGATTGCCGTAAAGCTGTCGGACGCGGTGCTCTCCACCATTGAGAACGCCCCTTCCTTCGCCTATTTTCAGCATTATCGGACGGCGAATACTCTGCTCGACCAAATCGCCTTTAAGCTGTCGGCAATGCTCGAAAAACACGGCTACAAAGCCCTTCCCGTCGCCGCCAGCCAGAGCCTTGGCAAAAACAACCCCTATTGCGGTATTCTACCCCATAAGACAGCGGCGGTGCTGTCGGGACTTGGATTCGTTGGCAAGAGCGGCCTGTTCTTGACCGAGCAATACGGCAGCAAGGTACGCTTTGCCACCGTCTTGACCGATATGCCCGTGCAAGCCACAAGAGAAGTGATTGAAAACGGTTGCGGAGATTGTACGGCGTGTATGCGCGCTTGCCCTGCCGGCGCAATCTTTGGCGAGTTGCCCAAAACGAACGGCGAGCGCAATTATGACCCTGAAAAATGCTCACGGTATATGAAGGAGCATTTTCAGGACGTCGGCAGAGGGAGCGTCTGCGGCGTTTGTATCAAGGTCTGCCCCAAGAATAGGCTGTAAGCCGTGTATCCCTCTTTTCAGGGAAGTGAAATGATTTGCCGTGCAAATCGTGAAATATCTGCGATATGAAATGTTTTCTTACGAAAACGTGAAATGATTGCCTGCGGCAATCATTGTGGAAAGATTTAAATCCTTCCGCACTTATTCACTATTCACTTTTTATAAAAAACAATCGCCCACGAGGGTCAACTCGTGAGCGGTTTATTTATTCCTCTATCGTTTTTACCAAATCGGCTATGGGCTTGCGCTTTTTGGCGCGAAGGGTGTCGCCCTCTTTGGGATAACCCACGGTGATCACCAACCGCACCGCGCCGTCAACACCGCAAATCGCCCGTATTTCTTCGTCGTTGAGCCAACCAAGAATACAAGTCCCCAGCCCTTGCGCCGTCGCTTCTGCCGTGATATACGCCGCCACGATACCGATGTCGATAGAACGGTAATCGTTCTTCTTGACCTTTGCCCCCAACGCCGCCGAGGCAACGTACGGCCTTTCGGAAAGCACAATCATCACGGGGGCTGCCGTGGCAAACTTGTTCATACCAAGCCCTTGCGTAGCCTTCGCCACGCGCTTTGCCGTTTCCCCTTGACAGACGGTGATAAAGTACGGTTGACCGTTGCATGCGGACGGCGACAGCCGAGCCGCCTCTAAAATGCTGTTCAGCTTTTCTTCCTCTACAGCGCGCAAAGGGTCGTATTGACGGCAAGATTGCCGTGTTTTTGCTATTTCTAAAAAATCCATACATTTATTATACCATATAAATTTATTTTTAGCAACATATTTATAGTAAAGGAAAAACGACGGCTTTTACGCCGTCGTTTTTGACTTTTTAATTACAGTTTCGCAATCGAAATGGTGATTTTCGCATCTCCCTCTTCGACCTCTACCACCGTTGCGGGGGTAGCAACTTCTTGCACGGAAGAAAGGGTTTCTTTGCATACGACTTCCAGCCAAGCTGCAGGGTAATCGCCTGCTACGCTAATTGCAATCTTGTCGGTGATTTCACAGCCGATTTGCTTTCTTGCGTCCTGAATACCACGAATCATCTCACGCGCCAAGCCCTCTGCCTTCAACTCTTCCGTAATCGTCAAATCCAACGATACTACGAGGTCAAAGTCGCTTGCCACGAACAAGCCGTCCTTTGCAATATACGTAATCAAGATGATTTCCTTGTCGTACGCCTTGACTACGCCGTCTACGTTGCATTCTACAACGTCCGCTTTCATTTCGTACTTACCGCTCTTTACCGCCTTGATAATCTGTCCGATTTCGGTCGGGTACTTTTCACGGATAGCGTTGAAGTTCGGGTCGCGCTTCATCGTCGCGATGTCGCTGACGCTGGAGAGAATTTCAATCTCTTTGATATTCAGTTCCTCTTTCAGGATTTCTTCAAATTCCCGAATGACCTCTACTTTCGCAGCATCGGTGGACGCCACGCGCAAAAGGCTGAGCGGCTGACGGTTCTTCACTTTGTTCTTGTTGCGGATATTACGCGCGAGCGCGATAACGCTCTGCACCGTGTCAATCTTGGCAAGTAATTCTGCGTTCGCATAGCCCTCAGGGATTTCTTCCCAGTCGGCAAGGTGTACGGACAGTTCGCCCGTCAACAGCTTATACATTTTTTCGGACACGATGGGCGCAACGGGCGCAAGCAATTTGGTGATGTTCACCAAAACGTAGTACAGCGTTTCGTAGGCGTTTTTCTTGTCCTCTGTGAATTCCGCACCCCAGAAACGACGGCGGCTGCGGCGAATGTACCAGTTGGTCAAGCCGTCCAACAAGGACGCAATCGGGCCGACGAATTCGTCTACCTGGTAGTTGTCCATACTCGTGCGAATCGTCTTTTCCGTGTCGTACAGTTTCGCCAAAATCCACTTATCGAGCAGGTTGTCGCTGGTCGGCTTTTTCGCCTCGGTAGCGTGGAAACCGTCGATATTCGCATAGGAAATGAAGAAGTTGCAGGCGTTCCAGTACGGCAGAATAAATTGCTGATAAGCGTCCTGAATACCCGAATCGTCAAACAGCAAATCGCCGATGAGCATCGCTTTCGTCTGATACAGGTACAGACGGAAGGCATCCGTGCCGTACTTTTTCATCAGCTCCATCGGGTCGGTGTAGTTCTTAGAGGACTTGGACAGCTTTT
The DNA here is from genome assembly GCA_017408045.1 of Clostridia bacterium. Classification (GTDB taxonomy): domain Bacteria; phylum Bacillota; class Clostridia; order Christensenellales; family Borkfalkiaceae; genus Scatosoma. The sequence continues at coordinate 38,127 of JAFQVL010000052.1, read as the reverse complement.
TGCCGTCCTTGGCAAGAATCGTGCCGTGTACGATACAGTTTTGGAAAGCAGGTCTGTCGAACAGAGCCACCGCCAAAACGTGCAGGTAGTAGAACCAGCAACGAATCTGCCCCGTGTATTCGACGATGAAGTCGCAGGGGAAGTGGCTCTCGAACCATTCCTTATTCTCAAACGGGTAATGCTTTTGCGCAAAGGGTACGCTGCCGCTTTCGAACCAGCAGTCAAGCACTTCGGGCACACGCTTCATCGTGCCGCCGCAATCGGGGCAGGCAAAGGTGATTTCGTCCAGATACTGTCTGTGCAGATTGTCGGGGCGTACACCGCTTGCAGCCTCGATTTCGTCGATGCTGCCCAAAACCGTTTCCTTTTCACAGCAATCGCACTTCCAAATGGGAATGGGAGTGCTCCAATAGCGGTTTCTGGAAATGTTCCAGTCGCGTGCGCCTTCCAGCCAGTTGCCGAATCTGCCGTGCTTGACCGTTTCGGGTACCCAGTTGATCCCCTCGTTGAGTTCAATCAATCTGTCCTTAATCTTGCCTACGTTGAAGTAGTACGCATCCATCGCCTTGTAGATAAGGGGACGCTTACAACGCCAACAATGGGGGTAGTTATGCTCAATCGTACCGTCGGCAACCGCCATACCGTTGTCGTACATGAAACGAATGATGATCGGGTTCATTTCGATAACCGTCTTTTCTTCCTGAATAGGATAGAAGTCGGTGATTTCTTCGGTAAACTGACCCTTGTTGTCTACGGGGTTGACGAGGGGAATAGAGTGTTTTTTGCACGTCCAGTAGTCGTCCTCACCGAACGCAGGCGCGGTGTGTACGATACCAACGCCCTCGTCTGCGCCGACGTAGTCTGCGCTGACAACGCGGAACGCGCCCTCTGCCTTCTTGTCCGCAAAGTACGGGAACAACGGCTGATAGGTCATACCCATCAGGTCCACACCCTTACATTCTTTGAGGATAACGGGCTCTGCGCCGAACACCTTTTGGAATTTAGGGAGAGTGTTTTTACAAGCCACCAACACTCTGTCGCCAACGTCCACGAAGGCGTAATCGAGCTTTTCCCCTACCGCCAAGCAAAGGTTAGACGGCAACGTCCAAGGGGTGGTCGTCCACGCAAGCAGGTATACGGGCTTGCCGCTTTCCGTCAGCTCCGTACGGAACTGCGCAATCACCCATCTGTCCTGACGGGGACGGGTGGAGTCCGATTCTCTCGTGTCCGAAATGGACAGCGAAGTTTCACAATGGGTACAATAGGGGGTCACGCGGTAGTCGCGGTAAATCAGCCCCTTATCGTGGCAGGTCTTGAACGCCCACATAACGCTCTCCATAAAGCTGGGGGTCATCGTCTTATAGGCGTGGTCGTAATCTACCCAACGCGCCATCTGTTCGACGCATTCCTTCCAAGCCTCGTTGTTGGAGGAAACGATTTCAAAGCACTTGTCGTTGAAAGCGCCAATGCCGAGGGTTCGTTCGATTTCGTTTTTGTCGTTGATACCAAGCAGGGTTTCCGCTTGGTTTTCAATGGGCAAGCCGTGGCAATCCCAGCCCCATACTCTGGGGACTTTATAACCGCGCATCGTCCAGTAGCGCGCAAGCATATCCTTGATGAAGGATACCAGCACCGTGCCGTGGTGAGGTTTTCCCGTAGGGAAAGGAGGGCCGTCGTAGAAGACGTTTTCCTTCTCCGTGCGCTGGTCTACCGAGCGTTCAAAAATCAGCTCGTCCTTCCAGAAATCAATGATATCCTGCTGAAAATTCGTAAAGTCGGGTTTTGCAGACAATTCTTCGTATTTCATATCCGTACCTCTTCCGTTCTTGTTCCGTTTTTGTTCCGTTCTTTATAAATATAAAGAATTATACCATACCGCAAAAAGAAAAGTCAAGAGCATTTACCGTCCGCCGCCAACAATTTTTCACGAAAAAAGAGCAGACTGACAAGCCATTCCTTGCCGTCTGCCCTTTTACGGTGCTTTTTTCGCGGTTTTTTTGCGGTTTATTTCTCTCGTTCACGCATCGCACGTAAGAATATTTCTTCCGTCGCAAACGCCAACTTGGTAATCACGTTTTCCTTGGTCGGATAGCAATAATAGGAATCCTTCTCCATCGAAATATCAAAGCAATCCGCCCTGCGAATACGGAAATATTCGTATTCCACGTGCAGGCTGTTGCTCTCTAGCGGCTTGCGGATTAAGCGATAATCGCTACCGTTGTGGTGTCCTTCTACGACAAAACCGTTCTCTCTGTCGTGGGTCAATTTCGCCCTGCCAAGCGAAACGAATCCGTCCGTTCTCGGTTGCGAGAAGACGTCCACCTCGTCGGCAAAGGAATATTCGCCGCTCTCGACCTGCGCGCGCACTTGCAAACGCTCCCATTCAAACCAATCGGGGATATGCGAAAATTCCGTTTCCCCTTCCAAAGCAGACAGCGTGCCGTCTTCGTTTAAATTCCAACGCTTACCGCACTCGGTGCAGAACAACTCCGTACCCTTGGAATCCATCTTCGATTCCGCCAAACAATGGGGGCATTGATACAAAATCCTATGCAGCCCCTCGGCACGGTATTTTTCTTTAATCAAAATCCCGTTTTTCTTTTGGTAGCGGTAGTCGTCGTATTGCAAACTTGCTTGCACCACAGCGTTGATTTCGTCCACGGACATACGCTCGATATCCTCTTTGGTTAAAATCTGCGTCATCGTGGTATGCAGGGGCACTTTCCGCTTTTTACGGAAGTTCCAAAAGGGCGAAAGCAAGTGATTTCCCCTATGCACCACCGCCACGATAGGCACTTTGTTTTTCTTGATGATTTTGCCAAGCGAAGGGGGCAGGTACGAAGTTGTGCCACAGGGAGAGTACCTTGCCTCGGGATATAAACACAAAATATCCCCTCTGCGAAGGACGGTGGAAATGTTTTTCACTAGGCTTAAATCGGTGCTAAATTTTCGGGTGCAGACCGAGCCAATCCACTCCATTAACCACGCCCGTCCAATGTAGCCGTCCACGTTGACCACGCTGTTTACACGCTTGGGAAAAGTCCCCAGCGCCGTCAACTCAAAGTCCACGAAGGACATATGGTTGGACAAAATCATATACGGGGGCTTTAAGCCGTCCATATTGATTTTTTCAATCTTTTTCTTTTGAAATAAGAGCGCAAAAAAGGACAGCGCGCCAATGAGCCACGTCAAGTAAATCGGTTGCCGAATGGGCTTTTTGCCCGTATTGTACCGCTTTTTATTTTTGTAATTGACGGGCAATTCTTGTAAATTCTTTATTTCCATCGTTTCACCTACTACCCCACCAGCTCGGCGTAGACGATTTGCACCGCCTTCATCAGTTCCGCGTTTTCAATGCCGATAATCACGTTGCATTCGCTGATACTTTGGTAAATCGTTCGCACCCCAATTTCGTGCTTGGAAAGCGCGTTGAACACGGTGGCGAGCAGACCCACTTTTTCCGAAAGGTCGTGCCCGATGACAGCAAGCAACGCCAAGTTGTCATACCCCTTAATTTTGTCTGCGTCAATGCGCGCTCTTAACACCTCTAAAAAATCCGCAAAACCGATGGTCTTGTATTCCGATTGCTCGACGAAAAAGCAGAGGTTGTCAAGCCCCGAATGGGTGTGTGAAATGTTGATGTGGTATTCTTCGAATACCGAAGTCGCTTTTTTAACAAACCCAAGCTGTTTATCCAGCATCATTTTTGAAATCTGGATACAGGTGTAATCGTTCTTACCCGTGATACAGGTAATCACTTCTCTTTCCGCCACCTGCGTGCGCTTTTTCAAAATCTCCGTGCCCGATTTTTCAGGCGCAAAGCTGTTCTTTAAGTAAATGGGTATGGGCTGTTCAAAAATAGGCAACAGCGTTTCCGAATGGAGCACCGAAGCCCCCATATACGACATTTCACGAAGCTCTCTAAAAGATACCTGCTCTACCTTTTTCGCCCTTGGAATGACGCGCGGATCGGCAACGTAAATCCCATCTACGTCCGTCCAGTTTTCGTACGCCTCGCAGCCAAATACCCTCGCTACGATGCTGCCGGTAATATCGCTGCCGCCGCGGCTGAACGTCTTGACGTAGCCGTATTCGTCCACTCCGTAAAATCCGGGGACGACGTATCTGCCCTCTCTGTCAATATCCTTTGCTTGCTCGATGGTGGCAGGCAAATCCAACTCGCCGCCCTGAAAGCGCACGAACTTTGCCGCGTCTAAAAAGGTGTAGCCTAAAATGGCGGCAAGCAATTTTGCATTTAAGTATTCCCCTCTTGAAAGGACGAAATCGAGGCTCGTTTCCGAGAACTGAATTTGACGGCGGATTGCCGCAAGCTCCTCTTCTATCGGAAAGTCGGGCGCAAGGGTCGCAATCTCTCGAAAAGCGCTCTCTATCCCTGCGAAAGATTCGGCAAACGCCTGCTCTTGAAAGCGATTCTTGTGGCAGGCAAGCAGCAGGTCGGTAACCTTTTTACTTTCGGGTGTTTTCTTGCCCGGCGCGCTAGCCACCACGTAGCGGCGACGAGGGTCGCTCTTTACAATCTCCGCGCAGCGGCGTACGTTGTCTGCGGACGCCAACGACGTACCGCCAAATTTGCATACGATAGACATATTTTCCTTATTCCTCTTCTTCCAATTTTACCTTGGGCAAACTCCAACGGTACTTTGCCGCAAGCAACCGCACCAAGACCACCAAAACCATCGCCACTAGCGAAGGCATTAACGGCGTTTTAGTTTCCACAAACGAGCGCATCACGTAATACACGCTTGCGCCGCCGATAGACGCCAAAGCGTACACGTGCTTTTTGAAAATGTACGGGGTCGTCGAAGTCAACACGTCGCGGAATACACCGCCGCCAACCCCCGTCAACACACCAAGAAGTATGGCAAGCACGGGATTTTCCGCAAGTCCGCTTGTGAACGCAATCTCCGTACCTGTTACGGAAAACGCCGCCAACCCGAACGCATCAAAGACGTTCTGAATCGGCTCGAAATGTTCGTACGTGATTAAGAACTGCTTACGGGACAAATACGCCGCCACGAACACCACTACCGCAGACGTCGCCGCAATCGCCAAAATATGCAGGTTGTCGAAAATTCTAGGCGGTGTATCGCCGATGAGCAGGTCGCGCGTGATACCGCCGCCCACCGCCGTGATACAGCCGATAAACAGCACGCCGAAAATATCCAACTTGGCTTTGATTGCCGCGAACGCTCCCGATACGGCAAAGGCGACCGTGCCGATAATTTCTAATACCAATAAAATAATTTCACTCGGTGTCATTCAATTACCTCTTTTTAGAAAAACTGCACGTACCGCCGAATTTACACACGATAGACATGTTATTCCCCCTTTCTCATCTTACGCCGCTGCTCATCCTGGTAGAGGGTATATTCTCCGCTCTTTAAGACCTTCCGCAACGTTTCATTATCCCGAATGCGCACCTTGGAGCAAATACCACCTATCCCTGCGTGGCTGCTTTGATGCACGTCCGAGCCGGCAATCCCCCGCAGTCCCTTCTCCTTGGCAAACGCCTCGGCAAGCGCGTTTTCCTCGTAAGCGTTGCCGCCGTTGTATACCTCAATACCATCCAAAATACCAACTTCCGCAAAAGGGGTGGGGTTGATAATCCATTCCCGTATGCGATAGGGATGTGCCTGAAACAGCATACCGCCCACACGGTGTACAGCCTCGGCATATTGTTTTAAGTCTGCATTCTTCAACTCTGGGTGGTCGCACAAAAACGCAGGCGTAATGCCGTAGACCAAAATCTCCCTGCCGCCAGCAATATGCTCCTCAATACCGAATAATAGGTCAAAATCCTTCCCTTCGGCATACTTCTTCCCCAAGAAAAAATCTTCCGCGTACGGCAATACGAATTTTCCCCAAGGCAGGCTGCGCGGAATGCACGTATCCCCACGGTAAAAATGGTTGGTAATAACCATCCCCGAAAAGCCCTTTTCCATTAAGCAATCTATATGCTCGATAATATCGCCGCCGCCACCGCTGCAAGGATGGGTGTGTGCGTGCATTTCATATTTATACATTCGTTACCTCTATCATACCATCGACAAAACCGCATCGTCCTTGCCTTCTAAATCACTTTCATTTCTCTTTGAAAAGCTGCAGCCGCAAAAATCCTGACGATACAGCCCGTATTGTTTGGAAAGTTCCAACGAACGCAGGTATCCCCCCTGCTTTTTAAAATCGCTATACAAGTACGTCAACCCGTACCTGTCCCCTACTTTTTGCCCGATTTCGTTCAGCCACTCGACGTTTTTTAAGGGGCTGAGCGTCAAGGTCGTAGCAAAGTATTTTATTCCTAAATCCTTGGCTTTCTTTGCCGTTTCCTCTAAGCGGAGCGCATAGCAACGGTAGCACCGCGCCCCTCTTTCCGGCTCGTTTTCTAATCCCTTTGCCATTTCCGCAAACGCCTTGGCATCGTGGTCGCAATCGACAATCTGCGCCCAGCCCGTTTCCTCTAAAAAACGGATTTGTTCGGCTTTGCGTTTTTCGTACTCCTCGCGCGCGTCTATATTCGGATTATAATAGAATACGCGAATGGAGAAAAAATCGTGCAATCGCTCTAAACACGCCGTAGAACAGGGCGCGCAGCAGCTGTGCAAAAGTAGCGGCGTGCCTTTAGGCAAATCGGCGATTTGCGATTGCATTTTCTTGTCGTAGTTGGGCTTGTTCATAGCCGTATTATAGCACTCAATTTTCCTTTTGTCAATGTATTTTCCAACGCTTGACGAACGGAATAAAAAGGATTATAATAAGCGTATGGAATTACTCATCCCCGTCGCCGCGGGCTTGGAACAAACGGTGAAAAGACAATTAAATCGTTTGGGCTACGAAAAGTGCCCCGCCGACAACGGCAGAATCTGCATAGAGGGGGACTGGCTGGACGTTGCGCGCCTAAACGTAATGCTCCGCAGCGGAGAACGAGTGCTTGTCAAGCTCGCACAGTTTCCCGCCACTACCTTTGACGAATTATACGAGGGAATGTACGCAATCCGCTGGGAAGATTACCTCGAAATGGACTCCCAAATCCGTATGGACGGAAAGTGCCTGCAATCGGTATTAGGGGCAATCAAAGCCTGTGGGGGTGTGGCGAAAAAAGCCATTATCTCTCGTCTTGCAGACAAGAAAAAGACGGGCAGGCAGACTTTTACGGAAACGGGGGCGCGCTCTATCGTCGGGTTCTCTATCTACCGCAACGAAGTCATCGTCAGCTTGGACACTAGCGGGGACGGCTTGCATAAGCGCGGCTACCGCACCCTTTCCGTTGCCGCGCCCTTGAAGGAAACGCTGGCGGCGGCAATCCTCGACAATACTTTCTATAACCCCGAAAAGGACAGCGAAAAGCCGCTTGCAGACCCCTTCTGCGGCAGCGGTACTTTCCCCATAGAGGCGGCCATGAAAGCGTGGAATATCGCTCCTGGGCTGCACCGAAGTTTCGATTTTGAGGGTTGGGCTTTCGTGCCTAAGGATTGCCTTAAAAACGCTCGCGCCGAGGCAAGGGACAACGAACGAAAGGATAGAGCCGTCCATATTTTCGGCAGCGATATCAATCCCAAAAACGTCGAAATCGCCAAGACGCACGCAAGGCAGGCTGGGGTTGCGGATGCCATCCACTTTTCCGTCGCTGACGCAAGAAATTTTCGCTCTACGCAGCCGTATGGAATTTTGGTGTGCAATCCCCCTTACGGCGAACGGCTGTCCGACACCCAAGAGGTGCGCGCCCTTATGCGAAAGTTCGGCGAGGCGTACCGAGCTTTGCCCGACTGGAACGCCTACGTCCTCACCTCCCTGCCCGAATTCGAGCGTTGGTTTGGAAAATCCGCCGACAAGCGCAAACAACTCTCCAACGCCAACCTTTTGTGCGGTCTGTATTCCTATTTTGGAAAACCGCCCAAAAACAACAACTAAAACCATCAAAAAACACGCTAAAATCATCAAAAGCAACCGCCTTTTATCGGTTGCTTTTTCTTTTTTGTGTTCATTTTATAAACTTAATAAATCATTTTATCAATATTATATAGGTATTTCACTTGTTTTTATCAAGTAAATGATTGTTTTTACGCATTTTTTGTGAAACCGCGCTAAAAATCGTGGTTTTGTTTGACTTTTGCCGAAATTTGCTATATAATACAGCCATAACTATTCAAAAAAAGGACGGATATTGACATGCATATCCCTGAAATTTTTGGTGAAAACGTATTTAATGACGGTGTAATGCGCAGTACTTTGCCCAACGAAGTGTATAAATCCTTGAGAAAAACAATTGACGAAGGCAAAACGATTGATATGAACATCGCGGATTCGGTTGCAAACGCCATGAAGGACTGGGCGCTCTCTAAAGGCGCAACCCATTACACCCATTGGTTTCAGCCGTTGACCAACCTCACCGCCGAAAAACACGACAGTTTTATCGAGCCGGTAGGCGGCGACGCCGTCATTATGCAGCTGACAGGCAAATCACTCATCGTAGGCGAACCGGACGCGTCGTCCTTCCCTTCGGGCGGCTCTCGCGCAACGTCGGCGGCACGCGGATACACCGCTTGGGACCCCACCTCTCCTGCGTTCGTCAAGGAAGGTACTTTATACATTCCCACCATTTTCGTATCCTACACAGGGGAAACGCTTGACAAAAAAGCCCCCCTTTTGAAATCCATGACCGCCATTGACCGTGAGGCAAAACGCCTTTTGAAGTTGTTTGGCATCGAGCCGCACAAGGTGAACACCACCGTCGGGCCAGAGCAGGAATATTTCCTCGTAGACGAAAAGGTATGGGAAGCGCGGCAGGACCTCGTTTTGACGGGCAGAACGCTGTTCGGCGCGGCTGCGCCCAGAGGGCAGGAATTAGAGGACCACTACTTCGGCACGTTAAAGCCCCGCGTAGCGGCGTTTATGCAGGATTTGGACGAAACGCTCTGGCGGTACGGCATTCTCTCTAAGAGCAAGCACAACGAGGCCTCCCCTGCGCAGCACGAGCTTGCGCCCATCTTCACCACCACCAACGTTGCGGTGGACCACAACCAGCTGATGATGGAGATTATGAAAAAGGTGGCGAGAAAGCACGGCTTGGTCTGCCTTTTGCACGAAAAACCGTTCATCGGCATCAACGGCAGCGGCAAACACAACAACTGGTCGCTGTCCACCACCGGCTTAAACCTGTTAGACCCCGGCGAACACCCCGAAAGCAACTTGCTGTTTATGCTCATTCTCGCCTGCGTTATCAAAGCGGTAGACAAGCATCAGGGGGTATTGCGCGCGTGCGTTGCCTCGGCGGCAAACGACCACCGTTTGGGCGGCGGCGAAGCCCCTCCTGCCATCATCTCCGTCTACCTCGGCGACGAGTTGGGTGCGTTGGTGGATTCGATTGTTTTGGGCAAGAACTACACGCCGCATAAGGCGGTAAAAGGGAGCATCGGCGTACCCGAAAGCCCCATTTTCCCCATAGATTCCACGGACAGAAACCGTACTTCGCCCTTTGCGTTTACGGGCAATAAGTTCGAGTTCCGTATGCTCGGCTCTTCCGCATCGGTAGCCGACCCCAACATCGTACTCAACACCATCGTTGCAGAGGCGTTTGCCGAGGCGGTGGAAAAGTTGGAAAAGTTGCTGAAAACGCAGGATTTCGACAGCGCCGTGAAAGGGTACACCGAAAAATTGCTGAAAAAGCACTACCGTATCATCTTCAACTACAACGGCTACGGTCCCGAATGGGAAGAAGAAGCGGCTCGGAGAGGACTTCTCAACCATAAGACGACCGCCGACGCAGCAGAAGAATGGTTTAAAAAGGAAACAGTGGACGTTTTCGTCCGTCAGGGCGTATACACCAAAAACGAAGTGTTGGCACGCGCAAAAATCCAACTCGAAACGTACGTCAAAACGGTGCTGGTAGAGGCGCGCACCACGGTGGATATGGCAATCGGGCAAATCTATCCTGCGGTGTCTGCGTACGTGTCCCGTCTGTGCGAGAACTTGACCATGAAAAAAGCCACTTTCTCGTCCATTCCAACGGACAGCGAAGAAACGCTCATCAAAGACCTGGCTACCGCAAACGAGCATATGCTCGCCGCTGCGCACGCCCTGCGCGCGAAATTGGAAATCCTGCCGAAGGACGAAAGAGAGGCGGCTACCATTACGGCGCACGTCATCGTGCCTGCGATGCAGACCGTTCGTAAATACGCAGACGAGGCAGAAAAGCTCTGCGCTGCCGACGTTTGGCCCTTCCCCAACTATTACCAGCTGCTGTATAGCGTGAAATAGTCCCCCAAATTTGACAAAAGTTTTCCGCCGTGCTATAATACGGAATGAATAACACAAAGGAAAATATTTACTATGTTTGAACGCACCAAAGCCGCCTTTAACAAGACGGTTCGGGACATCAAAAAACTGATATTTCTCTTTACCTTAGGCGGTTTGATTGTCAACGTTGCTTACCTTGTATACGCGTTGATTGCGCCGTCGGGCAACGAGATTGCCAACTGGATTTTGTTGGGAACTACCGCAGCGTATCTGTTGTTTTATCTCGTCATCACCAGCTTTGGCAAAGAATTAGACGGCAAAAAAACTTTAAAAAAAGGAGCGAAAATCGCCTTTAAGTGGCTGAAACGACTGGTCAAGGTATATACGCTTGCCATCGCCGTTTACGGTATTTGTATCGGCAACGAAAAAATCACACCGCTGTTCATTGTGCTCATCGGCGGACAAGCCCTCGCCGTGGTGTTCGGACTGATTTTTGACCTTTTGGCAATCGTCATCGAACGGCGCGCGCAGCTGTTTATCGACGGCTTTATGGCAGATATAGAGCCCGTATTAAAAATCAAACGCGGCATGGAGAACGTTTCCCGTTTCTTCCACCGCGAGCCGAAAATCCCCGACCCCACCCCCAACGAAAATCAGTTGTACTTAGAGCAACTTGCCGCGGCAGATGCCGCCGCAAAAACTCGCGAGGAACGTGTTTCGCACGCCAAACTCCGCGTGGAAAAAGCAGAGGAAGACCTTGCCAAAGCGCAAGAAAAAGGAAACAAACGTACCATTCGTCGCGCCGAGGAATATTTGCAGCAAACGCGTGAGGAGTTAGCGACTGCGCAAGCGGAAGCAGCGCCCCCGCCTCCTGAAAAGAAAAAAGGATTCTCTCTCTTCAAGAAAAAACCAAAGATTTAAAAACATACACCTCGTAAGGGCGACCATTGGTCGCCCTTTTTTCTACGGCAGGAGCAAACCCCTGCCCTACCACACTCCTTTACCGCTACTTTTATTTACGTCTTGACTTGTTGCGACATTTTTGGTATAATAAATATACTAAAATAAAGGCGGTTGTAGAGATGGAAAGTTTTGAACCGAAAAAATTGGCGCTCATTCGCGTTTTGCAAATTCTTGAAAAACATAGCGATTGTGAACACCCGATGAAACACGATAAAATCGTGGAACTTTTGGAAAGCGAATATGGTCTTATCCTTGAAAGAAAGGCACTTGGCAGGAATATTTCCCTTTTGTGTGAGGCAGGATACGACATTCAAACGACGAAAAAAGGCTCGTATCTTGCGGAAAGAACGTTTGAAAACAGCGAACTTCGGCTTTTAATCGACGGCGTTTTATCAAGCGGATATATTACCGCAAAACATTCCAAGGATTTGATTGAACGGCTTTGTGCGCAAAGCAATCGTTATTTCCGTCCGCGCGTGAAGAATATCTACTCGGTCAACGATTGGAATAAAACGGAGAACGTTTCCGTCTTTTACACGATTGAAATCGTGGACGAAGCCATCGAACGAGGCAGGCAGGTACGCTTTGAGTACAATAAATACGGCGCGGATAAGAAGTTGCACCGCACGTCAAAGCAAACGCTTTCGCCCTATCAAATGATACTGCATAACCAACGCTATTATTTGATGGGCTACAACGAAAAATGGCAAGAAATGCGGTATTATCGTATGGATCGGATTACGAATATCGTGATTTTGGACGAGCCGTCCACGCCGTTGCGTTCGATCAAGGGCTTTGAAAGCGGAATTGATTATAAGCGGTTTTCATCGGCTCTCCCTTATATGTTCGCCGACGAGCCGCAAGCCATTGAATTTATTGCCGACGGATGGGCAATCGACCAAATCGTGGACTGGTTTGGCAAGGATATTCGCATAGAAGAACGGCAAGACGGACGGTTTTGGGTGCGGTTAAAGGCAAGCGTAAACGCCATGGAATATTGGGCGATGCAATACATGAACGCCGTGGAAATTTTATCGCCGAAAGAGTTGCGCGAACGCATCCAGAAAAACGTACAAGTTGCAAATGAAAAATATAAGGAGTAAAGAAATGAAAAATTTATTTGATTATGCAACAAAAGAATTATCCCAAGACGCTTTTTTAAGATGGTTGTTTGAAAATTATAATTGCAAAAATGAAAAGGTAAGACAAGTGTGTCGAAGACTTTTTAATAAATTTACAAGCGACGAGCTTGATTTCTCTAAAATCGAAAATCTAACAACTATGGCTCAATGGAAATATATAGACATATCTATTTGGTTTACCATTGATAATAAAAAATACTTAATTGTCATAGAAGATAAAACAACAAGTGAAGAGCATTGGCAGTTAAGTAACTACAATAAAAAAATAGAAGAACATAATCGCTGGTTGATAGGAAATAAAGAAAATCCAATAGAAAAAGTGTATAAAGTATTCTATAAAACCGCAGAAATTTTGAAAGAAGAAAAAGACCGTATAAAAGAAGCTCAATGGCTAAATATTTTTGATATTAAAGAAATACACTCTATTTTTAGCGATATTGCTCCCACAAACAGCGAAGTGCTTGATTATTATATAGAACACATTAAAAAAACTTATCAAGCCCTTTTTGATTATCAATCGAAACCTGTTTACGAGTGGTCTAAAACATATGCAGTATTTACAATGTATAGCAAAAGGTTGATTGAAAAATACTCAACTAAAATAAACGAGAAATGTTGTAGAACAGAGATTTACCAGGGAAGATACGCGCAAACCTTTCTTCAAAAGAATTTACCAAATAACGCTACGGTAGAACTTGGTTTAATTTTTAGAGAGTGGGAATGTACAGCTTGGATAAAAATATGGGATACTGATTGTGGCTGGAGAACGCTTTTTAGTCGCAAAGAAGAACTTAAAAATTTAAGTTTTGAGAATCCTCGATTGAGTTGGGAGAATAAAAAATATAAAAACAGAATTAGGATTATCAAGAAATCATTTACCGAAAATCTTACTTATGAAGAGTTTAACGCTTGGATAGAAAACTGTATAAAAGATTATTTGGATTTTGCGAAAAAAGTCGCAATGATCCCAAAAATGGGACAATAAGTGTGTTATACTCCTTTTACTAAAACAAAAGGAGCGTGATTTATGAGCTTTATTCAATGGCTATCAATCAAAAAAGATATGATGGATATGTATCGTCAAAACAAACAACGTATAAAGAAAGCAGGGTTATCAAAAGAAAAAGCAGAACAAAAGCGTTGGGCGAAAAATATATTAAAAACTAAAAACATTGAAAAAATAATTTTAGATATAGAATCGAAAGGATTTTCAATAGACGAAGAACAACAAATAGGGAAAGTTTTGTTGAATGATATATTATTCAAAGGCATATTCATTGTTGTTGAAAAAGAAAAAAATTGGGGGATAGAAATAAATTCAAATTTGCCTAATTTGGACGGATTTGAATACTTGAAATTATTAGCGCCATTAAATAAGCAGTATTATTTTGTGAGAAAAATATAATAAAAAGGAGAAATATCATGAAAACGTTTATCATTCGTTACTATCACACCGAAACGCAATACCGCTGTGGAATTGTGGCTTATTCCGAAACAGTTCGTTCTTCAAGAGAAACTGCCGTGAATATCGCGCAAGGAAAAATTAGAGTTGGCGCATATAAATTCTACGATATTCAAGAACAATAAATCCCAAAATTGGTACAATAAAAATGATAAACTCTCCTTACAAAAGTTAAGGAGAGTTTATTTTTATGGAAAACGGATTGAACACGGGAATCAAAGCATTTGACGAAATGGTGGGCGAAATCCAACCAGGCGAGTTAATCGTAATTGCAGGCAGACCCCGTATGGGAAAAACAACGTTGGCGTTGCAAATTCTTGCAAAAAATTGCTTGGATAAAAAATGCCTATACTTGTCGTCAACCGATAATATAACCACGTGTTTTAACAATATTGCTTGTGTTCTTGGAAACTTAAATCGCTATGAACACGAAAAAGAAGTGCGGGAAAGCGTTAAGGAAGTGATAGAAAATAAACTAAACAAAACCTTGCATTTATGGACGTTTGATTATGATTTTATCTCGTTCAGCATAGAACTTATAAAACTTAAAACGGAAAAAGGGCTTGACTGCGTTTTTATAGACGGATTTCAACTGCTCTCTCCCGATATATCAGCAAAGTTGCGGGCAAAATGGTTGAAAGATTTGGCGCAATCTCTTGGGATTACGATTTTCGTTACAACGCAAATGAAACTTTGCCGTGATTGCGATAGAATAGATTGCACGACGGTCGACTTTTATTTATATAATCACGCCGATAAAGTGCTTGGCGTATATCGCAAGGATTACTTTATGACCATACAAGATATGGAACGAATTAAAAAAGGGGAAAGTTTTTTGTGCGCCGTTAAAAACGATAAGGGCAAACAAGGCGCAATCACGGCATATTTTAACTATGCCCGTTGCGCGTTTGGCGAACGTTTCATAGACGAAGATTGGTATAAGCCCACCCCGAATATCGTTCCAACAACCGATTGACACGCAGGCTCTTTTACGTGAGCACCGTCCGCACAACAATAAACCCCTGCCACACGGCAGGGGTTATCTTCTTTCTATTCAGTTGTGAGCGTTCTCTCTCGTTTTCACCTTTTCTTGCGACGGATGGTCGCTCTTTGGCTTTTTGCCTTTCTCTTTTTTTAGGCTACTTCCTTTTAACGAACGCCCTCATACATTTCGTTCATTGGTCTGTACCTCACTTACTTTTTCATGCTCTGATACCCTACTTGCAGGATATAGATCATCGGTAAGATACCTCCTTTCTTATTTTGGCTATCTTAGACAGCCTCTTCTTCTTCCGACCTCCCGTCGGTGGCGTTCTCAGCCCTGTGGAGTATCCTCACCTTGCTCGGTTTTTTGTATAGAAGTCATGCGAATCATGCTCGTAAACCTCCTTTTCTCGTATTTTCCGCCGATATCGTTCTTGCGGATACGCTCTCCGAGTATTTCTTTTCAGTTTTGGTTTTTAGCTACTTTTTAGGCTTTCGCCTCTTCGTGGGAAGGAATCATCGCTTTTCATACCCTCCTTTTTTTTATTTGGCTTTACCATAAAGCCTATTTTTTCGGCCGCGTCCCGGCGGTCTTTTGCCGTCCCCTGACGGCACAACCCGTTAGTTCATCGGAGTTCTCCTTGACTATTTATGAAAATTACTAACATTTTTTGTTAGTTTCTTTCCTTTTCAACTTCATTATAGCAGGTTTTTTGCGTTTGTCAAGGGGTTTTTGAAAAATTTTTTCGATTTTTTGCAAATTTTTTTGGCTGTACCGCAAAGAACGTGCTATGGAAAAATTTTAGCCCTCTCAGACGAGAGGGCTATTTTTTAATCCCGTATGGATAACTCGATTTTCGACAACAGTTTCTTTTCCCTTAAAACAACACCGCCGCCGCGCGCAACCGCAAAATGCGGGGAGTCCGCCACGGTCGCTGGCATTTGCAGGTGCATTTCGATATACTCCCTCAAATAGGGCAACTTCATAATCCCGCCCGTCAGCAATACGCCGCTGCGATGTACGTCAGCCGCCACCTCGGCAGGGAGTTGGTTCAACACCAGCTGCGCGTACTCGATTACTTTATCAATATACATGCGTATACTACCTACGATTTCCTGCGCGTGCACGGACGCGGACGCAGGCATATACGTTTGCACGGAACTTCCCTCCGCAATCGTCGTCCCTCTCGCATTTTCGCTTAAAGAGCCGATTTCGTTTTTAATCCTCTCGGAAGTCAGCGTGCCGACGTTCAAGCCTTTGCACTCCGCCACTTTATCGGCGATAGACAAATCCATGGCGTTGCCTCCGACGTTGATGGAGATGCCTGCGTTCATACCGCTTGAGGACACCACCGCTATATTCGTAATACCTGCCCCCATATCAATCGTGAACACGGGGTACTCATCGGAAAGCACGATACCGCTGCCGTATACCGCAAGGTAAGGCACTTCGATAAAGTGCGCCCTCTTAAAGCCGCACTCCTTTGCCAGCGCCTGATAATCGGCAAGCTGTTCATCGCTGATGCCGCAGGGAACGGAAAACACCGTTTCGCTGCGTCGCACGTACGGCAAAAGTTCGGCGCGAGCGATAAACTCCTTTAACATCTTTACCGCAAGCTCCTTATGAACGATAACGCCCTCGTAAATAGGATAGACGATATGTGTGCCGCCCGTCGTTTTTCCAAGCAGTTTTTTTGCCTCTTTCCCGATAGCGCACACCGTTTCTTCTTCCCCCGTAATGGCTACGCAGGAAGGCTCGAACAGCGCAATTCCGTTGTTGGCGTCCGCGCGATAAATCTTCGTTACGGATGACCCTAAATCAATCGCTAATTTTATCATAATCCTATACTCTCCCGTCCATAAACGCGTACATGGTATGCTTATTTTATCCTTTTGAGCATTTTTTCAAACAGTTCGCAGGGGAAACCGACTACGTTGGAATAACTCCCCTCTATTCCTTTCACCAAGCCGCCGTCCTGAATACCGTATGCCCCAGCCTTATCCATCGGCGAACCTGTTGCGATATACGCCGCAATCGTTGCCTCGTCCAAAGCCTCGAATGCAACGTCCGTGCAGTCTGCCTCCACGATGCGTTCGCCGCTTGGCAAAATCACGCAAACACCCGTATATACCTGGTGCACCTGCCCCGAGAGCATCGTAAGCATCCGCTTTGCATCCGCCTCGTCCTTGGGTTTTCCAAGCACTTCCCCTGCGTACGCCACCACGGTGTCGCTGCCGATGACCGCCTTGCCCTGCACCTCAGGCAGCGCCGCTACCTCCTCCGCTTTTTGCCGCGCCAAAGCGCAAACCAACTGCTGTGGAGTAAACCCAACCGCCGCTTTTTCTTCCCCTTTTGCAGGAATTACCGCAAATACGGGGATATACGCTTTTAAAAGTTCGCGCCGACGAGGCGACGCGCTTGCTAAAATCCACTCCATAACTTTTCACCTATACAGGTCGCATCGCGAAAACGGTTGATTGACAACAAAAACGTTTGTTGGGTTGACGTGATACGGTCCTACAAAAAGAAACCGCCCTCTGACGAAGGCGGTTTTCTCCTTTACAGAATTTCAAGATTTTTTCGGAACGCCTTTTTGAATTCGTTGTTCACGGCTTCCGCCTCGCGCAACTCTAAGCTGGCGTCGCCGGAAACTTCCGTCTTCATGATGACAGATCCACCCAAAACGTCGCAATTGATACCGCTTACCAAGCCCGCTTTACTTCTATCGAGCGCCTCGGCAATACGCAACAGCACGCCCAGTTTCTTCACCGCATCCAAGTCCTCTTCCAGTACGATGTCCTTGTATTTTTGCCATTCGACCATATTCACGTCGTCCCGCTTTTGACAGCCCGCCACGAACGCCGCCAGCACGATTTCACGATGGGTCGCACCATAAATCGCAGAGTTTAATATGATAAACCAACTGTTCTTTTGGTGGTTATAGTAGCGCATTTTTCCGCCGCAATCATGCAAGCTTGCCGCAATCTTCAATACCTTCAAATACTGGCGAGGGAATTTGTGCAGCACGCGCAGTTGTCTAAACAACTGTACCGACAGCGACACCGTGTTTTCGATGTGCTTTTCGTCGCACTCGTAATGTTTTATCAGCGTAGAAAGGCTGTACCCTAAGACGTCGGAAATAGGCTTTTCCTGCGTGATAGGCATCGCGTAATTGATCATCAAGCCTTCGCGCAAACCGCAAGAGCCGATGGTAAAGGTTTCCGTACCCATATACGATGTAAACGCCTTAATGATCGCCATCGCCGCAGGCATAAGATCCGCCCTTGCAGGGGATAAGCCCTTCATCTTCTTACGCTTGTCCACGTCCAAAGAACGAATGGTCGTATAGGTGTTTTCAAAATCCTCTACGGCAATATTGTAGTTATGCACGGTATCCAAAGGATACTTTTTAATCAACTTACAAATCTTGAACAGGTTTCTAAACGAGCCGCCTACGCCGATCATTTGCGTTTCGGGGTCGACTTCCTTGAGCCAAGGCAACTGCTTCAACTGCTCGGTAAAGAATTCCTCTACGTGCTGGGTTGCCACCATCGGGTCTTCGTCTGCCGCAAACAGGTCGGTCAGCGTGATCGCGCCAAAGGGCAACGTTGCGTAATTGAGCATATTTCTACGGTTGTAGTACACGATCTTCGTGCTGCCGCCGCCGATTTCCAAGATTAAGCCCTTGGGAATATCCATCGAGTTGATGACCCCGCGATATACGAGGGTCGCCTCTTCCTCTTCGGAAAGCACGCGAATACGAAGGTTGCAGGTCGCTTGAATTTCGTCCAAGAAGGAGCGTTGATTTTTCGCCCTTCTTACCGCCGCCGTACCCACCGCGATAATCTTATCCACCTTGCTGGCATCGCAAAGCCGTTTGAACATTTTTAAAGTACGTATCGTTTCCGCTACGCGCTGCGGCTTTAAGAAACCGTCGCGCTCCATATCCTGCCCGAGGCGCACGCTTTCCTTCAGCTCGTCCACCACCATATAGTGTCCGTCTGCGAACATATCCACGATCACGAGCCTTGCGGTGTTCGAGCCTAAATCAATAATGCCGATTTTTCCCACTGTCTTTCTACCTCTTACTTTCTTCCTGATTCTACGCCGACCTAATCGGCGCTCGGTGTTTCTTCTTTCAAGTATACAAGTGCGTTCTTGTCTATAAGACAAATCACACTTCCCCATAATGGTTTCCCATAGTTTACCATATAAATCGGGTTTTGTCTATACCCTTTTGAAAAATTTTTCCCGGAATTGAATAATTTTTTTCATTTTCGACACTTTCGCGCCTTTTTTTTGTGCGATTTGTCATATTGAGAACCCTCTTTTCGTCAGGAAAGCCTTTCTTTTCCACTCCCCTACCTTGCAGGAAAAACGCAGGGGCTTTTCCCCTGCGCCTTTCACCCGTTTTATTTTTCTTGTTTTGCCGCTAACAGCGCCGCCGTAAGCTCGGCAAAATCGGCAAAGCGATAATCGGGGGGATATGCCTCGAATTCCCCTTCCTCGGCATAGCCGACTTCTAAGCCAGCCACGTCCACGCCTACCTCTCTCGCGCCGACGATATCGTACTTTCTATCCCCGACGAGTAGACACTCCTCTCTTTTCGCCCCCAGCAACTGCATGCCCTTTAAAATCATATCCGTTTTCTTTGGCTCGTAGCCGGGAATCATCGGCTCGTATTCCGTCGTTAGATAGGGCAAAAAGCCAAACTTTTCCACGATTTTTAAGGCATAATGCATGGGCTTTGAAGTCGCCAAAGCCATCTCGTAGCCTGCCTCTTTCAGCCTTTTTAAGCACTCCAACGCGCCTGCCACAGGGTCGTTTTCCGCCCAGCCCGCTACTTCGTAGCGTTCCCTATACAAAGCCACGCCTTTTTGCGCATCCTCTTTGGATAAGCCGAACAGCGTTTCAAAACTCCAGTCCAGCGGCGGCCCTACGCACAACCGCAACTGCTTTTCCAACGGAGCAGGCTTGCCCAACTTTTCCAGCGCGTATCGCATACAGTTATAAATCCCTGGATGGGAAAGGGTCAGCGTTCCGTCTAAATCCCATAAAATACAGCGGTATTTTTTCATACGATTCACCTCTCGCCGATTAGTATACCACGCTTTTAATTCTTTTTCAAGCCTTTTTCGTTTGCAATTTATTCACCACGGTGTAAAACGCCAGCCCGATGAGAAAGAGCCCAAAGGCTTTGCCTAAAACCCGCGACGGTAAATAGGTCGCCAAAAATACCCCCGGCAGGGAAACGATGGCGGCAGGCAGCGCGCAAGCAAGCACCCCTTTGCCATTTAGCAACCCGTTCTTTTGGTGCGCGGCAAGCGCCGGCAAGCTCATCCACAAAAAAGAAAAAAGATTTGCCGACTGTGCAATCTTCTGCTCGATGCCACCCACCAAGCGCAAAAGCGGAATGGCGATCGTACCGCCGCCCATTCCCATTCCCGCAGGGATTCCCCCTAAAAAACCTAACAGCATCAAAATAAAAAAGGACATTTTACCCCCTAATTTCCTTATTTTGCCTACGGCAAGCGCACGGTTTTCACGGCGCGAGGAGCATCCATACTCCTGCCAACGCCTGCAAAAAAGCAAACGCATAGCCTACCGCTTTTTGCGGTAAAACCCCTAAAATTTTCGCCCCTAGCAAGCCGCCTATGAGCGTCCCCAAGGCGGTGGGAATCAGCACGTTTACGTCGTATACGCCGCCCAAAAAATACCATAAAAAAGAGAGGGCGGAAACGGGCAAAACGACTGCAATCGCCGTGGCGTGCGCCTCTTTTTGCGCATAACCAAGCAACCGCAGCGCAGGAACGGCAAGCATCCCTCCGCCCCCTCCAAACACAGCGTTTGCGCCGCCGATTCCAACACCGAAGACAACGCTCTTCCATTGATTTTTTTTCATTGCTGCGCGCCCTCCCGATTTGCGATTTATCCACTTTTTTCCTTGCGTTCCTAAATATTCTGCGCTATTTTTTAGAAAATTACAACTTTTTCTGCTTTTTTGCAGCAGAAACGCTTGCGTGAAATCGGTTTTTGTATTAAAATAGTGAGGTAGCATTATTTATAATGCCGTTTTAGCGGCTTTTGAATGGCTACCCAAAAACAAATTTTAAACCTAAGGTGGTTTTTATGGCAATTCGTTTTAATAAACGCAAGAACAAATTTCTTGCACTCCTGATGGCGATGATGATGACGTCCAGTTTTGCTGCTTTGGCGGCGTGCAACGGCGGCTCGAACGACGATTCCTCGGACGACACCCCCAGCACTACGCCTACGCAGACGGATACCTCGCGTATCAACAACGGGAGTTTTGAGTTCGTTGACTGGGACGACGGGAGAAACCTGTTGATTACCTCCCCTACGGGCTGGACCAAATCTACCCACTCTGCGGCTTCCGGCTCTGCCGTTTCTTCGAAGTCGGCAAGCGGTATTCTCAATACCGACGACGAGGCTTGGAAGAACTTTACGCAGTCCTCGCTGCCCGAAGGCGTTTCTGCGCCCAAGACGGCAGACGAAGCAAGAGAATACTGGTCGCAGATGTCCGCTTACGATAAACTGCAATTCTACAAGGCTTGGGACGACGCTGATTACGACGAAAAGGTTTCCAAACAGGATTTCTACGACGCAGAAAAGGACAACTTTAACGTCAATATCAAGGACGTACCCGTAGACAAGGACGGCGAGATTATTCAAAACCCCGGTACGCATACGCAAGACGGCGAGGACAAGGACACCAACGTCCTGATGATTCACAACGCCTACACAGACGGTCAGGGTACGGCGCAGAAGTTTACCTCCTCCTCCACCATCACGCTGGAGTCGGGTACTTCCGCAAAAGTTTCCCTCTGGGTAAAGACCTCCAACCTCACCTACTTCTCGTCCGGTACGGACAAGCAGGAGGACGTGGTTGCAGATAAAGGCGCATATATCGGTATCACGCATACGGTTGGCGCAAAGACCCTCGACCAAATGCAGGTGAAAAACATCAACACCGAAAAGATGGCAAACACCGACAACGGTTGGGTACAGTACACCTTCTATCTGCAGGGCTGCTCGTTCGCAACCAGCACCTTCACGATGGTACTCGGTTTGGGTCAATCGGGCGGTACGAACCGTTTGGAATACGTAGAAGGCTACGCTTTCTTCGACGACGTAGAATGTACGATTATCTCCAACAGCGAATACGACAGCGTCGTTGAAGACCCGAACGCTACCTCGACGATCCCTGAAATCACGCTGGCAACGCCTGCGGATGAAAAAATCTTCCACGCAGACAAGGCGTATATCAACCAAAGAGAATATGCGTTGAACTTGACGCACGGCGATGCTAATTTCACTTCTTACACCCTGCCTACGATGAACGTTGGCTTGACGGAAGAAAAGAAAGGCTCGTATACCTACGTGGCGGCGGACGACGGTAAACTGAACGACCCTGCCAAGCCGGGCTATGACAGTACCAAACCCATCCGTCTGATGGAACGCAACCTCAATTTTGACATCTCCAACGACGCAGCGGGTACGGGCGTATTCACCACCGCTCAGTTGTTGGCGAAAATGGCTGCAACCGCAACCGATACTAACGACTACGTAAAATCGGTACTGACCAAGGGCTTTGGTTATGAGTACGACGAACAGAACCAGACGAGCAGCCTTACGAAATTCCCCTTCGCAGACAATACGCAGACCCTGCTGTTGCTTTCGGCTGGCGGCGCAAACTATACCGCAAAGGGTATGGAATTCACGCTGAACGCAGGCAAGCAGATGGTATTGTCCTTCTTCGTGAAGACCTCGAATATGGAAGGTATCACGGGCGCGAACGTAAGCGTTCGCCATAATGGCGGTATCCTCTCCTCGATCTCCACGATCGACACGACGAATATCACCACGATTGACGTAGACGGCGACGACGGTAAGGATATTTACAAGGGCTGGCAGCAATGTTTCCTGTTCGTTGAGAACCCTACCGAAACGGACGGATTGAAATTTAGCGTAGAATTCTCCTACGGTGGCGCAACCGTCTATGGCGCAAGCAAGGACAGCTTTGTCGACGGTTGGGCGGCATTCACCGCATTTGAAATCGTTGCGGATATGGGTGGAGCGTACGAGTATGCAAACAGCGCGACCTACTCCAAAGTCCTCTCCCTCAGCGATCCTAACGGAGCACAATATTCTTCCTCGGCATTCGACACGCCTGCATATTTGACCGGTCAGGAAGCCATTGAAACCGGCTATGCTGACCCTCGCAACTACATCGGCGTGAAGGGCGGCAGCGGCTACGTGAAGAACGACCCTACCGCAGACAGATCGAAATATTCCAGCGATACCGCAGGTCTGATTTCCAAAAAGTATATCGAAAACTATGCAGGAAGCGGCTCGATTATGGGCATCACGGATCAGGCGAAGTTGAACGCTCTGCTTGGCAACGCTACGCAACCCCTTCTTATATATAATAAGGAAGAGAGCGCGTACGGCTTTATCTCTATCAACCCCGATACCGTTAGCGATTACAGAGAAATCTCCGTTCGCGTAAAGGTTAGCGCGGGCGCGGTGGCAAACGTCTACCTCATTGATATGGACGATGACAGCCGTGAAAACACACTTTCGATCGGCAGAAGAATCTCCTACTGGTACGACAAGGACGGCAACGTCTGCAAAGTAGACCCCACCTCCGAAGACTTCATTAAGAAAACGGACGTCGTTTTGGAATTGCAAAGCAACGGCTTATACACCGCAAAAGGCATTGAAGGCTACTATGCGAACTTGCAAGCATATCCTCAGTACGTGGCAGACGCAACCGAACGCCTGACGAACGGCAAAGACCTGTTGGTTGCAGAGGGCGGCGTAGAATACGCGTACACCAACGCTTGGAACGGCGTAGGCTTGGACGGCGTTGCATTCTACTATGCAAACGGCAAGTATTACGCAGACCCTGCTAAGACCGTAGAGGTTAAGGACTTCTCCGAAGTGGACGGACTTACCCCTCGCTATACGGCGGTGGCAGACAAAGACCTTATGGTTTCTGTCGGCAATACGAACGGCGAATGGAAGACGATTACCTTCTACTTGGGCGCAGATAGCGACACGGAAAAGAACTTCCGTTTAGAAGTTTGGAGCGGCAGCCGCGACGGCGAAACGAAGAACCCCGCAGGCAGCTACGTTATGTTCGATACCTGCAACGCAGCTACTTTAGACGAGGCGACTTTCGGCTCGTTGGCACAAGACGCGTTTGATTACCTGTTGACTTTGACGGACGATCAAGGCAACTTGCTCTATGCAGACGAGGACGCTTTGAAAGAAGCGTTGAAGGCAAACGGAAACTTGACGTACAACGCATACAGTTTCTACGACGATGCGAAGTTCCTGCGCTATGACGGCAGTTTGGACGAAAACAAGGTCGGCAACAAGTACGACGATTACGATTCCACCTCGGAAGAATATGCGGAAACGCTGAGTTATCTGTACTACGAAAACGCAGACTACAACCTCATCAAGGTATTTGCAAACTTCACGCAGAACGAAAAGAACGTTCCCGTGGACGTTGACCCCGAAGAGGATGAAACTCCTTCTACTCCTGATGAAGAAGTCGAGCCGGACGAAACCAACTGGGGCTTGCTGATTTCCTCGCTCGCAGTAGCAGGCGTACTGGTCGCAGTCCTTGTCATCATCGGCGTTCGTAAAACGGTAAAATGGAGCAAGAAAAAGGCAGCGGAACGCTCCAGACCCAGACGTAAATTTGCAAAGGCGAAAAAGCCCGAAGCGAAGAACTCTGATACGGAAGCAAACGACTAAAACCTACAACAAACGGGCTTAATCTAAGTCCATAATGAAAAACAAAAAGAGATAACCGCTCGGTTATCTCTTTTTTTTGTGAAGTTTTTGCAAGCGCAAAAGTGAAGTTGAGGTAAACTCAGTGAAGTTGCGCTATGCGCAGTGAAGTTTTTGCGAATGCAAAAGTAAAATGGATTTTATTTTTCCATAACTTCGCCGTTAGGCGAAACTTCACTATCCGTAGGATAACTTCACTTATGAAATAAACTTCACTTGCCAAAAGGGCAAACTTAGTTTTATTCCCCTCTATTGTCTTCGCAAATGTTTGGGGTAATGGTTTTTCACCACGCCGCCCACGCGCTTTCCCCAACCGAGGGGATACCCGTCTACGCACACCGCGCACCAGCCGTTTGCGCCCTCCTGCTCAATCGCCTCGCCGCGAAAATAGGCTTTTATGCGCGTATCGTCTGCGCTGAAATCCGCCCTATTTTTTACCTGCTCTGCTCTGAGCGCCATCGCCAAAGCGTACGCAGGCTCAAATCGTCCGTTCTTCACCTCGCCAAGTTTCAATCCTACCCGTAAAACGTTCAAACCTTTAAAATCGAAGATCGCCTCAGGCAACGCATACAACGTGCCGTTTACCTCGTGTAAATTGCGTGCAAAATATCCTTGCAGACATTCCTTTTCAAACGCCCGATAGACCTTTGCTGCAGCAGGGGTACATACCGCCTTAAAAGGCTTTGCCTCGCATCTGCCCCCACCGTTTTTCAAAAATAAAGCGGCATAATGTCCCTCGCCTGCCACCTTGTGTGGATACAACTTTTCTTCCCGCAAGCACTCCATAGACGGGTTGTTTGCAAGGTAGCCTTGCGTTTGCTCCTCGTCCTCATCGGGCGCAAACGTGCAGGTGGAATACACCATTCTTCCGCCCTCGGCAAGCATTCTCGTCGCGCAGGCTAAAATCTCCCCTTGCCGCTTTGCGCACAGGGCAACGTTCTCCTCGCTCCATTCCGACAACGCCTCGTCCGCATTCTTGCGGAACATTCCTTCCCCGGAGCAGGGCGCGTCTACCATGATTTTGTCAAAATATCCAGGCAGCTTACCTGCAAGCTTAGGGGGATATTCGCATACCACAACGGCATTCGTGATCCCCATTCGCTCCACGTTTTCCAAAAGGATTTTCGCGCGCGAGGAAATCGGTTCGTTGAGGACGATAAAGCCCTCGCCTTTGAGGTCCGCCGCAAGTCGCGTGCCTTTTCCACCGGGCGCAGAGCATAAATCAAGCACCCTCTCCCCCTTTTCTACGCCGAGCATCGGCGCGGCGCACATCGCGGACGGCTCTTGCGAATAAAACAGCCCTGCCGCATGATAGGGGTGCGCCCCCACCTTTTCACCTTCGTAATAAAAGCCGTTTTTCTCCCATGCAATCGGCTCGCCAACGGGGAAGATTTCCGCAAGTGTCTGCGGCTGCACCTTCAAGATATTCGCCCGTATTCCCTTATAGGGCTGCCCCGAATAGGTGGCAAAAAAAGCCTCCCACTCGTCTTCGGGAAGCTGTTTTTTCATTCTTTCAATAAACGCCTTAGGAAGTCTGTCCATAGCCACTCCTTTGCTTTTTACGCCTTTTGCAAAAACTCCAAAAAGTCTTCGGGGGTGAATACCCTCGTACCTGCCCTACTCAAAACCGATTGTAAGCGCGCGCCACTCTCTCCGTCGTAGGCGATATAATAGTCGCATTCCTCCGCGCGATAACTGTAAGAACAGCCCTTTGCAAATGCCTGCAAAACGAGCGCTTTTGCCTGCTCGGTGTCCTCCTCAAAACGGTGGGAAAAGCAAAATCGCTTGCCACGCAACGCCCCGTTTTTATCACGGCGACGGCGCTCCACGTCAATAAAACGGTGGATTTCCGCCCGTTTTTGTTCGCGCTCCTCACGGCGTTTGATTAAATCCGCTTGGTACTGACGGTGCAATATCGAGGTGGTCTGTTCGATTTCGTAATTTTCAATCTTGCCCATCTGCACGCCGTACTTTTCCAAAAGTTGCGGCAGGCTCACCCCTTCTGCTGTGCAAATTGCCTCGGCAATCTTCATCGTAGCGTAGGCATCGTCCACGGCGCGGTGAGCGGTGAATTCCACCCCCAAATCCTGCGCAATCGTGCCCAACCCGAATTGACGGGAAAAGTCCCCGATTTTGTTCATATACAAAAACTGTGTGTCCGCAAACGAGAAACGGAAGGACGGCAACGAGAAACGATGCGTTTCTAAATTCAAGTATTTTACGTCGTTCATCGTCGCGTGCCCAGCCACCAAAGTATCCTTATCCTCTAACAGCCTACGGATTTTGTCAACCACCTCAGGGAAAGTGGGATATTTTTTAAACTTGTCGTATTCGTACGGCAAAACAAGACCGCGCGTGCCTTTGCGGTCGGTCAAATGGAAGCCGCCCTTGGGGTTGATGAGCAGATCCTCTTTTTCTAAAATATGAAATTGTTCGTCCACGAGGCAATACCCGAACGCGCAAATCTTCGCCACGTTCTTGAATACGCCTGCGCATTCAATGTCGAAAAATAGGTATTTCATATTCCTTTCGCCACCAAAAAGACCGCATTTTTGTGCGGTCTTTCTTAGCCGTTTCAAACCAAGTTGAACCAGCCTTAAAATGTTATTTTTCGCGTCTTAGGACGTTTGCGCCCTTGCAGTATGTCGATACGGCGGCAGTCGCCACCGCCCAAATCCATCGCAAAATCCCTATTTTAAGGTGCTACGCAGTTTTCACGAGCGTAAAAGACCTTAAATGAAAGGATTTTTGTGAAGGAATACCGTCCGTATTGCAAGCGGAAATCCTGCACATTTTGGGGATTTTCCGCCGTCAAAACCTGGTTTAATTTGGTTTGAAACGGCTATCTCCTTAGTTTTGAGGCTTGATCACCTTTTTGCCACCCATATACGGCTGCAACGCTTCGGGAATACGCACCGAGCCGTCCGCCTGCAAGTGATTTTCCACAAACGCAATCAACATTCTGGGAGGGGCAACCACCGTGTTGTTTAAGGTGTGCGCCAGCTTGGTTTTTCCGTCCGCGTCCTTATAGCGAATGGAAAGTCTACGCGCCTGCGCATCCGTGAGGTTGGAACAGCTGCCGACCTCGAAATACTTTTTCTGTCTGGGACTCCACGCCTCGACGTCACAGCTCTTATATTTCAAGTCCGCAAGATCCCCCGAACAGCAACCCAGCTGACGGACGGGAATATCCAAGGAACGGAACAGCTCCACCGTGTAGCTCCACAGCTTTTCATACCATTCGTCGCTCTCTTCGGGGCGGCAAACGACGATCATTTCCTGCTTTTCAAATTGATGGATGCGATAGATACCTCTCTCCTCTAAGCAGTGCGCTCCCTTTTCCTTTCTAAAACAAGGGGAGTAGGAGGTCAGCGTGAGGGGCAGCGTTGCGCCGTCGATAATCTGACCCATAAATCTGCCGATCATGGAATGTTCGGACGTACCGATGAGGTACAAATCCTCGCCCTCGATCTTATACATCATGTTTTCCATTTCGTCAAAGCTCATGACCCCCGAAACGACGTCGCCGTGGATCATATAAGGGGGAATTACGTAGGTAAAGCCCTTGTCAATCATGAAATCGCGTGCATACGTCAACACCGCCGAATGCAAACGAGCGATATCCCCCGTCAGGTAATAGAAACCCTGACCGGAAGTACGGCGCGCGGAATCGACGTCGATGCCGTCCAACTTTTCCAAAATATCGAGGTGGTAAGGCACTTCAAATTCGGGAACGGTCGGCTCTCCAAAGCGCGCAAGCTCTACGTTCTCCGCATCGTCCTTGCCCAAAGGTACGTCGTCTGCGATGATGTTCGGGATTGCCATCATGGCTTTTTTCAGCGCTGCCTCGACCTCCGCGCTCTCCGTTTCAATTGCCGCCAGACGATCCGCATCCGCTTTTACCTGCGCCTTTACTTTTTCTGCGCCCTCTTTATCGCCTGCTTTCATCAGCATGCCAACCTGCTTAGACAACGTGTTTCTTGCCGCGCGCAGCGCGTCCCCTTCTTGAATGAGGGCACGACGTTTTGCGTCCAGCTCTAAAACTTGGTCGACCAAAGGCAACTTCTTATCTTGAAATTTTTTGCGAATGTTCTCGCGCACCAGTTCTGGATTCGTACGAATGAGTTGAATATCAATCATCGGTTTTTTACCTCAATTTGTTATTTCCGCCTTATTATACAACTTTCCCTCAAAAAAATCAATGATTTACCCCTACATCTTATTAAATTGCATAAATTTTTCGCAAAAACCTTGTTTTTTCCTATGCGTTTATGGTATAATAGCATAAACTGACAAGACTTGAACCTATTAGTCTTGTCAGTTTAAAGACACACGCCGAAGGTTCGGCGGGGAGGTAGGAAATTGAACGAGAAACCGCGGAAGGACGACAAGGAATCCTTGACGCCCACCGAAGAAACAAAGAAAAAAAAGAAAAGGCCGACCCTCTTGACGGTGGATGAACCCGCCGACGCTACACAGGAGAGTGAAACGGAAAGCAAGAAAGGATCTCCCTTCGGCTTTGGCAAAAAGAAAAAGGAACAGC
The DNA here is from genome assembly GCA_017408045.1 of Clostridia bacterium. GTDB lineage: Bacteria > Bacillota > Clostridia > Christensenellales > Borkfalkiaceae > Scatosoma. Next base: position 8,953 of record JAFQVL010000052.1, on the reverse strand, counting down.
GCAAAGAATACGAACGGTATTCCCCTGCCCCTAACCAAGGCTTAACCACCGAACAGGCGGAAAAACGACTTGCTGACGGCTTGAACAACAAGGATGCGAAAAAGTATTCCAAAACCTATCGCAGTATCTTCGTAGGCAATATCTGCACCTTCTTCAACCTGTTGGGGTTGATTGCCGCCATCTTCTTGCTGCTTGCGCGCGCGCCCATCAGTCAATACCTGTTCGTGGTCATTTTTGCCGCAAACATCTTCTGGGGTATTTTCCAAGAGATTCGTGCGAAGATTAAGATTGATAGGCTGACCGTACTCACCTCATCCACCGCGAACGTCATACGAAACGGACAATCTCTGGAGATAGGCGTCAACGAAATCGTCGTGGACGATATCCTCATCCTGCACACAGGACAGCAAGTGCCCTGCGACTGTATCGCCGTAGAAGGTCAGGCAGAGCTGAACGAGGCGCTGCTGACGGGTGAATCCGTCCCCATTAAAAAGGACGTGGGCGATCCGTTATACGCAGGCTCTTTCGTCGCTAGCGGTAAAATCATCGTCCGCGTCGACAAGGTCAGCGAAGATACTTATATCAGCAAGTTGACCTCGAAAGCAAAGGCATACAAACGTCCAAAGTCGGAGATTATGAACTCGATTACGACGTTTATCAAGGTTATTGGCTTTGCCATTCCCATCATTGCCGTACTGATGTTCTTCAACAACTATGCAGCGCACTATAACCTGGGCTATGCTTGGTCGGAAAGTATTGAACATATCGCGCAAAACGGCGGCTTCTTCAAAATGCTGTTCGAGGGCGAGCCAAGCACGGGTATGAGCGAGGTCGTACAAAACACCGCCGCCGTAGTCTTGGGTATGATTCCCTCGGGGCTGTTGCTGTTAACCACCGTGGCGATGTCCCTCGGTATGATTCGTCTGACGAAATACAACACCCTCGTGCAGGATATGTACTCGTTGGAAATGCTGGCGCGCGTCAACGTGCTTTGCCTGGATAAGACGGGTACGATTACCGACGGTAGAATGAAGGTGAGCGATTGTATTCTGCTCAACAATCCCACCCCCTTTTCCATGGACGATATTTTGGGGTCGATGCTGGCGTCTTTAGACGACAACAACCAAACCTCGATTGCCTTGCATGAACGCTTTGGGCTCTCCATGGCGATGAGCGCAACCGCGCGCGTGCCTTTCTCTTCCCAGAGAAAACTGTCCGCCGTCACCTTTGGCGAGCACGGCACGTTCGTACTCGGCGCGCCTGAATTCGTGTTAAAGCCGATGCCTGCAAAGGTGGATAAACTGGTAAAACAGTACGCACAGATGGGCTTACGCGTAATGGCGCTGGCGCATTCGCAATCCCCGATTGTCGGCGAGAAGATTCCCCACGCTCTGCGTGCGGTCTGCTTGATTACGCTGGCGGACAATATCCGTCCCGACGCGGTGGAAACCATCAAATGGTTCAAAGAAAACGACGTTGCCGTCAAGGTGATTTCGGGTGATAACCCCGTAACCGTTGCAGAGGTTGCTCGCCGAGCAGGCATTCGCAACGCTTCGCAATTCATCTCCTTAGAAGGCTTATCGGAAATTGAGGTGGAAAACGCCGCCAACGAATACACCGTGTTTGGTCGCGTTACCCCCGAACAAAAAGCAATCCTCATCCGCGCCATCAAAAAGGCAGGGAATACCGTTGCCATGACGGGCGATGGCGTCAACGATATCTTAGCGATGAAAGACGCCGATTGCGCAATCTCCGTTGCCTCGGGCAGCGAAGCGGCAAAGAATGTTTCCAACCTCGTGTTGCAGGACAACAATTTTGGCTCGATGCCGAAGATTGTTTACGAGGGTAGACGGGTTATCAATAATATCAAGGAATCCGCCGCTCTATACATTATGAAAACGCTGTTGACTGCTCTGCTTGCGTTTACCTGTATTTTGGTCAAGACGCAGTACTTCTTCAAGCCGAGCAATATGATGCTGTACGAAATGTTTGTCAGCGCCGTGCCCTCCTTGGCATTGTCGCTGCAGCCGAATACCGAACGAGTCAAGGGTAAGTTCATTCCCTTCGTCATCAGCCGAGCCTTACCGGGCGCGCTAACGATGGGGCTGTGTATCTTCTCCGTATACGTTATCAGTCAAATCCCCAATTTGGCAACCCACTTCGGATTTGTCAACAACGAATCAGAGGAAACAATCAAGATTGCCAAGTTGACCTACGATGCGATTATGATGCTCGTATTGACCTGCACGGGTCTTGTAATGCTGTTCAGAATTTGTCAGCCGTTTAACGTTTGGAGAACGGTATTGTACGTGGTATCGTTAGGCTTGTGTATTCTCGCCGTCAGCGTTGAGTTCTTTGCAGGATTCATCTTCCAAGGCTGGTCGGAAATTTCGTTCAATCTGCCACAGTATCTATTACTGATTATCATCATCCAAGCGGCGCTGCCGATGTCCGGCGGTTTGATACGGTTTTTTGATATGTTCAATCCTGCGGATTAAACATATCCCCCTGTCTTGCGTAGCAAGACACGCATAAAAAATAATACCCCTACGGAATATGCTTGCATAATTCCAAAGGGGTGTTTTTTTAGGCAAGGAACGTTGCATCAGCAACGGACAGAGGGGGATATGGTTCATCCAAGCACGCCGTCGGCGCGAGACACACATACATTCCTAAGCGTACGCGCAGGAATATATTTTAATCCTGCGGAATCCCGCCTGTCTTGCGTAGCAAGACAAGCATAAAAAATAATACCCCTGCGGAATATGCTTGCATAATTCCAAGGGGGTGTTTTTTTAAGCAAGGAACGTTGCCGTAGCAACAGACAAAGGGGGATATGGTTCATCCAAGCACGCCGTCGGCGCGAGACACACATACATTCCTAAGCGTATGCGCAGGGATATATTTTAATCCTGCGGATTAACCTATTCTCATAAAGAAAAAAGCTTGGCTTTTTGCCAAGCTTTTTCTCTACGATTTTCCTATTATTTTTCCTTTTTCGTGGTACTTGCCGCCACCGTCGTGACGAATTTTCTGGAGAAGATCCTCGGCAGGAAGGTCGTCAGCTTGTTGCCAAAACCAACCACCGCCACTCGTTTCCCTTTCTGCGATTTCTTATACCCGTACGCCGCTACCTTTTCCGCCGAAATCGGCTTGATTTTCTCGAAAGTCAAGGTATTGCCTGCTTTGCCGACAAATCCCGAATCGAACGGCCCGGGACAGAGGGTCAAGATGCGCACCTTCGTCTTGCGGATTTCGTGCGCAATCGCTTCGCCAAGGTACAAAACGTACGCCTTCGAGGCGTGATAGGTGCTCATATAGGGCGAAGGCATAAACGCCGCCATCGAACTAACGTTGATGATGTGCCCCTCGTCATTTTTCAGCATATCCGTCAAGAACATACGGGTAAAATATAAGAGCGCCGCGCAGTTTACGTCCAGCATATTCAGTTGGGTATCCACGTCCATTTCCGCAAAAGCGTTGCAATCGCCAAACCCTGCGTTGTTTACAAGGTTGTTGACAAAGTAGCCCTTTTCCTGCGCATATGCGTATAAGGCTTTGCAAGCCGCCCTATCCGTCAAATTGGCTTGAAAAACGTCCACCGCTACTTCGGGGAATTCCCCCTGCAACTCCGCCTGCATCGCCGCAAGTTTTTCCGCATTCGTACCCGAAAGCAACAGATTGTTTCCGTCCTTCGCGTACAGCTTTGCAAACGCTTTTCCCAGTCCGCCCGTCGCGCCCGTAATTAAGGTTATTTTCATACCTGCCCCCTTGTTTTTTGAGTTTTTGGTTCTTTTAGTATAACATATATTTTATCTTTTGGCAAGCGTTGAAAAACAAAAAAGTGAATTGAACGCTGACGCGTTCGTGAATTGCTCGCACGCTCGCGTGAATTGACGGTATAACCGTCGTGAATTGCAAACCGATGGTTTGCGTTGTGGTAGAATTTATAATATAAATCCCCTTGGGTTCTCGCCAAGGGGATTTTTGATTTTTTTCCATAACGCAAGGCGTTTGCCTTGCAATTCACGCGTTTTATAAAACGCAATTCACGAAACCGTAGGTTTTAATTCACGTCCGTTAGGACAATTCACTATTTTCCGCTACGGTTTCAACCGTGTCTTCCGCGCCTACGCCAAGCTCTTCAGGGGGAAGATCCGCCGCCGTTTCTTCGGGTGCAGCAACTTCCGCCTCGTCGTCGCGCTCGGTAATATCGACGGTAGCCACTTCGCCACTCTTGACGTTCATTACCTTCACGCCGCGCGTCGAACGCCCGATACGGCTAATCGTGTCTGCGTGCATACGGATAATCGTGCCGGCAGTAGTGATGATCATGATATCGTCCTCGTCGGAAACCTGTTTCATATTGACAAGGTCGCCCGTCTTATCAGAGAACAAGCCCGCCTTGATACCCTTACCGCCACGGTTCTGCAAGCGGTAGTCCTCAATCGAGGAACGCTTACCAAAGCCCTGCGCTGTCAGCGTGAAAATGTCCTTCGTCTTATCGACCACCAACATATCGACCAGATAATCGCCGTCGTTTAAGTCGAGCGCGCGCACACCCTGCGTGCCTCTGCCCGTAGGACGAACGTCCTTTTCAGAGAAGTGAATACACTTACCCTTTCTGGAAGCGACCAAAATCTCGTCTTCGCCGGTTGCAAACTGTACGGAAATCAGGCTGTCCTCTTCCAAGAGGTTGATTGCGATTTTACCGTTTTTAGGGATACGAGCAAACTCTGCCGTCGACGTCTTCTTTATGAGGCCGTTTCTCGTTGCCATAACGAGGTAGCCCTCGTTATTTGCAATCACAGGCAATACCGTCTGGATTTTTTCGCCTTGGTCAAGCTGTACGATGTTTACGACCGCTCTGCCCCTTGCATTTCTGTTCGCCTCAGGGATTTCGTAGCCCTTTACCGAATACACTTTACCCTTTGAAGAGAAGAGCAAAATCGGGTCGTGCGTGCAAGCCACGAACATCTTTTCTACGTAGTCCTCGTCCTTCGGTTTATGCGCCGTAAGGCCTACGCCGCCTCTGCCCTGCGCCTTGTATTCAGCAACGGGCAAACGCTTGATATAGCCCGAATGGGTGAGGGAGATAACAACGTCTTCTCTGTCAATCAAATCCTCGTCGTCAATCGAACCGTAGTCGAGGGAAATTTCCGTCTTTCTGGGGGAAGGATAACGGGTCTTGATGTCCGTTAAATCGTCGCGAATGATGGAAAGCACGCGGCTCTCGTTCGCAAGAATGTCTTTCAGGTCTGCGATGCGCAGCATCAAGCCGTTCAATTCGTCCTTCAGCTTTTCTACTTCCAGCGAGGTCAATCTCTGCAAGCGCATTTCGAGGATTGCGTTTGCTTGCTCCTCGTCCAAAACGAACGCCGCAGTCAAGCCGTCTACCGCCGCTTTCTTATCCGCAGAAGCCTTGATGATACGAATGACCTCGTCCACGTTGGCAAGCGCCAGCACCAAGCCTTCCAAGATATGTGCCTGCTTTTCCGTCTTTGCAAGGTCGTATTTCGTTCTTCTTACGATGACTTCCTTTTGATGGTTTAAATAGTGGGAAAGGATTTCCTGCAGGTTGAGGGTCTTCGGCTCGGTGCCGTTTTCCACCAGCGCAAGCAGAATGATACCGTCGGAGATTTGCAGCTTCGTCTTTTTATACAGAGTGTTCAAAACGACCTGCGCATTCGCGTCCTTCTTGACTTCGATGACGATACGCATACCGTCCTTGTCCGATTCGTCGCGAATGTCAGAGATACCTTCAATGCGTTTATCCCCTACCATGTCTGCAATCGTCTTGATGAGGTTTGCCTTGTTCACCTGATACGGGATTTCGTGGACGATAATTCGGCTGCGCGTATTGCCGCCCGTGCCGTATTCCTCGATTTCACACTTGGAACGGATAATGAGGTTGCCCTGACCCGTTCTATATGCGTTTTTAATGCCGCTTCTGCCCATGATGATACCGCCCGTAGGGTAATCGGGAGCAGGGATATATTCCATCAATTCCTCGATGGTAATTTCGGGATTGTCAATCATCGCAATCGTGCCGTCGATGACCTCGCCAAGGTTGTGGGGAGGAATGTTCGTCGCCATACCGACCGCAATACCGTCCGCGCCGTTGACAAGCAGGTTGGGGTATCTTGCAGGAAGTACCGTAGGCTCTTCCTCGCTGCCGTCGAAGTTGGGCAGGAAGTCCACCGTTTCCTTGTCCAAATCACGCAGCATTTCCGCCGCAACCTTCGTCAATTTTGCTTCCGTATAACGCATTGCCGCCGCGCCGTCGCCGTCCACCGAACCAAAGTTGCCTTGGCCGTCTACCAAGGGTACGTTGATAGTGAAATCCTGCGCCAAACGGACGAGCGCATCGTACACCGAGCTGTCGCCGTGAGGATGGTATTTACCCATACAGTCGCCGACGATACGGGCGCACTTCTTGTAGCCCTTGTCGTTGTACAAGCCCATTTCGTGCATCGCATACAAAATTCTTCTGTGTACGGGCTTCAAGCCGTCGCGAACGTCGGGGATAGCGCGCGATTTGTTTACCGCCATTGCATAGGCAAGGAAGGAACGCTTTAATTCCTCGTCCACTTCCATGTCCAGCATTTTGGTCATCGCTAATTTTTGTTTAAATTCTTCGGTCAATTCAGGACTCGTTTCTTTTTTAGCCATTTTTCCACCTATTAAACATCCAGATCCGTAACTAAGGAAGCGTTTTCTTCAATAAACTTACGACGCAATTCAGGATTTTCACCCATCAACATCGTGAACATTTGGTCTGCCTCGGCAGCGTCCTGCATGGTTACGCGCACCAGCGTTCTCGTTTCAGGGTTCATCGTCGTTTCCCAAAGCTGTTCGGCGTTCATTTCACCAAGACCCTTATAGCGTTGGTATTCCACTTTCGTCGTTGCCGCCGCCTCGTAAGCCAACTTTTCTTCCTCGGAATAGAGGTAATCTACCTGCTTGCCGTTCTTGCTGGTCGCTTTGTAGAGCGGGGGTTTCGCCGCATAGACGTGTCCGTGCTCGATAAGGGGACGCATATAGCGGAACAGGAAGGTGTAGAGCAAAATACGAATGTGCGCGCCGTCGACGTCGGCATCGGTCATAGAGATAATTCTGTCGTAGCGGAGTTTGCTCTCGTCAAAGTCTTCCAAGATACCGCAACCGAACGCGGTGATCATGTTCTTGATTTCCTCGTTTTCCAGAACGCGGTTAAGGCGCACCTTTTCTACGTTCAAAATCTTACCTCTAAGGGGCAAAATCGCCTGGAAACGTCTGTCGCGGCCCGTCTTTGCCGTACCGCCTGCCGAGTCGCCCTCGACGATATAGATTTCGCAAAGCTCGCTGCGCTTATCCGAACAATCCGCCAGCTTACCGGGCAGCGTGGAAGAACCCAACACACCCTTTCTTCTCGTGAGCTCTCTAGCGTTTCTTGCCGCGTCGCGCGCCTTCTGCGCCGTGATACAGCGAAGCACCAGCTCCTTTGCCGCAGTCGGGTTTTCTTCCAAGAAGGTCGCAAGTTTGTCCGATACGCATTCGTTGACGAACTGACGGATAAAGCTGTTGTTCAGCTTATCCTTCGTCTGCGATTCGAACTGCGCGTTGGTGAGCTTTACGGAAACCACCGCCGTGATACCCTCGCGCACGTCCTCGCCCGAAAGCTTGTCGTTTTCCTTTAAGATGTTCAGCTTTCTGCCGACGTTGTTAATGACCTTGGTCAGCGCCAGCTTCAAGCCCTCTACGTGCGTACCGCCGTCAATCGTGTTGACGTTGTTGGCATAACTGTAAATGACTTCGTTATAACTGTCGTTGTATTGCAAAGCCACCTCGCAAACGGTGTCGTCCTGCTTTTCCTCGAAGTACAATGCGTTGGGGAACAGCACCTCTTCGCGGTTCTTATTCAATTCCTCTACAAACGAACGGATACCCCCTTCATAGCAGAAAGAATCCTTCTTCTCCTGCCCTTCACGGGTGTCCTCCAAGGTAATGCGCAAGCCCTTGTTCAGGTACGCAAGCTCACGAAGTCTGCCCTTTAACTTGTCGTATTCAAAGAGGGTGGTTTCGAAGATTTCCTTGTCGGGAAGGAAGGTGACCCTCGTACCCGTCAATTCGGAAGTCCCTACCACTTCTACGCTCTTTTCAGGCGCGCCGCGGTGGTAAACCTGACGGTAGATTTCGCCGTTTTGGTGTACCTCTGCTTCCAGCCATTCGGAAAGCGCGTTTACCGCCTTAACGCCGACGCCGTGCAAGCCCGAGGATACCTTATAGCCCGAATCGCCGCCGAACTTACCGCCTGCGTTTACTTTTGTAAACACGACTTCCAGCGTCGAAATCCCTTCCTTGGGGTGAATCCCCGTAGGAATACCACGGCCGTTGTCCTGTACGGTACAGCTGCCGTCGGGATTTAAAATGACCTCGATATGGGTACAATAGCCCGCCAACGCCTCGTCAATTGAGTTGTCTACAACCTCGTGTACGAGGTGGTGTAAACCCTTTGCGTCGGTGGACGAAATATACATGCCGGGACGCTTACGAATATGCTCCAAGCCGTCCAAAACCTGAATTTGCTCCGCGCCGTATTCCCCCTCGACGCGCTCTCTTTCCATGGGCGTTTCCGTCGTTTCCGTTGCCGTTTCGACAACCTCTACCCCTTCCTTTACTTCTTCTACGCCATTCATCGTTTCGTTGTTTTCAGACATTTTCTCTGCTCCTATCCTTTTCGCCCTTCCTTTTTTTATAAAAAAGGAAACGGCTTTTTGCTCCTCTATTATACCATAGAAAAATAAAAAAGGAAAGCGTTTCACGCAAATATTTTTTTGCCATAGGCAAAATAAATGAAAAAAAGGCGGAATTTCCGCCTTTTTTCGTCCGTTTTAATACAACTACCCATTCTTGTATGTTTTTTCGCTTATGAAGCGGAATACTCCGCGTAGACTTCCGCTAAGCGGTGTGG